>DASQGL010000068.1:0-91729 GCA_035632635.1 Candidatus Limnocylindrales bacterium
CCGAGGACGAAGGCGGCGGTGGAAAGGGCGTCGGCGAGCATGGCGCTACCCGCGATCGCCGTCACGCTGGCCAGCGCTTTCGGCGACCGGACGGTCCTCGGGTCGAGGAGGTGGTGCTCGCCGGGCGTCTTCAGCCGCCGGGCATATCCGCCCGAGGTGCAGACGGCGCGGTCCGAGACGGCCACCACGAGGTTTGCGGCCTGTGGGTGGAAAGGGTCCTGGATGGCGATCTGCCAGTCCTGACCCTGGGGGTTGGCGCCCCGGACAAAGAGGTCCCCGCCGGCTTCGATGAGGAAGCTGGCGTAGTCCTGCAGGGCGACCGCCGCGAGGTCGATGGCCAGGCCTTTGGCCACGGCGCCCAGGTCGAGGACCAGGGGACGCCGCAGCGTCAGGGTCCGGTCGTCCTCGTTGACGACGACGTCCCGATAGCTGGCGTGCCCGTCGGCGGACGGAAGTGGCGCGACCGGACGGCCGGTCCGGTACGCCCGCGAGAAGCCGCGGGCCGCCATGGTCGACCCGACCGTCGGGTCGAAGGCTCCCCCCGTCCGCGCCGCCACCCTGAGCGCGAAGCGCACGGCTTCGAACAGGATCGGGCTGACCGCGACCGGTCTGTCCGGCACCCGAGCCAGCCGTATGACCTCGCCGCTCTCGTCGAAGCGGGTGCAGCTCCGCTCGACCGCTTCGAACCAGGCAAAGGCGCGCTCGACGGCGACGTCGCAGGACGGCGGCCCGGATCCCGGCACGACCTCGATCGAGACGACGGTATCCATGCAGGCCCGCGACACGCGCCTGCCGGTCTGCCTGGACCGCATCTCAGGACCGTGCCTGCGCGATCGCCGACCGGATCGCCGCCACGAAGGCGGCGCTGCTCGCGGTCGCCCCGCTGGCGGCGTCGATGGTCCTGGCCTGCGTGCGCACGGCCTGGTCCGGCAGCCCGGCGATCACCTGGCTGGGGAACGTGGTCGTGGTCTGGTTGATCCAGACGCTCGCGATCCGGCCGCCGTGGATGGCGACGGTGACGAAGACACTGCCGAAGGGGCCGGTGCCCTCGCCGAGGTAGATCCCGTCCCGGTACGTACCGGGCGGAAGGGTGGGAGCCGCCGGCGGCATCGCCGCCGCCTGGGCGGCCTCGGGCTCGGTGATCACGTACCCGGCCGCGTACACCGCCAGCACCGCGGCAGCGCTCAAGGCCAGCAGCTCGCCCGAGACCCGGGAGCTTCGCCGTGCCCTGCGGTCACCGGTGGGGCTCAATACAGCTGGAGTCCGACCGTGTCGGCGGAGAGATAGAAGATGCCACCGGGGTTGGGCGCGAATGCGGCGATGATCGGTGTCGCCGCCTGGAACCGATAGACGGTCAGGACCTCCACGCCCTGGTCGGCAGCAGCGGCCGGCCGCGTGCCCCAGGTGCTGACGCTGCTGCAGGTGCCGTTGGTCCAGACGATGCAGGTGCGAACCGCGAAGCAGGCGACCTGTCCCGTCGTCCAGTTCGCCCCGGGCGCGCAGCCGGCCTGGTCGCCGCACTTGTGGGTCGACTGGGTCGGATCGCAGTCGTTGAGCCCGCCGGGCCCGTTGGCTCCCCAGGCGGCGGTGGTGTTCGGGATCGCGCTGTTCGGTTCGGCGCGGACCGCATTGCCGATGTCCACCCCGGTGCCCAGGACGCCCATCCGCATGCCGGCCCGGCTGGCCCCGGACATCTCCAGTTTGATGTAGTAGGCGCGGCCCAGGTCGGCGGCGCCCAGCATCAGCAGCACGAGCACCGGGAGGATGAGCGCCATCTCGACGAGCGCCTGGCCCCGCCGCTTCCGGAAGCCGCTCATTGCTCCAGCCGCACCGATCCGATCACCTGCGTGCCCGGGGCGGGCTGCCCGATGTTGTTGAAGGTCCAGGTCGTGGTCACGTAGTCACCGCAGCGGTCGCCGTCGGTCATGAACATGCTGATCGTGACCGTTTGCCCGACCGGGACCGGGAAGGTGTAGGTCAGCGTGGCCAGGTTGTTGCCCCGCACCGAGTTCACGATGTTGCGCTCGTGCCCCCAGGCCCAGTCGCCCTCGATCTGGAAGGTGCTGTTGTCCTTAGGTGCGCCGGTCCAGGTGTTCGTCGGGGCGAACGTGATGATCCAGTTCGGGTCGCCGTTGCTATCCGTCGTGTGCGCGTAGTTGACGGCCCCGGTTTCCGAGCCCGTCGGGTAGGCGTCGGCCGAGTCGCCGGGGGTGTTGATGGCGGGCGGCAAGGGGGCGTTGTTGGCGGGCTGCGGGTTCCAGATCCCCGCGGAGAAGTACACGGGGCTGCCGCTGTTGATCTTGACGTAGACGTCGTAGGCGTCCAGCGCCCACTCGTCCGCGTAGGTGACCACCAGCGACTCGGTGGTCGAGGTCGAGCCCGCCACCAGCTTGGAGCTGGTCAGGATCTGGTTCTCCTGGTTGCCGCTGGTCGTGACGCTGGGGGTGGCCGCGCCGCCGGTCCCGTTGCTGAAGTCGAAGGCGCCGAAGCTGCCGAAAGTGGTCAGGCTGTAGGCCATGATCTGGCCCTGCACCGTGTTGTTGGCCGTGCCGCCCTCTTCGCCGTCGTGCCGGGTCGGGAAGCCGGCGTTCACCTCGACGCCGCCGGCCTTGGCGTTCGCGTACTGGTAAATGATCCCGTTGAACTCGTTGAGCGTGCTCGAGTGGCTGTCGTAGTGGCTCGTGTTGGCGTCGATGTGGATGAAGTTGTCGTTCTCCATGTCGAAGAGCATCGGCGCGCCGCCGACCTCCTGCGATTGGCCGAGGCCGGGGGCGGTCAGGGCGATGTAGGAGACCTCCTCTGTGGAGACGAAGCCGGCCGAGGTGCTCCTGAAGCGGAAGGTCACGCCGTGGCCGGTCACGCTGGTCGCCGATCCGCCGCCACCGACCGAGGTGGCGCTGCTCCCACACGTCCCGTAGGTCGTCGTGACCAGGGGCCCGGCCCACGAGTTCCCGCTGCCGCCGATCCAGAGGCCGCCGGTCGCGGTGCAGGTGCCCAGAGCGACGCCCGAGCAGAGATCCCAGTCATTGCTCGTCTCGCCGGAGTGATCGATGCCGTTGGCTCGGACGCCGGAGCCGTTCGTGTTCTGGGGAGCCTTACCGTCGATGTCGTAGAGGCCGGGCTCGAAGGTGTACTGGCCGTGGTTGATCACGATGTAGCGGTACAGCCCGGGCATGATGGTGTACGGCTCGGCGGCCCCGGGGTCGCACGCGCTGTTGAGCGAGGTCTGCCCGTGGACGGCATCGCCGTTCAGGATCAGGTAGCCACAGTCCTTCGTCTGCGGGACGATGGTCGGGGTCCAGGTGTGGGCGACGAACCCGGTCTCGTTCCCGTCGAGGATGCTGAGCGAGTAGCCGCCCGGTCCGCTCGTGGTGCAGCCGGTGGGCGTGAGCGAGCTACCCAGCCAGCCTCCGCTGCAGTAGAGCTTGGCGCCGGGGGCGATGGCGAAACCGCTGGTGCCGACCGGAGCGAAGCTCGACGAGCAGCCGCTCGGCCCGAGGCCGTAGGGATCGCAGAACACCGTGATCCCCCCGAGCACCATGTCGCCGTTGGACTGCAGGGCGGTAAAGTGGGCGGGGCCGCGGGGTGCGGGAACGGTGGAGCCGTCGACGCCGACGATCTCGACGCCGCCGCCGTTGCGCACCCACATCGTGGGACAGTTGCCGCCGGTGCAGCTCAGCTGCGAGCGGCTCGGCTGGGCCGCCTGGTTGAAGCACTGCGTGTACGGGCCTCCGGTGCAGGTCGCGCCCGACGGCTCGTAGAGGTACACGGCGTACGGCCACGGCGTGTCGTAGACGATCCCGGTCGGCTGCGCGAACGCCGTCGCCGACGCGCTCACGGTCGTGGTGGGGAAGCCGAGGGCGCGCATGACGAAGTTCTGGACGTTCTGGGTGATGGTGACCTGGACGCAGTTGTACGGGCTCACCTGGCAGTGCGGGGTCAGGTTGCTCGGCGGGGACACGAGGCTGACGCTCCAGTTGAAGCCGGAGGTCGCGCCGCAGGAGACGGCGGTGTCGTACCAGGTCGTGGTGAAGCGGCTCAAACCGCCGGACGGCGTGGTGGCGTCGCAGGTCGTGCTGCGGACGGTCATGAAGCCGTCTGCGGCGGCGAAGTCGTGGGCCGCGATCGCCGCATCGTCGGCCGACCCCTGGTTGGCCAGCGGCGCTTGCTGGGTGGCACCGGCCAGGCGCTTGCCGGCGGCGAGCACGGCGGCGTCGGCCGCCTTCTGAGCCGTGTGCTGCGACAGGTAGACGTGGGTCGCGTCCAGCGCCAGTCCGGCGAAGCCGACCAGCACGACGAAGGTCAGGGCGAAGATGATCAGCGTCTGGCCGCGCTTCCCCAGCGGGCTGACCAGGAGCCGGCGGATTCTCAGCATTTCAATACTCCGTGTGGACCACGCTGATCGTGGTGATGGTGAAGGACGGGACGAAGCTCGAGATCAGGGGCATGATCGGGCGGTAGGCATACTTCACCTGCACCGCGACGTCCTGGACGGTCGGAGAGACGGCGCGGGTCGTCCCGTTGCAGTTCACGTCAGGCGAGGCGGAGGCGACCGCCGGCCAGATGTAGATCAGCCCGGTGCCGGCCGGGATGTTCGTGGTCGGGCCGGGGGTGCCGGGGTTGTTGGGATCGGTGTTCCCGGCCACGGAATTCGGGTCCGCGCTCAGCGGGAAGCCCTGGGCAGTCTGCTCCGCCGTATGCAGGGCCAGGCAGTCACTCGTCGCCTGCGGCTGCATCGAGACGACGCGGGCCGCCTCGCGAGCCGCCCAGGACACGGCGCCGTAGGCGTAGACCAGCCGGGCAAAATCGATCAGCAGGAACATGATGATGATCAGGATCGGCGAGACCATCGCGAACTCGACCATGCTCTGTCCCCGGCCGCGGTCCCGCATACGGTGAACAAGCCGTCCCACACGGCGAACCTTACGTCGCCCTCGATGCACGAACTCTTACGATTTAGGATCGATTCAGCATGCGACCGGGTTGCGACCGACCTGTAACCGGGCCGTCTCAGCCGAGGACGCCGGTGATGAGCAGGACCGCGATCACGGCCATCACCGCCGCGGCGCCCCACTGGAGCGGACGCTGCGGAACCAGCGCCCCAAGCCGGTTGCCCAGGATCACCGCGAGAGCCGCCACCGCCCAGAGCGCCAGCGTCGACGCGCAGAAGACGACCACCGCATCGCGATAGCGCGCCTGCAGCGCGGCGGTCGCCAGCTGGGTCAGGTCGCCCCACTCGGCGACGAAGATGACGGTGAAGGCGGTCACGAAGGCCCGGCGATGCCGGCCTTCCTCACGCTCGATCTCTTTCTCCTCCAACTCCTCCTCGCGCCGCAGGTTGCGTCGGACGAGGACGGCGGCCATCACCAGGAACAGGAGGCCGGCGGCGATCCGTACCGGTTCGCGAGGGAGCAGCGCGAAGAGGGTTCCGGCGAACACCGCGACCGCGCTCTGCACGACGAAGGCCAGGGCGCTGCCCAGGAGCACCGGCAGGGCCGAATGCCGGGTGGCGAGCAGAAGGGTACCGAGGGCCGTCTTGTCCGGGAGTTCGAGGACGAAGATGACCCCGAAGACGGTCAGGGCGAGGGAGACCCAGTGGGGCACCGGACGAGTCTACGGCGGCGGACTCAGTGCCAGAGCGGGAAGGACGCGGCGAAGACGAGGAAGCCGAGCGCGATGGCTTTCCAGGGCACGCGCGGCGCCGCGACGTGGCCGTGCGACCAGATGGTGAGCATGGTCAGCCTGCCAGCGCCATGGGCTCAGGGCCCGCGGGATAGTTGACCTTGGCGGCGAACCGGTATCCCACGCCGCGCTTGGTCTGGATGTAGACCGGCTTGGAGGGATTGGGCTCGATCTTGCTGCGCAGCCGGGAGATGTGGACCCGAAGGCCCTCTTCGTAGGCCTCCTCGTCGCCCGCCCACGCCTTGGCCAGCAGGGTTTCGTTGGTGACCACGCGTCCGGCGTTGCGGACCAGCAGAAACAGCAGCTTCGACTCGGTCGGGGTGAGTGTCACCTGGTTGCCCTTGACCCGCGCCCAGTGCTGCACGAAGTTGATCTGCAGCTCCTGGTCGATCACGACCTCCGGCTGCTCGACCCCCGCCGACTCGCCGTAGCGGCGCAGCACGCGCTGCACCCGCGCCACGAGTTCTTCCTTCTCGAAGGGCTTGACGATGTAGTCCTCGGCGTACATCTGCAGGCCTTCCACCTTGCTTTCGACCGCGGCGACCGCGCTCAGGATGACGATCGGCACGTCGAGATGGCTCTTGATCCGGCGGCACAGTTCGAAGCCGTCCATCTCGGGCATCATCAGGTCGACCACGACCAGGTGCGGGATGCCCTCGTGCAGCTTGCGCAGCGCCTCGGGGCCGCTGCCGGCAGTCATCACCTCGTACCCTGCGTGCTCGAGGATGCGCCGCAGGATCTCCCGCGCCATGGCATCGTCGTCGACGATCAGGATCCGATATCGATTGACGATCGTGAACCCCTCTCGACCGGCGGCGAGCGCGCGGCGCGTTGCCGACCGGCCGCCGTGAATTTGCGGCTGCGGGATCCGTGACGCTCCGTGATCCTGCATCGGTATAAGACCGGGTTCGCCCATTCCTTACGATCGCCTCGGTCTCAACCCTACGAAGACCGCGTTACAACCCCTGTTACAGCTCCATCGCGTTCTGGCGGCTCCGGGCTCGCCAGGAGCCACGCGGCTCGCTACAATAGCCGTCGCCCGCCCGGGTGGTGGAATTGGTAGACACGCAGCTTTGAGGGGGCTGTGAGCGCAAGCTTGTAAGGGTTCAAATCCCTTCCCGGGCAGAACCGCCTTGACCACCTTCAACCTCGCCGGCTGGTACCTCCGCCTCCGTTACCCGCGGGTTCGCTTCGGGCCCGGATTCCGTGGGCCGTGGCGCCTGCGCATCCGGGGCCGTGGGCAGGTTCGCTTCGGCCGGGACGTCGTGATCCGCAACCTCTCCGGCCGGACGGCCATCCTCACCCTGACGCGGGAGGCCGTCATCGAGATCGGGGACCGGGTGCAGATCGACGGCGCCGGCCTGATGGCGGCGGCCGGGATCACGGTGGGGGAGGAGGCGGTCCTCGGCTGCTGCCTGGTGGTCGATACGGATTTCCATCCGACCTCCGCCCGGCGCCGGAGGCTCGGCGAGGCCGCCGATGCCGCCCCGGTCAGGATCGGGGCGCGGGCCCGGGTTCAGGGCAAGGCGACCCTGCTGAAAGGGGTGACCGTCGGGGAGGCGGCGGTGGTGCGCTGGGCGGCGGTGGTCGCCTCGGACGTGCCCCCCGCCGCCGTCGTCCTGGGCAACCCGGCGACGGTGACCGGGACGGTCACGGGATGAGGCGGCGTCAGCCGGGTCAGGCGCCGACGACGGCCGATTCGATATTGCAATACGTGTTCCTGACCGTGTTTCCGAGCACGATCAGCGTCACCAGGATCACGACCACGACCAGCGAGATGATCAGGGCGTATTCGACCATCGCCTGGCCGGCGCGGTGCTCTGCTGTCGTCAGCCCGCTTCGAATCCACGGGATGAGCGAGCGCGCGATGCTCCGCATGGCCGTATAACGGCGGACCCTGCGATTCCAGACGGTTGCGCCTGTCCTGTGGCCAGGTTGTGACCCGCGCGTGTCTCGCACCCGGCCGCGGGTGAGGTGGCTAGCGGTGGTTCGAGCGCTGGACGAGGTAGGTCACGACCGCGAGGTACTCTTCCGAATCGGCCGAACCGACCCAGCGCGTATCGTCGGTCGTGCGCCCGAAGAGGGCGAACAGCTCGCTCAGCGTCAGCTTCTCAGACATTTGGAGCCCATGCAATGGCGATAATCTGATATTCAGAGTATCATAGATCTGGTCGGGGCGGGACGGCTCAGCGGGCGTTGTTGCGCTGGACCAGGTACAGGACGACGGCCAGGTATTCCTGGGAATCGGCGGAGGCCACCCAGCGGGTGTCCTCGGTGTGCCGGCCGAAGAGCGTGAAGACTTCGGACATGGTCAGATGCTGCTCGTCCATCCGTTTCGGCCCTGCGGGTTCGATAGGGGTGAAACGACGCTATGCACACGAACCTTTCACTGTCTGTGACGAAGGCCGGCACGTGCGGCGACCGCTTGAACCCACCCGGCGCCGGGTAGAATCCGAGCAGCAAACGATCTCAAACAAGCGAGGTTTCCATGCTCTTCTACGGCGCCAGCTACTGGTCCTACCTCCTCTTCGTCGGCCTGCCGATCATGGCGCTCAGCTTCCTGGCCAGCAGCTGGGTCAAGCGAACTTACGCCCGGTATTCCGCCATTCGGAACTCGAGCGGCCAAAGTGGCCTCGACGTGGCGCGCCGCCTGCTGGCGAGCATCGGCCTGAGCCACGTCCAGGTGCAGGTCATCGACGGCGAGCTCACCGACAACTACGACCCCAGGACCAAGACCCTGAATCTCTCGCGCCCGGTCGCCACCACCGCGTCGGTCGCCTCCGAGGCCGTCGTGGCCCACGAGATCGGGCATGCGCAGCAGGACGCGGTCGGGTACGCGCCGATGCGATTCCGGTCGGGACTCGTGCCGGCCGCGAATCTCGGCTCCCAGGCCGGGCCGATGATCGTCATGGTGGGGCTAGTGCTCTCCTGGCTGACGCGAGGCTCCGCGCTCGGCATCGACATCGCCTTCTTCGGATTGCTCCTCTTCACCGCGGTCGTGCTCTTCCAGCTGGTGACCACCCCGGTCGAGCTGAACGCCAGCCATCGGGCGCTCGCGCTCCTGCGCGAGAACGGGGCCATCTTCCCGGAGGAGGAGGAGGGTGCCCGCCGGATGCTGCGAGCGGCTGCCTTCACCTACTGGGTGGCCCTGCTGGGCGGAATCCTGACGCTCCTCTATTACGCGTCGCTCGTCATGGGAAGCCGTCGTAACAACTGAGTCCGTTAGGGCCTTCTCGACCGCCGAGCCGGACGAGGTCGGCGCGCGATTGGTCGAGGGCGGCGACGATCCGTACCGAGGCGGGCAGGCCTGGGACTGGTTCTGGCGTGGCCGGGCCTCCTCCTTTGCGGCCATGCGGACCCTTCCACCGAAAACCCGCGATCGGCTTGCGCAGGCCTTCGCCTTCAGCACGGTCCGGGTGCATCGCAAGCGGGACGCGGATTCGGGGCTGACGGCGAAGTACCTGTTCGCCCTTGCCGACCAGCGCATGATCGAGACCGTCGTCATGCACTATCCGGCCTCCGCGGGCCAGCGTGAGCGGACCACGATCTGCGTCAGCTCGCAGGTCGGCTGCCCGATCGGATGCAGCTTCTGCGCCACCGGACAGTCCGGGTTCGACCGCAACCTGACCGAGGCCGAGATCGTCGACCAGCTTCTGCACGCGTCCCGGGACCTGGCTCCCGCCCGGCAGCGGGTCACCAACGTCGTGTTCATGGGCATGGGGGAGCCGCTCAACAACTACGGCGCGGTGGTTGCGGCGGTCCGCCGCTGGGCGCGCAAGGACACCCTCAACTTCAGCCCGCGCCGGGTGACCATCTCGACGATCGGCCTGGTGCCCTTCATCGAACGCCTCAGCGAGTCGGGGTTGCCGGTCAACCTCGCGATCTCGCTCCATGCGCCAGACGACGCCCTGCGCTCCCGGCTGATCCCGGTCAACCGCAAGTACCCGATCGCGGCGGTGGTGAAAGCCGCTCGCGCCCACGCGGAGCGGACCGGCCGGCGGACGAGCTATGAGTATGTGCTCCTGCGTGGAGTGAACGACAGCCTGGCCCAGGCCCGTAGTCTCGCCGCCATCGTCCGGCATCCACTCAGCCACGTGAACCTGATCCCGATGAACCGGGTCGAGGGGAGCGGGTTCGTGCCGCCCTCCCGCGATCGGGCGGAGGCCTTCCAGGCCGTGCTCCAGGGCAGCGGGATCTCGACCACGATTCGGGCAACCCGCGGCCTGGATATCGACGCCGCCTGCGGACAGCTGCGTGCTCGCGAGCTCGCGGAGCCGGTCCGGGCGTGAGCGGTCCGATCGCGGGCGTCTTCTTCGACTTCGGCGATACCCTCGTCGTCGAGGAACCGGGCAAGCACCTCTGGGAGATGACCCTGACGCCGATCCCGCATGCCCTCGATCTGCTCGCCTGGCTGCGCCCGCGAGTGCGGGTCGGGATCGTCTCCAATACCGTGGGCTCCGGCGATGCCGACGTCTGGCAGGTGGTCGAACGGGCCGGCATGGCCCCCTACGTCGATGCGCTCGTGACCTCCCGGGACTTCGGCACCGCCAAGCCCGACCCGGCCATCTTCCATGAAGCCGCCCGGCGGCTGGGCGTCCCGCTCGGCCAGACCTGCATGGTTGGCGATCGCCTCGAGACGGACATCGCCGGGGCCCGGGCCGCGGGCATCCCGGGCGTCTGGCTGCGCCATCCGCACGCCCGGGCTCAGCCGCCGATCGAGGCGGCCCACGTCATCACCGATCTCTCACAGCTTCGCGACTGGATCGTCGCGGCCTCCGCGCCCGGCGCCCGTTGAGGTGCAGGTTCGCGGCCGTGGCCCGACTTGTATCAGGAGGAAACCCATGGCTAAGCGGATCTTCGCCGTCCTGATCGCCGCGGCCGCGCTGTCCGCCTGTGCCTCCCCGCTGGCCCAGGCCGAGACGCCGCAGCAGGCGCTGGTGGCCGCGACTCAGAAGATGAGCGCGCTCCAGTCCGCGAAGGTGGACCTCAACGGGACCGTCACCATGCACCTGCCCCCGCAGCTCGCCCAGCTCCTCAACCAGGAGGGGACCAAGGCGCAGGGCTTCGACCTGAGCAACCTGGTCGTGACCCTCAAGGGCACCGGAGAGGCACAGTTTCCGGATCGCCTCCATGCGCAGATCAGCACCCAGCTGGGTGGCCTGACCGTGACCACCGAAGAGGTCGTGGCGGCGGGCAAGGCGTACGTCAAGAACCCGGTGACCGGGCGCTGGAGCCTGGCCCAATCGACCGGCGGACTGAGCAATGAGCTCAATCAACCGGATCCATTGTCCGCGGCCCAGCTGCTCGACACCGCGAAGTCGGTCACCGATCTCGGCGATACGACACTCGCGGGCGTCGCCGTGCATCATTACCGGCTCACGCCGGACCGGTCGAAGCTGATCGCCAAGCTGCAGAGCCTGCCGGCGCTCAAGAACAATGCCCAGGCCCAGCAGGCGTTCACCCAGATCCTGAACGGCGGGACGATGACCCTCGAGGTGTGGTTCGGGAAGAGCGACCACCTGGTGCGGCGGCTCGTGTCGGACGCGACGCTGACGTTCGACCTCGGACAGCTGATGCAGGCACTCGGCACCGGCCGCGGCACGCAGGGGACACCCTTGCCCCATACGACGGTGGCGCCCGGTGCGGCATCCCAGGTGGTGGCCCACCTCCAGATCGACTACCACGACTTCAACACGCCGGTCACGGTCACGGTCCCCCAGGTCGGCTGAGCCGGTCCCGCTCCCGCGCAGCGACTAGAATCGGCCGGTGATCGTCGCTCCGTCGCTGCTGTCGGCGGACTTCAGCCGCCTGGGCGAGGAATGCGCGGCCCTCGAGCAGGCAGGCGCGGACTGGATCCATTTCGACGTGATGGACGGCCACTACGTGCCGCCGATCACGATCGGACCGCGGGTGGTCGAGCACTGCCGGCGCTGGTCGAAGCTGCCCTTCGACGTGCACCTGATGATCGAGGATCCGGAGCGGCACATCAACGCCTTCCGAGATGCCGGCGCGACGAGCCTGTCGGTCCACGTGGAGGCGGTCACCCACATCCACCGGGTGCTGCTCCAGATCCGGGAGGCCGGCATGCGTCCGGGTGTGTGCCTCAACCCCGGGAGCCCGCTGGGGCGCGTCGAGCCGGTGCTCCAGGAGGCGGACGTGCTGGTCATGATGAGCGTCAACCCGGGGTGGGGCGGCCAGCCCTTCATCGAGAGCAGCCTGGATCGCATCGCCCAGGCGCGCGCCATGCGCGACCGGCTGAACCCGCGGCTCGAGATCGAAGTCGACGGCGGCGTCACGGCGTCGACCGGCCGGCAGTGCGCCTTAAGAGGGGCCACGGTGCTGGTGGCCGGGCACTACGTCTACAGCCACCCGCAGGGGAAGGCTGCCGCGATCGCCGAACTGCGCTAGCCCGCGCTACTCGCTCGTCGGCAGGTGGAAGTACATCGACTGGATGCCGACCCGGCCGGGGCCTGTGAAGCGGTTCCAGATCAGGTTGCCGCTGCCGCCGAACATGCCGGTCCGAAGTCCGAACGTCTGGGTGTCCATGCGGACCTGTACGTCGCGGTAGATCCAGCCGCCCGGCTCCACGTCGATCTGCTCGTTGGCGGCCAGCGTCTTTTCGAACACGTTGCCGTAGCCGTGCAGCCAGACGACGCCCTCCTGATTTCCGGCATCGAAGCGGTCGACGAAGAAGCCGGTGGATGCGAACAGCATGTTGCTCACGCCTTTGACCCGGTTGAAGGTGTACTCGAGGTTGCCGGTCGCGGCAAGGAACTGGTGCTCGCGGACGAGGATCCCGGTGCCCGGATGCAGGTGAATCGGGAATACGTGGCCGGCGCCGTCGCGCGAGAAGGCGACCTCCCCGGGGCCCTGGGCTTCGGTCATGAAGATGGGCATGCCGGCGATCATCCGCTTGAACGCGCCTTTGACGCTCTTGAGGCCGATGTTCAACGGCGGGTCTTTCCAGAGGACGACGTGGTGCTCGAAGAAGATGGGGACGGTGCCGTCGAGCCAGGTGTGCAGCACGGGGACCAGCTCGCCGTCGATCCGGTAGCGGACGCCCGGCGCCTGGCCCTCCTCGAGCTTCGTCGGGAGCAGCTGCGGCGGACTCTGCATCCGGGGAGCGGCTCGCCTACTTGGCGGCGGTGCGCAGGCAGCGGGTGCAGACCATGGCGGTCTGCCGTCGCCCCTTGATCACGACCTGCGCCTTGTGGAGATTGGGCATGAACCGGCGCTTCGTCCGCACCTTCGAGTGACTGACGTTGTGGCCGTACTGGGGCCCTTTTCCGCAAAGATCGCAGCGTTTCGCCATTTGAATCCTTGAGTTCGTGCCCCGCTGATGACGTATGATGGGGGGCGAAATCAGCGTCCCAATATAACACACGATGGAGAAAACCAAGGCAACCCCACGGCGGATGGGCAAGCCCAAAACGCTGATCCAATCCCGGGACCTCGGCCGGATCGAGGTGTCGCGCCGGGTGGTTGCCACGATCGCCGGCCATGCCGCGGTCTCCTGCTATGGCGTGGTCGGAATGGCGGCCCAGGGCCTGCGGGACGGGCTCGCCGAGCGCCTGCATCGGGACAACATTCATCGCGGGGTCGAGGTCGAGGTCCGGGAGGACGGAGTGGCGATCGCGCTCTACGTCATCGTCGAGTTCGGAACCCGCGTCTCCGAGGTCGCGAACAACCTGACCAATGCCGTGCGCTACGCGGTGGAGCGGACGCTGGGCCTGGCTGTGGTCGAGGTCAACATCAACGTCCAGGGCATCCATGTGAGCGGCGGCGCCTGACCTGGCCGCCACACCACGTCCATCCGCTGCCATGCCCATAACCCGCTGCGACGGTCACCTGCTCAAGGAAGCCCTGCTCGGCGCCGTCGCCTGGCTCACGGTCAATCGGGAGGAGGTCGACAGCCTGAACGTCTTCCCGGTGCCGGATGGCGATACGGGCACGAACATGCTGCTCACGCTGCAGTCCGCCGTGGAGGCGATCCGGGATCTCGACGATCCTGACCTGAGCCTCACCGCGAAACGCGCCGCCCACGGCGCCTTGATGGGAGCGCGCGGCAACTCGGGAGTCATCCTGTCGCAGGTCTTTCGGGGGTTTGCCACGGCGGTCGCCGACCAACCCGCCGTGGACGCCCGGGGGCTGGCGGCCGCCTTCTCGAACGGCGCGACGGTCGCCTACCGGGCGGTGATCAAGCCCACGGAGGGGACGATGCTGACCGTTGCCCGCGAGGCCGCGAAAGCCGCCACCGACCGCGCTGCGCAGTCGGATGACCTGACCGAGACCGTGCGGGCCGCGGCCGAAGGCGCGAGCGCCGCAGTCGAGCGGACGCCCACCCAGTTGAAGATCCTCCAGGATGCCGGCGTCGTGGATGCCGGCGGCTTCGGCCTCCAGGTGATCCTGGAGGGCTTTCTCAAGCGCATGCGGGGGGAAGACCTCGAGCGCCTGGAGAAGCCCGTGACCCACCACGCGCTCCCCAGGACGGTCGCCTCACCTGAGGAGGGGTGGGGCTATTGCACCGAGTTCATCATCAACGGGGATGACCTGCCGGTGGAGCAGGTTCGCCAGGAGATCGTCCGGCGTGGCCAGTCTGCGCTGGTGGTCGGTGATGAGACCGCCATCAAGGTGCACGTCCACACGCACGAGCCGGCCGCGGTCATCGGGTACGCCAGCGGCGTCGGCACGCTGAGCCGCCTCAAGGTGGACGACATGTCGGCCCAGCATCACCGCCTCCAGGGGGATGGCGGCAAGCGGCTGAACGATCTGAAGCCGCTTGCGGTGGTCGCCGTGGCCAGCGGCGAGGGGATCCGGCGCATCCTGGAGAGCCTGGGTGTGGACGGGGGCGTCCCGGGTGGCCAGACGATGAACCCCTCGACCCAGGATCTGCTCGCGGCGGTCGAGGCCGCCCCCGCGCCCGAGGTGCTGCTGCTTCCCAACAACGCGAACGTGATCCTGACCGCCCAGCAGGTGCCGGCGCTCAGCCGCAAGCGCGTCCGCGTCGTGCCCTCCCGCTCCCTGCCCCAGGGGATCGCCGCCCTGCTCGCCTTCGATTTCGGCGCCGGGCTGGAGGCCAATGGCGCCGCCATGGCGGCCGCGCTCGACCAGGTGCGGACGATCGAGGTCACGCGCGCGATCCGCAAGAGCGAGGTCAACGGGCTGACGATTGCGGAGGGCGACGTCATCGGTCTGCTCGACGACCAGATCGTCGCGGCCGGCCGGTCGGCCCCCGAGGTCGTCGAACGCGTCCTGAGCACGATGTCGGTCGAGGATGGACAGACCGTGACGATCTACGCCGGCGCCGACGCGCCCGAGGAGGAGCGCCAGGCGGTGGTCGCGGTCGTCGAGCGTCGATGCCCGGCCGCGACCGTGGAGCTGCAATCGGGCGGCCAGGCGCTCTACCCGTACATCCTCGCGGTCGAGTGAGGTCCATATACTGCTGACGTGGTCCGGATGGTCACGGATTCCACCGCGGACATCCCCAAGGATGTCCAGCAGGCGCTCGACATCACCGTGGTCCCCCTCAACGTCCACATCGGTGAGGAGGTCTTCCGAGACCGCGTCGACCTGAGCGGCGATGAATTCTTTCGACGGCTGGGGCAATCCGCGGCCCTGCCCAAGACATCGCAGCCGTCGGTCGGGGCCTTCGAGGAAACCTATCGAGGGCTGCTCGCGCAGGGGCACGACGTCGTGGCCGTGCTCCTCTCAGCCAGGGTCTCCGGGACGTACAACGCCGGGCTGACCGCGGCGCAGGCCGTGGCGCCTGATCGCATCGAGGTGATCGACTCGCAGATGGCGTCGATGGCGCTCGGCTTCCTGGTGCTCGAGGGTGCCCGGCTGGCGCGCGCCGGCAAGAGCCGCCGTGAGGTGGCCGACCACGTCCGGGCGCTGGTGCCCAAGGCGCGGGTGATCGCGGCCATCGACACGCTGACCTACCTGCAGCGCGGCGGCCGGATCGGCAAGGCGCAGGCCCTCCTCGGCTCGCTGCTCAACGTCAAGCCGCTGATCACCCTGAAGGACGGAGAGGTGCAGCCGCTCGGTCGCGCCCGCAGCCGCGCCCAGGCGCTCGACCGCCTGGTGCAGTTGCTGGAGCGGGACGGGGCGATCACCCACCTCGCCATCCTGCACGGCGGTGCCCGGGCCGATGCCGAGCGCCTGCGCGAGCGGGTCGCGCCGCACTATCCTGGGCTCGACATCTCGTTTGCGGAGACCGGCCCGGTGCTCGGGACGCACACCGGTCCCGGGGTGATCGGGTTCACCTACCTCGTGAAGTAGTGGTCGCAACCCGGAGCCTCGATCAGCCCGTCACGACGCTGGCGGGAATCAGTAGCGCATATCAGGCTCGCCTGCGACGCCTCGGCGTGGAGACCGTCCGGGATCTGCTGCTCCTCTACCCGCGCCGCCACAAAGACCTGAGCCAGGTGACCGCGATCGCCGCGGTCCAGCCGGGTGAAGAGACGACGGTGCGGGGCCGGATCACCGTGGTCACCGCCGGTCAGACCTCACGCAAACACATGAAGCTGACCAAAGCGAGCCTGATCGACGATTCAAAGCGTGTGCTCCAGCTCGTCTGGTTCAACCAGCCGTGGGTCGCCAAGAGGCTCCACGTCGGCGACGAGGTCTACGTGGCGGGCGAGGTGGAGTGGGCCGGCGGCCTCGTCATGCGCAACCCCGACTACGAGCCCGCGTCGCAGGCCCCCATGCATGCAGCGCGGATCGTTCCCATCTACCCGCAGACCGAAGGCCTGACCTCGCGCTGGCTCCGCCCGAAGATCGAGGCCATCCTGCCCCTGGCCGCCCAGCTCGAGGAGTTCCTGCCGGAGGAGATTCGCGCCCGGCGCCGGCTGCCGGATCGGGCGGAGGCGGTGCGCGAAGTGCACTTCCCGCGATCGGCCGCGGCGCTCGAGGCGGCGCGCCATCGCCTGGCCTTCGAAGAGATGTTCCTGCTGCAGCTGGGCGCCCAGCGCGAGAAGCGGGCGCGTCAGGAGCAGGCTGCGCAGCCCATCCCCTTCGATCAGCCGGCGGCGCGTGCCTTCGTGGCGGCACTGCCGTTCAGGCTGACGAATGCCCAGCGACGGGCGGCCTGGGAGATCCTCCAGGACATGGCCCGGCCGGTGCCCATGAACCGCCTCCTGGAAGGAGACGTCGGGTCGGGGAAGACGGTGGTCGCGACCATGGCCATGCACCATGCCGCCCAGGCCGGGTTTCAGTCGGTCCTGCTGGCACCCACGGAGATCCTCGCCCGGCAGCACGCGGATGTCGTCGAATCGATCCTCCGGCCGTTCCAGATCCCGGTCGGCCTGCTCCTCGGGAGCACGCCGCACACCCAGCGCGCGCCGATGCTGGCCGCGCTCAAGGCCGGCAGCCTGGCGATCGTGGTCGGGACCCACGCCCTGATCGAGGAAGGCGTCGAGTTCCAGCGCCTGGCGCTGACGATCGTGGACGAGCAGCAGCGGTTTGGGGTGGCTCAGCGGGCCGCCCTGCGCGACAAGAGCCGCCGGGTGCCTCACTTCCTCTCGATGACGGCCACCCCGATCCCGCGGACGCTCGCGAAGACCGCCTTCGCCGACCTCGACATCTCCGTCATCGACGAGATGCCGCTGGGCCGCAAGCCGGTCAACACCCGGCTCGTGCCACCGCAGGAGCGCCGGCAGGCCTACGAATTCGTCCGCGCCGAGGTTTCGGCCGGCCGCCAGGTCTTCGTCGTGTGTCCGCTGATCCAGGAGTCGGACAAGCTGGGGGTCCGCTCCGCGACCCAGGAGCTCGAGAAGCTGCAGCGGGAGGTCTTCCCCGACCTGGCCTCGCGCATCGCGCTCCTGCACGGCCGGCTCAAGACCGCGGAGAAGGAGGCCGTGATGGAACGTTTCCAGCGCGGCGAGCTCGCCATCCTCGTGGCGACCTCGGTGGTGGAGGTCGGGGTCGACATCCCGAACGCGAGCGTGATGATGGTGGAGGATGCCGAACGTTTCGGGCTGGCTCAGCTGCATCAGTTCCGCGGCCGGGTTGGTCGCGGCGTGCACGAGTCGACCTGCCTGCTCTTCACCGAGGCGGAGGATCCGCAGGCGCGCGAGCGGCTGATGGCGCTCGTCAAGCATCAGAGCGGGTTCGACCTGGCCGAGGTCGACCTTCGCCTGCGCGGCTTCGGCGACCTCTACGGCACGCTCCAGCACGGCCGCGAGTTCAGCGTCGAAACTCTGCTCGATGCCGCCTTGATCAAGGACGCCCAGGACGAGGTCGCCCGCCTCCTCGACCGCGACCCGGCTTTGAAGGGGGAGCCGGCGTTGCGCCGCCACCTCGCGGGCCGGCGGGTGTTTGCCCTGGATTGACCGGCCCCGCCCGCGGCCCGTCCTGCGACCGGGAACCTGGCCGTCCGAGCGCCCGCCCGACGGCGGAGAGCAGGTACCCGGTCAGCATTCCAAAGCCGATGGGGAGGACGAAGGCCAGGGCGATTCCGATGAGCAGGGCTAGGAGGTCGATGGCGGCCCGCTCTTCATCGCGCGATAGCCTGTAGGCGACATGCCACGCTCCGGCACGCGCGTCCAGGCGGGTACCCACCGCGGTCGGACGCTGCGCACGCGGCCCGGGCCCGGGACCCGGCCGACCACGGCGCTGGTCCGCGAGGCGATCTTCAACATCATCGGCGAAAGCATACGCGGTGCGCGCGTCCTCGATCTGTTCGCCGGCAGCGGGAGTGTCGGCATCGAGGCGCTCTCGCGCGGCGCGGAGCGGGTCACCTTCGTGGATAGCGAACGGACGTGTGTTAACATCGTGTCCGAAAATTTGGCATCGACGGGGTTCGCCCAGCGTGCCCGGGTTGCGTGTGCCGAAGCCACGGACTGGCTGAGGGCACACCACGACGACCTCTCCGACTTCAACCTCATCGTGGTCGATCCCCCCTACCACGACGCCGTGCTGGACCGCGTGTTGACGGCGCTCGATGCGGCGCCGCTCCGGTCGCAGGCGCTGGTCCTCGTCGAGCACCATCGATCGGATCCGCTCCCGCCGCTGCAGCGGCTGACCTCGGTGCGCAGCCGGGACTACGGGACCACCCGCCTCTCCTTTCTCCGCTCGCCATGACGGTCGCCCTCTACCCCGGCAGCTTCGACCCGCTGACCCACGGACATGTCGATGTGGTCGGTCGCGCCAGCGACATCTTCGACAAGGTCATCATCGCCGTGCTCGAGAACCCGCAGAAACGGCCGCTCTTCACCATCGAGGAGCGGGTCGACATGGTCCGGCACAGCGTCGCCGGGATGGCGCGGGTCGAGGTCTCGACCTACCGCGGCCTGACCATCGATGCGGCCCGCGAATTCGGGGCCACGGTGATCGTCCGCGGCCTTCGGGCCGTCTCCGACTTCGAGAGTGAATTCCAGATGGCGCTGATGAACCGGCGCCTTCGACCGGAAGTCACCACCGTCTTCATTCCCACCAGCCTGCGCTACCTGTTCCTCAGCTCCAGCCTGATCAAGGAGCTCTCGGCCTTCGGCGGCGACGTTTCGGAATTCGTCCCAGCCCACGTCGTGGCTCCGCTCAGAGAACGGCTGGGCCACCGAGGAGAAGCCAGATGAACATCCAGGAAGCCGTCGACGGACTCGAGTACCTGATCGGGCACAGCCGGCAGATCCCGCTGACCCGAACGGTGGTCATCGACCAGGAGGAAGCGCTGCAGCTGATCGACAACCTGCGGCTCGCGCTTCCCGATGAGATCAAGCAGGCGCGCTGGACTCTGCAGGAGCAGCAGCGCCTGCTGTCGGAGGCGCAGGCGGAAGCGGCTCGCATGATCAGCCAGGCGGGCGAGCGGGCGCAGACCATGATCGGGCAGCAGGAGCTGTCGCGCCGCGCGGAAAGACAGGCGGAGACGATCTTGCGCGAGGCCACCGCGCGGGCCGACGAGGTCCGGCGGGCGGCGGATGCGTATGCCTGGGAGGTCATGCAGAACCTGGAGGCGCAGCTGCTCAAGACGGTGGCCACCGTGAAGAAGGGCGTCGAAGCGCTCCGGAAGCCCGAGCGCGTCTCCGAGCTCGCCCAAAGACGGTAGTCACCCGGCTTTTCGGCAGGCTTCGGGGATTCAGCCCCGCGGCCCGCCAGTTCCTGCTCTTCTCCTTCCTCACCTTCACGGCCGGGACGATCTTCAGCCTGGTCTTCAACCTCTATATGAGTGCGCTCGGCTTTCGCAACGACGTCATCGGTATCTTCAACGCCCTGCCGGCGGTCGGCCTGATCGCGGTCGGGCTTCCCGTCGCCGCGCTGGCCGACCGGATCGGATACCGCGTCTTCGTACTCGGCTCGAGCGGCGTCGCCACGCTCGCCGCCATCGTCCTGGCGTCCTGTGGCGCCCGGCTGGCGGCGGTGCTCGCCGCGGGCACGTTCGCGCTCGGCCTGACCGTTCTCCAGCTGCTCGGCGTCCCGCTGCTCGCCCAGCTCAGCTCCCCGTCCGAGCGCGTGCTCCTCTTCTCGGTGAACGAGGCGCTCGCCTGGGCCGGCACGCTGTTGGGCAACCTGATCGGCGGCGCCCTGCCCGAAGCGGCCGCCCGCGTCACGCACGAGCCGGCGGCCTCGACGTCCTCGCTGCGCGCCGCCTTCGTGGCGACGGCGGCCCTCCTGCTGATCGCGCTGCCGATCGGGGTGCGGCTGTCGGCGGCCGGCGGGCTCCGGCCCTCCGAGGTCTTTCCCCTGCGCGACATGGTGCGGGTCGATCTCGGGCGATTCGCACGGCTCCTGGGGCCGCAGTTGTTGCTCGGGCTGGCCGCCGGGATGCTGCTGAACTTCATCCAGCTGTTCCTGGCCCAGCGCTTCCACCTCGGCCCGGGGCCGATCGGGTTGGTCCTCGCCGGCGTGGCGGCGCTGACCGCGGCCACGTCGCTGATCGCCCCGGCGGTGAGCCGGCTGCTGGGGCTGCCGCGCGCGATCGGCATCGCTCAGGTCCTCGGTTTCCCGCTCGTGCTCGGACTGGCGTTCGCGATGAACCTGCCGCTCGCGGTTGCCATCCTGGCGCTCCGGCAGGTCATCCTCAACCTGCAGTCGCCGCTCGTCCTCGCCTTCGGGATGAGCTACGTGGAGGCGCGGCAGCGAGCCCGGCTGGCGATCGCCCAGGAGGTGGCCTTCGGCATCGGGTTCGGCGGGATCGGCCCGCTGCTCAGCGGGGTCCTCCAGGTCCGAGGTGGCTATCAGCTCGCCTTCAGCGTCAGCGCCGCCTTCTACCTGCTCGCCGGCCTGAGCTTTCTCGCGATCTTCGGCCGCGCTCAGCCGGCGCGACGCGCCTGACCGGCGGGATCCTGCCCGCCGTGCCCGTATAATGGGGCCCCTATGGCCCTCCCCAAGACTCGCTACGCCCATGCGCGCCAGGGCGAACGCCGCGCCCACCTGGCGTTGAAGCGCCCGCGACTCGTCGACTGCCCGCAGTGCCATCGGCCGAAGCGGCCGCACACGATCTGCCGGAACTGCGGGTATTACGACGGTCGCGAGGTCATCAAGACCGACTAGCCGGATCCCGCCACGGTCGCCTTCCTGTTTCCGGGTCAGGGCGCCCAGTTCGTCGGGATGGCGCGCGACCTGATCGAGCAGGACCCAGACGCCGCCGCGCTGCTGGCTGCGGCAGAATCCCGAATTCAGCTCCCGCTGCGCCGGCTCATGCTCGAGGGACCGGAGGAGCTGCTCCAGCGGACCGAGCACGCGCAGCCGGCGATCGTCTTCCACTCTCTGGCCCTGCTCGCCAGGCTGACCGCCGCGGGATGCCGGCCGGATGCCGTCGCCGGGCACAGCCTGGGAGAGTTCGCCGCGCTCGACGCCGCCGGCGGACTCGAGGCGCTGCCGGCGATCGAGGCGGTCGCGGCGCGCGGCCGGGCGATGGCGGCGGCGAGTTCCCCGGGCAGCGGCATGGCGGCCGTGCTCGGCCTGCCCGACGAGGTCGTCGAGCAGATCCTGGCCGGGCAGGCCGGTCACGACCTCGTGGTGGCCGCGAACTTCAACGCACCGGGGCAGGTCGTCATCTCGGGGACGGACGCCGGGATCCGGGCGGTGACGCCGGCGCTCGAGAGGGCGGGTGCCAAGCGGATCCTGCGGCTCTCGGTCAGCGCCGCGTTCCACTCGCCCCTGATGGAGCAGGCCGCCTCGGCCTTCCGGCAGGCCTGGGCGGGGATCCCCCTCGTCCGGCTGACGGTTCCCCAGGTCTTCAACGCGGATGCGCAGGTTCACAAGGAGGCCGCGGAAGTCCGCGACCTGCTGGTCCGCCAGCTCACCGGACCGGTCCGCTGGACCGCCTGCGTCAGGCGGCTGTGGGGGCTGGGCGTGCGGACCTTCGTCGAAATCGGCCCCAAGCGGACGCTCACCCCGCTGGTCAAGAAGATCGAGCCCGCGGCGTCCACCTACAACGTCGAGGACCTGCACAGCCTGGACGCATTCGTGGAGATGGCCCGTGCCAGCTGAGCCGCTCCATGGCCAGGTCGCGCTCGTCACCGGGGCGAGCCGGGGTATCGGGCGTGCCATCGCCCTCGCGCTCGCCGCGGCCGGGTCCAACGTCGCGATCGGCTATCGAAGCCGCGCCGATGAGGCCGAGCGCGTGTTGCGGCAGGTGGCGGAGCTGGGCCGGGAGGCCATCATCCTGCCCGGCGACGTCGCCGATCCGGTGGTCCCGGCCGCGCTGGTGGAAGCGGCGGTCAAGCGGTGGGGGCGGCTCGACGTGCTGGTCAACAACGCCGGCATCACGCGCGACAACCTGGTCATGCGGATGAGCGAGGCCGACTGGGACGCGGTGATCGCGACCAACCTCAAGGCGCCGTTTCTGGCCTGCAAGGCGGCGCTGAGGCCCATGCTCAAGCAGCGCTATGGCCGGATCGTCAACGTGTCCTCACTGGCGGGGGTGGCCGGCAACGCGGGGCAGGCGAATTACAGCGCGGCCAAGGCCGGCTTGATCGGCCTGACGCGGGCGCTCGCCCGCGAGGTCGGCTCCCGCAACATCACGGTCAACGCGGTCGCCCCCGGATTCATCGAGACCGAGATCCTGAGTGGGCTGCCGGCCGACATCCTGGAGCGGGCCAGGCAGGCCGCCGCCATCCCCCGGCTGGGCACCCCCGAGGACGTGGCCCACGCCGTCCTCTTCCTGGCCTCGCCGCAGGCGTCCTACATTACGGGCCAGGTGCTCGGGATCGACGGCGGGCTCCCGATGTGAGGGAGTCCAGCAGCTTTCGCCCCGGTGCTCGCGAGCGCCTGCGCCCCCGCTACAATCGTTCCGCGCCATCAAACGAAAGGGGATCGGCATGGACGGAAGCAATTACGAGAAGTTCAAGGGCATCGTCGCCGAGCAGCTCGGCGTCGAGCCCGAGCAGGTCACGCCCGACGCATCGTTCGTAGACGACTTGAACGCCGACTCGCTCGATCTCGTCGAGCTGATCATGGCGTTCGAGGAAGAATACAGTTTGGAGATCTCTGACGAGGACGCCGAAAAGATTCAGACCGTCGGGCAAGCCTGGGACTACGTCCAGGAAAAGCTCGGCATCACCACCTAAGTCACCGAAGCCGCCCGCGGCCGAGGGAGAAGACCCGCTCGCCAATCTGCAGCGAACGCTGAGGGTCCGCTTCCACGACCAGTCGCTGCTGCGGCAGGCGCTGACGCATCGTTCCTACAACAACGAGCATCCGGAGAGCGGGCTCCAGGACAATGAGCGCCTCGAGTACTTGGGAGACGCCGTGCTCGAGCTGATCGCGGCCGAGCACCTGTTTCACACCTACCAGACGTCTGACGAGGGCGAACTGACCCGGCTCCGGGCCTCGGTTGTCAACACGAAGAGCCTGGCGCGCCTCGCGTCCCGGTTGAGCCTGGGTGACTACCTGCTGCTCGGCAAGGGCGCCCACAAGACGGGCGCGCGATCGCTGCAGTCGATCCTGGCGAACACGTTCGAGGCGGTCATCGGCGCCATCTTCCTCGACCAGGGGTACCGCTCCGCCTACCGCCTGTTCAGCCGGAGCCTGATCGATGTCCAGGCCTGGCCGGATGACAACTACAAGGGCAGGCTGCAGGAGGTGACCCAGGAGCGGTTCCTGACGACCCCGCAGTACGACATCGTCTCCGCCTCCGGCCCGGGGCACCGCCGCGAGTACGTGGCCGAGGTCACCTTCGGCGGCGCGACCCAGGGTACCGGCCGGGGCCGGACCAAGCGCGCGGCCGAGCAGCTGGCGGCGCGCGAGGCGCTCGCCGGCCTGGGTGCGCTGGAGCCGGTGCCGCACACGGCCGATGACGCGGTCCTCGACGCGGTCGCCGGCCAACCCGCTCGGAGTTAGCCGGTCGCGCGAGTGAGCCGTGCGAGCCGCGCTTTCGCGCGAGCAGCGCCGGCGCGGGAGGAGCGAGGCGCGGGGCAGGCGAGCGGCGTCACCGGTTGGCGGCGAGCGCCTCGCGGAGCTCCGGACGCGCCATGGCGCGGATAGGTTGTGCTTTAATGCACGCGTGACCCGCGCCGCGGTCCACGCTCACGTTTTCAATGGCGCGATGGCTGAGCACGAGCTCGCCTCCTGGATGACCCTTCATCGATAGATGTATCTGAAGTCCATCCGCGTCCAGGGCTTCAAGACCTTCGCCCGTCGCACCGACCTGCCATTCAGTCGGGGCATCACGGCGATCGTGGGTCCGAACGGCAGCGGGAAATCCAACCTGGTCGACGCCATCCGCTGGGCGCTCGGTGAGCGCAATGCGCGCGGGCTGCGGGGCCACCGGATGGAAGACGTGATCTACGCCGGCGGTCCGGGGAAGTCCGCGGTCGGCATGGCCGAAGTCACACTCCTGATCGACAACGCGGACCAGCGGCTGAACGTCGAGTTCACCGAGGTCGAGGTGGCCCGCCGCCTCTACCGCTCGGGCGAGAGCGAATACCTGGTCAACGGCGCCCGCGCCCGGCTGCGCGACATCGATGCCTTGCTCGCGTCAACCGGCCTGCGGCAGGACGGCTACGCGGTCACGGCGCAAAACGACATCGACTACGTCATCCAGGCGGCCCCCGCCGTGCGCCGCGAGCTGATCGAGGAAGCCGCCGGCGTCCGGCGCCTGCGCGACCAGCGTCAGGAGGCGGTCACCCGGCTCGCCGAGGCCGAGCGCGACATGCGTCGGGCCCGCGACCTGCTCGAGGAGCTGACGCCGCGGGCGCAGGAGTTGCGCGCCCAGGCGCTGGCGGCGCAGGAGTACCAGGCGACCGCCGAGCAGCTCAAGGCGCTTCAGGGCAGCCTGTTGAAAGACGCCTGGCGCAAGGCGATGGTGCAGCTCCGGCGGGCGCGAAGCCGGGAACAGTCGGCCGCGTTCAAGCAGGCCGAGGCCGCCGCCGCGCTTGCGGACTTCGAACCGCGCTACGCCGAGCATCGCGACGCCCTCCTGCGTGCCCGCGAGGCGCGCTGGAGCCATCAGCAGGGGCTCGCGGAGAGCCGCCTTCGCCTGGCCGAAAGCGAGCACCAGGTCCGGATCGCCGACGAGCGGGCGCAAGCGGTGGCGCAGGCCCTGCAGGTCGCCCATCAGGAGCTCGAACGGCTGACCGCGTCGGAGCGGGCCGGGAGTCGGGTCGTCGAGGAGCTGGAACGCTCGGTCGACGCCCTGCGTGAGCAGCTCGAGGCCGCGCGCGCCGCGGCCGCGGCCGGACTCATGGACGAGAGCCGGTCGGCCGCGTCGCACCGGCGGCTGGAGGACGTGCGAGCCGAGCTGCTGCGGCGCCGCCAGGACCTCCACCGGGAGCGGCTGGCGATGCAGGCTGAGAGCCGCCAGCTGGAAGGGCGGAGCCTGTTCCTGCACGAGCAGCGGCAGAACCTGCTGGACGAGATCCAGGCATGGGCCCAACGCCAGGACGAGCTCGAGCGTGAGCTCGAAGACCGCGCCCGCGCCGTCGAGGGGGTCCAGGAGGATCTGCGGCGCCGCCGGCTTCACCTGGATCAGCTCGAGCGGCGGCTCGACGAGGAGACCGTGGCGTACACGGAGCTGGAGCGCGAGGCCGCGGAGAGCGGCGCGCAGCGCCAGGCGCGTGAGGCGGAGGTCGGCGGCCTGCGGCTGCTCCAGGAGCGCATGCAGCAGGCCAGCCCGCTCGGCGAGCGCGCCGGTGCGCAGCTCCGCCGCCTGGTCGAGATGCTGGCGGTTCAGCCACCCCATCGGGCGGCGGTCGAGGCCGTGCTCGAGGGACTCCTCTCCGGATGGGTCACCGCGGATCCGGTGGTGGTCGACTGGGCGGTCGGCCTGATCGCCTCCACCGAGGGGCCGCGCGAGACGGTGCTCTTCGATCCTGGGTGGGCGCGCGACCTCGGCGTGCCCCCCGGTCTGCGCAGCCTGCGATCCGTGATCGAGGCGCCGCCTTCGCTCGATGCGCTGCTCAGCCACCTGCTCGAGCGGGTCGTCCTGGTCGACAGCCTGGCTGAGGCCCGCGCCGTCCTGCAGGCAGCGCCCGAGCTCCAGGCCGTGACCGTCGACGGGGAGCTGCTCACGGCATGGTGCTATCGCGGTGGTCGCACCGATCGGGCTCCGCTGCAGGCGCACGCCCAGCTCCGTGAAGCCGAAGACGCCTGGCGACAGGCCGTCGCGGCCGACGAGCAGGCGCGCCGGCGGCTCGATGCCGCCCGGGTGGCGCTGGAGATGGTTCGAGGCGAACGCGCCGCAGCGGCGGCGGAGCTGGATCGCGAGCGCGGCCACCACGGCGAGCTGGCCGGCCGGCTGGCCGCCGTGCGCGCGGCCGCCGAGCGCGATGCCGAGCAGGGACGGCGGCTCGAGGACCAGCTGAACCGCATCGCCACGCTGGTGGAGCAGACGGAAGGCGCGCTCGCCGAGGTCCGCCGCCGGCAGGACGAGGCGGCGCGCTCCGAGGAGGCGAGCGTTGAGGAGCTCCCGCTCATCGAGTCGGCCCTCGAGGCCGCCGCGGCCGAGCTCGCGCAAACGCTGAAGAGACGTCAGGACCTGGAGCTGCGCGCCGCGCTGCTGGACCAGCGCCAGGACGATCTGCTTCGACAGCTGGGCCGGGCGCAGGAGGTCTGGCGCTCGCACGGCGACGACCTGGCCCAGCGCGCGGCCGCCGCGGCCGAGCTGGAGGCGCAGCCGGCGCGGCTCACGGAGGATCGCGCCGCCTCGATCCGGCGGCTCGAGGAGGCCCGGCTCGAGCTGGCGGCGCTGGACGCGGTGCCCCTGCCCGACGCGAGCGCGCTGTCCGCCATGGAGGCCCAGGTTCGCGAGGATGAGCAGCGCAACGTGAGCCTCCAGGTGGAATGCGCCCACACGGATGATGCGCTCTCCGCGGCCAGGGTCGAGGTCGAGACCGCGCAAGCGGAGGTGGATCGCTGCGCCCACGCGCTCCGCGAGGATCCACAGGCGCTGAGCGAGGAGGACGCGGGCGCCGAGGTCGACTGGCAGAAGACCGAGCGCGAGGTATCTCGCCTGCAGCGGCGGCTCGATGCCATGGGAGCCGTCAACCTGCTGGCGCCCGAGGAATACGCGCAGGTCAACGACCGCTGCCAGAGTCTGCAGAGCCAGCTCGACGATCTCGAGGCCGCCGCGACTCAGCTCGTCGAGCTGCGCAAGCGCCTCGAGCACGAGATCGATGAGCGGTTCCGCACCGTCTTCCAGTCGGTGGCCATCAACTTCCAGGAGTTCTTCGGCGAGCTCTTCCCGGGTGGGCGGGCGACGCTGCGGCTCGAGGATCAGGTCGAAGATCCGCTGGATGAAGGGGTTGAGATCCTGGCACAGACCCCCGGCAAGCGGCTGCAGCCGCTGACCCTGCTCTCGGGTGGGGAGCGGGCGCTCACCGCGCTTGCCTTCCTGTTCGCGCTGCAGGCGGTGAATCCGAGCCCGTTCTACGTGCTCGACGAGGTGGACGCCGCGCTCGACGATGCCAATGTGGTCCGGTTCAACCGGGTGCTGAGCCGGCTCGCGCGCGACCAGCAGTTCCTGGTGGTCACCCACAATCACTCCACGATGGCGCAGGCGGAAGTCCTCTACGGGGTGACCCTGGGCGAGCACGGCGTCTCGCGCATCGTCTCGGTCCGGCTGCAGCAGGACGAGGCCGTCCCGCGGCTCAGTGAACGCAGCGCCTGAGGCCGCCTCCGAAAAGCCAAAAAGCGGCTTCTGGAGGCGTTTCGGCGAGAGCCTCGAAGCCGGGCGGCGTGCCTACGTCGCCGATCTCAAGGAGGTCTTCGGGCGTCCGGCGCTGGATCCAGGCTTCTGGGACGACCTGGAGGCGACGCTGCTCGCCGCTGATTGCGGCGTGCCGGTCAGCACCCGCGTGGTGGAACAGCTGCGGGCCGAGGCGGCCGGCGCCCATCTCCGCACCCCGCAGGACGCGCTCGTCTACCTGAAGCAGACGCTGGCCGCGCAGATGGCGCCACGCTTAAGGCAGCTCACCCTGGACGGGCAGCCGTCGGTGATCCTCGTGGTCGGCGTCAACGGATCGGGCAAGACGACCACGATCGGCAAGCTCGCCTACTGGCTGCGCGCGCGCGGCCACACGCCGCTGCTCGCCGCCGCGGACACGTACCGTGCCGCCGCTATCGACCAGCTGCGGCTCTGGGCGCAGCGGGCCGGCGTGGAGATCGTCGCGCACCAGCCGGGCGCCGATCCCGGGGCGGTCGCCTTCGACGCCGTGGAGGCGGCCCGGGCACGCCACGCGGACGTCGTCCTCGTGGATACCGCCGGACGGCTGCACACCCGCACGGATCTGATGGACGAGCTGCGCAAGGTGCGGCGCGTTGTTCAACGCCTCGATCCGAAGGCGCCCCAGGAGGTGCTGGCGGTGCTCGACGCCCATGTCGGCCAGAACTCGGCCCAGCAGGTCAAGGTCTTCGCCGACGCGATCGGGCTCACCGGCGTGGTGGTGACCAAGCTGGACGGCAGCGCTCGGGCGGGGGTCGTCCTGAGCATCGAGGAAGATCTCGGCGTGCCGACTAAACTGGTGGGGATCGGCGAAGACCTCGAGGACCTGGACGCCTTCGAACCCGTTGAGTACCTGGACGCGCTCTTGCGCATGGAGGGGAGATGAAGCCGCCGAAGACGAATGGGGCGTTCGTCAAGCTGGTGACCGCAAGCGGGATGGCGGAAGCCGACCTGTGGAAGGCCGTACTCGAATCCGCCGGCATCACGGTCTTCTACCGCGACGAAGCCCTGGGCTCGCTGCTCGGGGTGACGTCCGACACGCTCGGCGAGGTCGATCTCTGGGTTCCCCGGGAGGATGCGGCCCGGGCGCTCGAGGTCCTCCAGGACGAGCGGATCGATGCCGGCGCGGACGAGGAGGGGACCGAGGGCTGACCGTCCTGCTGTACGGGCTCGTGGTGATCGCCGGGCTGGTCGCGCTGGCCGTGGGCGTCGTGCTCCTCCTCTGGCTGATCCAGCTCGTGCTGGGCGCCGCCGAGCGCGGCGACTAGCGGCGTTCCCTATACTGTCAAGGAGTAATGCTTGACAGAACGCGGCGCCATCAGCGCCGGCTGCGCCTGCTCGACCTGTACGGCTCCCTGCTGACGGATCATCAGCGGCGGATCCTCCACCTCGCCTGGGAAGAGGATTGGTCGTACGGCGAGATCGCCGAGCGTGAGCAGGTCAGCCGCACGGCCATCTACGACCTCGTGCGCCGGACCGGGCTGACGCTCGAGACCTACGAGCGCAAGTTGCGGCTCGACCGGGAGCGCGCGCTGCGCGCCCGGTCGCTGGATCACCTGCGGCGGCGGCTCTCGACCCTGGAGCGGCAGGTCGGGGCGCTCCACCGCCTGATCGAGAAGACGGCGTAGGGTGCCCGCCTGATGTTCGACTCCCTGAGCGATCGCCTGAACCAGGCCTTCAAGAAGTTCACCGGCCGGGGCACCCTGAGCGAGGCCGACGTCGACGCCGGCCTGCGCGAGGTGCGCCTGGCGCTGCTCGAGGCCGACGTCAACTACAAGGTCGCGCGGGACTTCACGGCCAGGGTCCGCGACCGCGCGGTCGGGGCCGAGGTCATGGAGAGCCTGACCCCCGGCCAGCAGCTGGTCAAGATCGTGCACGAGGAAATGGTGGCCCTGCTCGGCAAGGACCGCGTCCCGCTGGCCTATGCGCCCTCCCCGCCGACCGTGATCGTGCTCGCGGGACTCCAGGGCTCGGGCAAGACGACGACCGCGGGCAAGCTGGCCCTCTACGTCCGCCGGGAAGGGCACCGTCCCTTGCTGGTCTCCACGGACGTGCGCCGGCCGGCGGCCATGGAGCAGCTTGAAGTCCTGGCCAGCAGCCTGGGGCTGCCCGCCTTCGCTCCCCGCGGCGAGACGGCGGTCGGCATCGCGCAGCGCTCGCTCGACGAGGCCCGTCGTGTCAACGCGGACGTCGTGCTGGTCGACACGGCCGGGCGCCTGCAGGTTGAGACGGAATTGCTCGACGAGCTCGCCGCGATCGTCGCCGCGGTTCCCAGCCGGCACCGGATCCTCGTCCTCGATGCGATGACCGGGCAGCAGGCGGTCGCCGTCACCACGGCCTTCAAGGCGAAGGTCCCCCTGACCGGGGCGATCCTGACCAAGGCGGATGGCGACGCCCGCGGCGGGGCCGCGCTCTCCCTGCGCGCGGTGACCGAGATCCCGATCCAGTTCGTCGGCGCCGGCGAGAAGCTGCAGGACCTCGAGCCCTTCTATCCGGACCGGATGGCCTCTCGCATCCTCGGGATGGGCGACGTCATGACGCTGATCGAGAAGGCGCAGGAGCACGTCGACGAGCGCCAGGCTCGCGACATGGAGAAGCGGCTGCGCCAGGGTCGGCTCACGCTCACCGACTTCATGGAGCAGCTCAAGCAGGTCAAGAAGATGGGGCCGCTCGAGGGGCTGATCGGCATGCTGCCCGGCGCGGGCCGGGTCAAAGATCTCGCCGGCGCGCTCCCGGATGACGCTCAGCTCCGCCAGATGGAGGCGATCATCCTCTCCATGACTCCGCTCGAGCGGGAGCGGCCGGAGCTCATCGACGGCAGCCGCCGGCGGCGGATCGCGCGCGGGGCCGGGACGGATCTCGCGTCGGTCAACCGGCTGCTCAAGGGGTTCGCCCAGATGCAGCAGCTGATGAAACGGTTCGGCAAAGGCAAAGGCAGAGGCAAGGGTTTGCGGGGACTCCCGATCGACCCCGCGCAATTACTCAAGTGACGAAGGAGGGTACATGTCGGTCAAGATTCGGCTGCGACGGATAGGCGCGAAGAAACATCCCTATTACCGGCTGGTGGTGGCGGACACGCGATCGCCCAGGGACGGCAAATTCATCGAGATCCTCGGCACCTACGATCCGATGACCGAACCGGTCAAGCTTTCGATCGATCAGGACAAGGTGAAGGCGTGGCTGCAGAAAGGGGCGCGTCCGTCCGACACCGCCCGCGCATTCCTGATCAAGCAGGGACTGCTGCCCAAGGAGTCGGCGCGCAAGCGTCCGACGAAACCGCCGAAGGCGGCCGCCTCCACCCCGGCGACCACCGCGCCCGAGGGGACGGCAAAGGTGGAGGGCGCCTGAGTGTACGACTACACCGAGCTCGTCAGCTTCATCGTCAAGTCGATCGTGTCGAAACCGGATGACGTCAAGGTCACGCTCGTCGAGGGCGATCGCACGAACCGCGTCGAAGTGGCGCTCGCGCCCGAGGACGTCGGGAAGGTGATCGGCCGGGGTGGTCGCAACATCGACGCCATCCGATCGGTTATCCGGGCGGCGGCGCTCAAGAACCACGACCGGGTCATGGTCGAGATCGTGTGACGTCACAGCCGGCGGAGCCGGCGCTGCGAGTCGGGCGCGTGCTCAAGGTGCACGGGCTGGACGGCGCGGTTCGAGTGGAATCGCTGACCGATTTCCCGGACCGGTTCCGCAAGGGGGCCCAGCTGGACGCCGCCGGACGCCGGCTCACGATCGCGGCGGCCGTGCCCGGGGACGGGGTCCTGATCGTCCGCTTTGCCGAGATCGCCGACCGCACCGCCGCGAGTGCCCTGCAGGGTGCCTACCTGACCGTGCCGCTGGAGGACGCGCGCACGCTCCCGGCCGATCGTTTCTATCACTTCCAGCTGGTCGGGCTCCAGGTCGTCAAGGCCCAGACCGGAGAGCCGCTCGGTCGGGTCGCGGAAGTGCTCGAGTATCCCGCCAATGACGTGCTGCGCGTGACCGCGGGCGCGGCTGAGGTCCTGGTGCCGATGGTACGGGGGATCGTCCAGTCGATCGATCTCGAGCGCGGGCGGATCGTGGTCGATCTCCTCGAGGAAGAATAGTGCAGTTCGAGGTTCTGACCCTGTTCCCCGAGCTGTTCCCCGGCCCGCTGGCCCATGGGGTGACCGGGCGGGCCCTGACCTCGGGACGGGTCGGGCTCGAGGTGCACAACCTGCGCGACTACGCCCACAACCGTCATCGCCAGGTCGATGACGTCCCGTACGGGGGCGGGGCGGGAATGGTGCTCAAGCCGGAGCCGATCTTCGAAGCGGTCCGGGCGCGCCGGGGATCCGGTCCGGTGATCCTGCTCAGTCCCGCCGGTGAGGTCTTCACCCAGCGGCTGGCCCAGGAGCTCGCCGCCCAGCCCGACTGCTACCTGATCTGCGGCCGGTACGAAGGCGTGGATGCCCGGGTGGCCGACCACCTGGTCGACCGTGAGATCTCGATCGGCGACTACGTCCTGACCGGAGGCGAGCTGGCGGCGCTGGTCGTGATCGACGCGGTCAGCCGGCTGCTCGAAGGCGTCCTTCACGGCGTCGATTCCCCTGCCGACGAATCGTTCGCCCAGCCTCTGCTGGAATACCCGCACTACACGCGTCCCCCGTCCTTCGAGGGCCTCAGGGTCCCCGAGGTGTTGCTCTCCGGCCATCACGCGGAGATCGCGCGCTGGCGGCGGGCGCAGGCCGAGGAACGCACCCGCCGCCGCCGCCCGGATCTGCTCGGCCGGCCGGAGTAGGTCTGGTATCCTAAGCAGCCGTGTCGAACCTGATCGATCTCCTGAACAAGGAGACGGAGCGCGAGAAGCTCCCCAGCCTGACCCCCGGTGACACCGTCAAGGTGCACGCCCGCGTCGTCGAGGGCAACCGCGAGCGGGTCCAGATCTTCGAGGGGGTCGTGATCGGCTGCCGGGGCGCCGGCGCCAAGCAGACGTTCACGGTGCGCCGCATCGCACACGGCGTCGGCGTCGAACGGAGCTTCCTCCTGCACTCACCCCGGATCGACCGGATCGACGTCGTCCGTCACGGCAAGGTCCGCAGGGCCAAGCTGTACTACCTTCGGGGCAAGGTGGGACGGGGAGCCCGTATCCAGGAGAAACGCCAGGCCATTGCACAGAGCGGCGCTGCCAGCCGAGAAGCCGAAACCGAAACGCCCGAAGCCTCGGAAAGCTGACCGCGACCTCTGGGTCTTCGAGCGGCAGGCTTTCAGCCTCGGCTATGCCGCGGTTGCCGGCGTCGACGAGGCCGGACGCGGACCATGGGCCGGCCCGGTGGTGGCGGCGGCCACCATCATGCGGCCCTACTTCCAGTGCGAGGGCATCGATGACTCCAAGCTGCTGACCGCGGAGGAGCGCGATCACTATTACGGACGCATCCTGGAGGGCGCGGAAGCCTGGGGCGTCGGCATCGTGGAGGTGGACGAGATCGATCGGGTCGGCGTCGCCCGCGCCAACCGGTGGGCGATGGCCCTGGCCGTGCAGCGGCTCGGACGCCGCATCGACTATCTCCTGGTCGACGGGTTCCTGCTTCCTGAGGCGATCGTCCCCCAGCTGCCGATCGTCAAGGGTGACCGGCGCTCGATTTCGATCATGGCCGGCGGGATCCTGGCCAAGGTGACGCGCGACCGGCTGATGATTCGCCTCGCGCAGCAGTTTCCCGGGTACGGCTTCGAGCATCACAAGGGCTATCCGGCGCCGGAGCACCTCGCGGCCATGGACCGGCACGGCTTGACCCCGATCCACCGGCGCTCCTTCGTCTCCATTCGCACCCGGGCCGCCCTCGAGGCCGAGGCCTATGCCGAAAGACGGGCGGGCGCTTGGCGTTAGCGGCGAGGCCCTCGCCGCGGAACATCTGCGCGGTCTGGGCTATCGCATCCTCGGGACCGACGTGCGCACGCCGCTCGGGCAGCTCGACCTGATCGCCCAGGACGGGGACACCCTGGTCTTCGTCGAGGTCAAGGCTCGGGGCGGCGTGGCCTTTGGCCTTCCGCAGGAGGGTGTCGGCGCCCACAAGATTCGGAAGCTCCAGCAGCTGGCCCGCTACGTCCTCCAGCGACACCCGCACCCGGGTCCGGTGCGCTTCGACGTCATCGGGCTCGTCGTCAGGGGCGGGCGCGTCCTGCGCCTGGACCACATCAAGAACGCGATCGACAGCTGACTGGCGCTAAGGATCCGTGCGCCAGAGCGCGAGGAGCTGGTGGAGGATCCACCCGGTCAGGCCCCAGATGACGTCGTCGCCCACCGTGTAGTAGTGGATCCGATGGCTGCGACCCTGCCAGGTGCGCAGCTGCTCGTGGTGCAGGCCGGGGTCCAGGAGCACGTCGACCGGCGCGAGGAAGACGCTCTTGACCTCGGTGGGGGCGGGACGGAGGTCGTCCGCCGATCCGTCGACGTGCCCGACGTAGGGACTGACGACGAAGCCGCTGACCGCGGAAAACGCGTCGTCGAGCTCACCGATGACGTCGACGCGACCGGGATGGAGGCCGATCTCCTCGGCGGCCTCGCGCAGGGCGGTCTGAAGCAGCGTGTCGTCCCCCGGCTCGTGCTGGCCGCCCGGAAAGGAGATCTGGCCCTTGTGGGTGAGCACCGTCTCGGTCCGCCTGGTGAAGAGGATGTGCGGGCGGTCCTTTACGCTGAAGATCGGGACGAGCACCCCCGCGCGCAGCAGGGGCGGTGCCGCCTCCAGCTTCTCGGTCACGCGACCGCTGAGGACCCGCCGCAGGCGATCGACGCCGTGCTGGGTACCGGCCAGGTTCAGGTCCACGACTCGAACGAGATCGGGATGGTGTGCCCGCAGCGCGTGCAGACCCAGCCCTGCCCGCGCCGGAGGATCATCCGGCCGTCTTTCAGGCGCACCTGCTGATCGGGACCCCGAAGCCGCTCCCAGGCGGGCATGTGCTTGCACTGATCGCAGGTCACCGGGGGAGGATTCACGCGCATGCTCGGATTATCCCCGTTCGGCCCGATCCGAATCGGGGTCCGCGTCGAGCCGGCGGAGCACCCGGGCCGGATTGCCGGCCGCGATCACGTCGGGCGGCACGTCCTCGAAGACGGCGGCATGGATGCCGATCACCGCGTTGCGCCCGATCCGCACGCCCGGCGCGATCACCACCTGTCCGCCGATCCAGGCGCCGTCCTCGATGATGGTCGGCTTGGGCGGCGCGAAATCGCCGTCCGCCGCCCCCTGGACGGAGACGTCGTCGTGGTCGCGGACCTCGCAGGAGCCGAGCACGCAGTCGGCGCCGACCTCGATCCGCCCTGCCGCGATCAGGGTGCAGCCGTTCATCCGGGTGCGTGCCCCGATGCGGATCACCGCCTCCTTGCGCGTGGTGACCAGCCGGTTGACCTCGGCGTGCGACCACGCGTTCACGTCGCCCCCCAGCTCGACCCGGCCCGGACCACTGATCCTGAGCCGGCCGTTGCCCAGCAGCCCCGGGCCCAGCGCCACCCGGCGGCCGGGTCGCCGGTAGGGGAGGGTGGTCAGCCATCCGAGCACGCGGGCGGCGTCGCGGCGACCTATCATTGTCTTCGCATATATACGAAATCGTGTATCATCGTGGGCGAGGTGCTGGGACGGGCGCTGACCGGGACGGTCAACGGTCTGGAGGGGGTCCGGATCGATGTCGAGGCGGACATCGCCCAGGGGCTGCCCGGGTTCCACATCGTGGGACTGGCCGATCGCGCGCTCCAGGAGGCCCGGGAGCGGGTCAAGATCGCGATGAACAACAGCGAGATCGAGTTTCCGGCCCTCAAGGTCACGGTCAACCTGGCCCCCGCCCAGCTACCCAAGGAGGGAAGCGGCTTCGACCTGGCGATCGCGGTCGCGATCATGAGCGCGAAGCTCGGGTGCCCGCTGCCGGTCGGGGCGGCGTGGCTGGGCGAGCTCGCGCTCAACGGTGAGGTGCGAAGCGTCCGGGGCGTGCTCGCCATTATCGGGCACCTGGCCCGGGCCGGGGCCCGCCGCTTCTACGTCCCGGCCGCCAACCTGATCGAAGCGCGCCTGGCCACGATCTTCCCCGTCCACCCGGTGCGGGACCTCCGGCAGGTCAAACGGCATCTCGTGGAGGGGACGCCGCTGCTCGAGCCCGACCCGGCCTCGGCCGAGACGACGCCCCCAGGCACCGACACCGTCGACCTGGCGGAGGTTCGCGGCCAGGCGCTCGCCAAGCGGGCGCTCGAAGTCGCGGCGGCCGGAGCGCATCATCTTTTAATGGTGGGGCCGCCGGGCGCCGGCAAGACCCTGCTGGCACGCACCGTGCCGGGGATCATGCCACCGCTCAGCCCGGCGGAGGCGCTCGAGGTGACCACGATCGCCTCCTGCGTCGGGCTGCTCCCTCCGGGAGGCGGGTTGCGCACCGAGCCCCCGTTCCGCTCGCCGCACCACACGATTTCGACCGCCGCCTTGATCGGCGGCGGGCCGATGTGGCCGCGGCCCGGCGAAGTCACGAGGGCGCATCGGGGGGTTCTCTTCCTGGACGAAATCAATGAGTTCCGGCGGGATGCTCTCGAGGGCTTGCGCCAACCGCTCGAAGAGGGCCGGCTCGTCCTCGGTCGGACGCGAGGGCACAGCACGCTCCCGGGTCGGTTCCTGCTCATCGCCGCCGCCAATCCATGCCCCTGCGGCTTCGCCGGAGATCCCCGGCGCCCGTGCGAATGCACGCCGCCGCTTCGCCAGCGATATCGGGCGCGCCTGTCCGGCCCGATCCGCGACCGGATCGACTTGCAGGTGCTCGTTCCCCGGCCCGCCTCGGCCGACCTGCTGCGGCAGGGCGAGCCCGGCGAGGAGAGCGCGCTGGTGCGCGACCGGGTGCGCGCGGCGCGAGCCCGCCAGGCGGCGCGACGGCCGGACGGTCCGCTGAACGGGGCGCTCTCCGGCGTGCAGCTGCGGCGCGACGCCCGCCTCGACGAGGCGGGAATCGTCCTGCTCGAGCGGGCGGCCGAGCGTCTCCACCTGAGCGGGCGGGCGGTTCACCGCGTGGTCCGCGTCGCGCGGACGATCGCGGATCTGGCCGCCGTCGACGAGATTCGGGCCGTGGACGTCGCGGAGGCTCTCCAATTTCGCGAGACCGGCTGATCCTCGACCGCGGCCAGCCCGGCTATCCGGAGCTGCTCGCGGAGATCCCCGACCCGCCCGACCGGCTGTACCTGCGGGGCGTGATGCCGGCCGGGGTCATGATCGCGATCGTCGGCTCGCGCCGGGCGACTCCGTACGGGCTTCGGGTTGCACAGACGCTCGCCCGCGACTTCGTTCGGGCGGGCGCCGTCGTCGTCAGCGGCCTGGCCCGGGGCATCGATGCGGCCGCCCACGAGGGCGCGATCGAGGGGGGCGGCAAGACCGTGGCGGTGCTCGCCACCGGACTCGACCCCGTGTATCCGCCCGAGCACACCGCGCTCGCCGACCGGGTGGCGCGCCACGGCGCGCTGCTGAGCGAGGTGCCCGATGGGACCGTGCCCTTGCCGGGCCGGTTCCCCATCCGCAACCGGATCATCAGCGGGCTCAGCCGTGGACTCGTGATCGTGGAGGCAGCCGCACGCAGCGGTGCGTTGATCACGGCCCGCATGGCGCTCGAGCAGGGGCGCGAAGTCTTCGCGGTGCCCGGCAGCATCGAGAATCCGATGACGGCCGGAACCCATGCGCTGATTCAGGATGGCGCGGCGCTCGTGCAGAGCGCGGAGGACGTGCTGCGCGTCATGGGTGAGCTTCCCCTCGTGCACGCGCACACTCGCGCGCGCGTACGCGCGAGCGCGGGGCCCCGGGAGCCCGAATTGGCCGCCGTTTGGGAGTTGCTCGACTGGGTAGAACCCCGCCATCATGATGAATTGGCGGCTTTGCTCGGACTCCCGGTGCAAGAAGTGAGTCGCCGCTTGACTTTGCTGGAGATGGGCAACTATATAATCGGCGACTGCGGTGCCGTGACTCGCCGCCCACACATGAGCTGAATCCATGGCGAACTCTCTGATCATCGTTGAATCCCCGGCCAAGGCAAAGACGCTTGGCAAGTTCCTGGGGCGCGAATACGAGATCCGCGCCTCCATGGGCCACGTTCGCGATCTCCCCAAGAGCAAACTCGGGATTGACGTCGATCATGGTTTCGCGCCCGAATACGTGACGATCCCCGGGAAAGAGGCGACCATCAAGGATCTCAAGGCGGCAGCCCGGAAGGCGTCGACCATCTTGCTGGCCTCCGATCCCGATCGCGAGGGTGAGGCGATCGCCTGGCATCTCGCCAGCGTGCTCCAGCTGGCGGAGCCGAGGCGAATCGAGCTCCACGAGATCACTCCCAATGCGGTGGAACGGGCGCTCAAGGAGCCGCGCCCGATGAACCAGGACCTGGTGGATGCGCAGCAGGCACGACGGGTGATCGATCGCCTCGTCGGATACAAGCTGAGCCCGATGCTCTGGAAGAAGGTCCGCAAGGGTCTGAGCGCCGGCCGCGTGCAATCCGTCGCGGTCCGCCTCGTCTGTGAGCGTGAGGCCGAGATCGACCGCTTCCAGCCGGTGGAGTCGTGGACGCTCGATGCCATGCTTTCGAAACACGGGCAGAGCCGCATCTTCCCGGCACGCCTGTATGGGCTGCGAGCCGGGGGCGAGAAGCTCGAGGTCAAAGACGAGCCCCAGGCGCGCACGATCATGGCCCAGCTCGAGGGCGCCACCTACCAGGTGTTGAGCGTCGAAACCAAGGACAGCGTTCGCAACAGCCTTCCGCCGTACCGCACCAGCACGTTGCAGCAAGATGCCTCGACCCGGCTCCGCATGAAGCCCGGGCGCACCATGCGGGTGGCGCAGGATCTGTATGAGGGCGTCGATCTCGGGGCTCAGGGGCCGGTCGGGCTGATCACCTACATGCGCACGGATTCCTTCCGTATCTCGGACGAGGCCGCATCCGCGGCACGGGGATTCATCCAGGAGCAGTACGGCCCCACCTACGTGCGGCGCGAGAAACCCGACTGGAAGGCCAAGGGATCGGTGCAGGACGCGCACGAGGCGATCCGTCCGACCGACGTCCAGCGAACGCCGGACAGTGTCAAGAACTTCCTCGCGCCCGACCAGTTGAGGCTGTACCGGCTGATCTGGCAACGATTCCTCGCCAGCCAGATGTCAGCGGCGCGCTTCGCCCAGACCCGGGCCGACATCGGTGCTGGCGACTACGTGTTCCGAGCCAGCGGATCGGTGCTCGTCTTCGACGGCTTTTACGCCGTGTGGGAGCGCGACCAGGACAACGACGAGGAGAAGGAACTGCCCCCGCTGACGGCCGAGGAGCTGCTGGCCCTGCACGAGCTGAAGCCGGAGCAGCACTTCACGCAGCCGCCGCCCCGCTATTCGGAGGCGTCGCTGATCAAGGCGCTGGAGGAGCTCGGCATCGGCCGGCCCAGCACGTACGCGCCGACGGTCGACGTGATCCAGGCGCGGCACTACGTCCAGCAGATCGAGCGCCGGCTTCGCCCGACCGAGCTGGGGAAGACCGTCAACGCCTGGCTGATCGAGCACTTCCCCGACATCGTCGACGTGTCCTTCACCGCCGAGATGGAGGAGGAGCTGGACGACGTCGAGGAGGGCCGGCGGGAGTGGGTCCCGATCGTGCGCGAGTTCTACCGGCCGTTCGAGCAGACCCTCGCGAAGGCCGAGTCCAGCGAGAAGGTCAGGGTTCCCCTGCGGGAGACCGGCGAGGACTGTCCCAAGTGCAAGCAGGAGGGGCGGACCGGACGGCTCGTCTACCGGATGAGCCGGATCGGCGAATTCGTCGGCTGCAATCTGTGGCCGGAGTGCGACTACATCCAGGGCAAGGACGGCCAGGACAAGAGCGCGGCGCCGACGCCGACCGGCGAGATGTGCCCGACCTGCGGCAAGCCGCTGGTCAATCGGACCGGTCGTCGCGGGCCGTTCGTCGCCTGCTCCGGATATCCGAAGTGCAAGTACGTGAAGCGCGAGATCCAGCCCGCGGACGTGGTGGAAGGCCGGGTCTGCCCGAAGTGCGGCAAGACGCTGCTCAACCGCACCGGCCGCTTCGGGAAGTTCGTCGGGTGCTCCGGCTATCCGGAGTGCCGCTACCTGGAGCCGGGCGCCAAGACGGCGGTAGCGCCGCCTGATCCGAGCACCTTCCTCAAAGACGACCCCTGTCCGCGATGCGGGAAACCGCAGGTCATGCGCCAGGGTCGCTACGGCGATTTCAAGAGCTGCTCCGACTACCCGAACTGCAAGCCGGAGCGGAAGGGGCGCGCCGCCGGCGCCTCCACCCCGCGACCGCGGCGGACGCGCAAGCCGCCGCTGCCCGCCGCGTAGGCGGGCGCCGGTTTCCCCAGCCCGTCCCCGATTGAGGGCGGCAGGGGGTGGGGTATACTACCGGTCGCCAAATACGCACGTCTCCTGACGGCCTGACGGGGTGCCTGCGCGCCGGGTAAGCGCCAGGTCCGCCGGCCGGATGACGGAGGCGGAAGCAAAACCATTCAGGAGGTTGTTACCCGCGATGCCACTCGTCACACTGAAGCAGCTCCTCGAGGCCGGCGTGCATTTCGGCCACCAGACCAGCCGCTGGAATCCCAAGATGAAGCGGTACATCTTCACCGCCCGCAATGGGATCCACATCATCGACCTGCAGCAGACCGTGCGCCTGCTCGATGACGCCTGCAACTGGGTCAAGGACGTGGTCGGCACGGGCAAGCTCGTGCTCTTCGTCGGCACCAAGAAGCAGGCCCAGGAGTCGATCGAGCTCGAAGCCCGGCGCTCCGGGATGCCGTATGTCAACCATCGCTGGATGGGCGGCATGCTGACCAACTTCCCGGTCATGCGCCGGCAGATCGAGCGCCTCAACAGCCTGCGCGCCATCAAGAACAACGGCGGGTTCACGGGCAGCAAGAAGACGATCACGCAGCTCGAGGAAGAGCTGCAGCGGCTGGAGCGGTTCTTCGGCGGGATGGCCGAGATGAAGAAACTGCCCGGCGCGATCTACGTCGTCGATCCGCGCAAGGAGCACATCGCGGTGACCGAGGCCCGCAAGCTGGGCATCCCGATCGTCGCCATCGTCGACTCGAACTGCGACCCCGACGAGATCGACAAGGTGATCCCGGGCAACGATGACGCGATCCGGGCCGTGAAGCTGATCACGAGCAAGGTGGCGGATGCCGCTCTCGAGGCGCGCCAGCTGATCAGCCCTGAAGAGCTGGCCGCTGCGCCGGAGGCCCCGGTCAGCGAATTCCGGATCGACGAGGATGAAGAGGAAGACGAGGACGAGAAGGGCTTCGCTGGTATGCCGGAGATCGACGAAGCGGAGTTCTACGAGGATGAAGCCCTCGACGATGAGAAGTGATATGGAGAAAGCCATGGAGATAAGCGCGGAGCAGGTCAAGAAGCTCCGGGAAGCGACCGGCGCCGGCATGATGGATTGCAAGCGCGCGCTGGAAGAGTGCAACGGCGATTTCGAGAAAGCGAAGGATTACCTGAAGGTGAAGGGGATAGCCAAGGCTGGCTCCAAGGCGTCGCGCACCGCGAGCCAGGGCATGGTCGAGTCGTACATCCATCACAACGGCCAGTTGGGCGTGCTCGTCGAACTCAATTCGGAGAGCGACTTCGTCGCGCGCAACCAGGAGTTCAAGCACCTGGCGCACGAGATCGCGATCCACATCGCCGCCGCCGAGCCGCATTACCTTCGGCGCGAGGATGTGCCGCAGGACGTGCTTGCCCGGGAACGGGCGATCTTCGAAGCCCAGGCACGGGAGCAGAAGCGGCCGGACAACGTCATCCCCAAGATCGTGGAAGGGAAGATGAACGACTTCTACAAGCGCGAGGTCCTGCTGGACCAGCCCTTCACGAAAGATGACAAGAAGACCATCGACCAGCTGGTCAAGGAAGCGATCGCCAAGCTGGGTGAGAACATCACGATCTCGCGGTTCGCCCGGTTCAAGGTCGGAGAAGCACCCACCTGATGACAAGCCTGGGCACGTGATCTCGAGCAAACCGGCGGTGAGCCCACGCTACAAGCGCGTCCTCCTGAAGCTCAGCGGGGAGGCGCTCACCACCGCCGGGGCGTTCGGGATCGATCCCGAGGTGGTCCACCGGATCGCCGAAGAGGTCGTCCAGGTCAAGCGCACCTACGACACCCAGTTCGCGATCGTCATGGGCGGCGGCAACATCATCCGCGGTGATGTCGCCAGCAAGCGCGGGATGGACCGGGTCACGGCCGACTACATGGGCATGCTGGGGACGGTGATCAATGCGCTGGCGCTGCAGGACGCGCTGGAGAACATGGGCCAGCCCACCCGGACCCAGACGGCGATCAGCATGCCGCAAGTCGCCGAACCCTACATCAGGCGGCGGGCGGTCCGTCACCTGGAGAAAGGTCGCGTGGTCCTCCTGGCGGCGGGCAGCGGCAATCCCTACTTCAGCACCGACACGACGGCGGCCCTCCGGGCGGTCGAGATCGAGGCGGAGGTCGTGCTCAAGGCCACCATGGTGGACGGCATCTACAGCGCCGATCCGAACAAAGATCCGAAAGCCAAACGTTTCACCCACCTGTCATATCTCGACGTGATCAACAAGGACCTGCGGGTGATGGACCACACGGCGATCACGCTGTGCAACGAGAACGACCTGCCGATCGTGGTCTTCAACCTCATGAAGGCGGGGAACATCGAGCGCGTCGTGCTGGGCGACGAGACCATCGGAACCACCGTGGGGCCGCGCAAGTGATTCAGCCGCAGCTCCAGGAAGCCGAGGTCCGCATGCAGAAGAGCATCGAGGCGCTCGCCAAGGAGATTCAGACCATCCGCACCGGCCGGGCGAGCCCCTCGCTGGTGGACCGGATTCCGGTCGAATACTACGGAAATCCGACGCCGCTGAATCAACTCGCCACCATCACGGTGCCCGAGGCGCGGCTGATCGTGATCCAGCCCTGGGATCGCAGCATCATCGCCGCGGTGGAGAAGGCTATCCAGAAATCCGAGCTGGGCTTGAATCCCGGGAATGATGGCCAGGTGATCCGCGTTCCCATCCCGCCCCTCAACGAAGAACGGCGGCGCGAGTACGTCCGCCTGGTCAAGCGGTACGCGGAGGGGAGTCACGTCGCGATTCGCAACATCCGGCGTGACCAGAACGACCGGATCAAGGGGCTCGAGAAGGACAAGAAGGTCTCGGCCGACGAAGCCCACCGCGCCAGCGAGCAGCTCCAGAAGCTCGCCGACCGGTACATCGCCAGGGTGGATGACCTGGCCGCCCGCAAGGAAGCCGAGATCATGGAGGTCTGACGGCCTCTCCGATGGCTCAGCTCCCGCCCCCGGAGCACGTCGCCATCATCATGGACGGGAACAACCGGTGGGCCAGGCAGCGGTTCCTTCCCCGGGCCATGGGACACAAGGCGGGCATCGATGCCATCCGCCCCGTGGCCGAGGCCTGCGATCGGCTGGGGATCCGCGTGCTGACCGTCTACGCCTTCTCCACCGAGAACTGGAACCGTCCTCCCGACGAGGTCGCGGCGCTGATGGAGCTGTTCAGTGAGACCATCCGGCGCGAGGTCGACGACTGCATCCGCCGCGGGGTCGAGATGCGATTCTGCGGCCGGCTCGGCGAGCTTCCGCCGGCGCTCCAGGATCAGATGCGGCTGGCGACCGCGCGGACCCGGCCGAACGCCCGCGCCGTGCTCAACGTCGCCGTGAACTACGGGGGCCGGCAGGAGATCGTGGATGCGATTCGGGAGATGGCCCAGGAGGGCATCGACCTGAGCCGGCTCGACGAGACCATGGTCGCGCGCCACCTGTACACCCACGGCCTGCCCGATCCGGACCTCATCATCCGGACTGCCGGCGAAATGCGGCTCAGCAACTTCCTGCTCTGGCAGGCGGCCTATGCGGAGTTCTACAGCACGCCCACGCTCTGGCCGGATTTCGGTGAGTCCGAGCTGATCGACGCCGTGGCGGCCTACCACCGGCGCACCCGGCGATTCGGATCGCGCCCCGAGGAGATTCCCCATCGAGGCCGCTGACCGGAAGGCCGAGCCGCCGCCGCCGAAACCGCGGGCGAGCATGCTGCCGAGGATCGCGAGCGCGGCCCTCCTGATCGCGGCTCTGCTGGCCGTCCTGCTGCTGGGGTCGCTCTGGGTCTACGCCGCCCTCGCGGTCGTGCTGGCGGCCGGGCTGCTCGAATTCTGGTCGCTCACCCGGCACCTGCAGGCGCCGGCGCCGCTGTGGATCCTGTTTCCGCTCGCCTATGCGTTCCTGCTGCGGGCTCGCCTGCCCGCGTGGCTGGGCCTCGAGGTGCTGCTCGCGGCCGCGACCGCCCTGGGGCTCAGCGCCATGGTCTTCCTGCGCGAGTGGCGGAACAGCCTGATCCGCTGGGCGCTCGCGGTGGGCGGCAGCCTGTACCTCGGCTTCCTGCTCAGTTACTACGCGGCGCTCTATGAGCTGCATCAGCCCGACCCCAACCACCTCGGCTTCGGGCTCGTCATCTTCGTTCTCGGGGCTGTCTGGATCGGCGATACGGCGGCGCTGCTGGTGGGCACCAGGTACGGCCGGCACCGGTTCTTTCCCCGGATCAGCCCGCGCAAGAGCGTCGAGGGGGCGGTCGCCGGGCTGGTGGCCAGCACCCTGCTCTTCACGATCTTCGGGCCGATCGTCAACCTGTGGTTTCCCCACAATGTCCTGCTCGGCCTCCTGATCGGGTCATTCGCCCAGGTGGGTGACCTGATCGAGTCGCAGATCAAGCGCAGCGCCGGCGTGAAGGACGCGAGTCACCTCATTCCCGGCCATGGCGGCATCCTGGACCGCATCGACTCCATCCTCCTTGTGGGTGCGCTGGTCTACTACTACCTCCGGGTCATGCAGCTCGCGTGACCTCGATGCAATGACCGTCGGCCAGCTCCGTTACTCGGCCGGGCGATGACGCAGGCCCGCCGTTCGCCAGTGCGACTCGCGCTCCTGGGCGCGACCGGCTCGATCGGCCGCCAGGTGTGCGACCTGGTCGATCGACATCCGGATCGATTCGTCCTGCACGCCCTGATCGCCGGGCACGATGAGACGGCCTTGCGCGAGCTGGCCCGGCGCCATCCGCAGGCCCATTCCCTGCTGGCCTACCCACCTGCCGGCTCCGAGGTGGATGCCGCTCGCGCGATCGCCGAGACGGTGCAGGATCCCGAGGTCGACGTCGTGATCGTGGCGGCTGCCGGCGCGACCGCGCTGGCGCCGACGCTCGCCGCCCTGGATGCGGGCAAGGACGTCGCGCTCGCCACCAAAGAGGTCCTGGTCATGGCGGGTGAGCTGGTTCGCGATCGGATGCGGCGTCATGGGAGCCGCCTGCTGCCCATCGACAGCGAGCACAGTGCGATCTGGCAGTGCCTGTGGGGCGAGCGCCACGAGAGCGTGCGCCGGCTGATCCTGACGGGATCGGGTGGCCCGTTTCTGCGGCGCCCGCTCGACACCCTCAGCGCGGCGACGATCACGGACGCCCTGGCCCACCCACGCTGGAAGATGGGCCGCAAGATCACCATCGACTCGGCCACGATGATGAACAAGGGCCTGGAGGTGATCGAGGCTCATTTCCTGTTCGACATCGCCTACGAGGCAATCGACGTAGTGGTGCATCCGGAGAGTGTCGTGCACTCGATGGTCGAGTTCCGCGACGGGAGCGTGAAGGCCCAGCTGGGCGTCGCCGACATGCACCTGCCGATTGCCGTCGCCCTCGCCTATCCGGAGCGGCTCGACGCGGTCGTGCCGGCTCCCGACCTCGGCGCGCTGAACCGGTTGACCTTCGAAGCCCTCGATGGGCAGCGGTTTCCCGCGGTCTCACTGGCGCGCGACGCCGGCCGGCGGGGCGGGAGCGCCCCCGCGGTGCTCAACGCGGCGAACGAAGCCGCCGTCGCCCTCTTCCTGAGCGGCCGGATCCGCTTTCCCGACATCGTCTCCCTGGTGGAGGCGGCGCTTTCCGCCATGCCGGCGGCCACGGAGGACTCCCTCGACGCCCTGGTGAACGCCGACACATGGGCTCGCCGGCACGTCCGCGAACTCGCCGGCGTCTTGACGCCGCCGCCGGCGGGTAAGCTGCCCCTATGAATCCGGTCTTCCTCGCGATCCTGGTGGCGCTCGTCTTCACCGCGATCGTCGTCGTCCACGAATCGGGCCACTACCTGACCGCGAAGGCGGCGGGCATCCGGGTCGATCAGTTCAGCGTCGGATTCGGGCCGATGATCGTGGGGCGGAAGATCGGGGAGACGTTGTATGCGATTCGTGCGGTCCCCCTCGGCGGCTTCGTCAAGCTCGCCGGCATGGACGGTACCGACGAAGCCGGTCCCCGCAGCTTCAACGCCCATCCGCTCTGGCAGCGCTTCATCGTCATCGTGGCCGGGTCCGTCTTCAACTTCGCGCTCCCGGTCTTGCTCTTCAGCGTGCTGCTCACCATCGGCTCCCCGGTGCGGGTCGACCAGGTGGATCCCGGGACGCCGGCGGCGCAGGCCGGGATCCAGCCGGGCGATGTGATCAAGGCGGTCAACGGGCACCCCGTCGAGCAGCTGAGTGAGCTGCGCTCGGCGGTCAACGCCAGTCAGGGCGCGCCCCTGCAGGTGGAGGTCCTGCGGAACGGCAGGCGCGAGACCTTCACGGTGACGCCGGTTCAGGGCCTCAAGGGGGCGACCGGCTACGCGCTCGGCGTCGGCGTCTCGGGCGGGCTGAAACCGATGGGACCCGTCCAGGCTGTCGGTGCCTCCGTCAAGGAGGTCGGCGTGCTGATCGGCGGCACCTTCTCCGGCCTGTACGAGCTGGCCACGAACAAGCAGCTGGGCGGCTTCCTGGGCCCGAATGGCGTCCGCGGACCGGTGGGGATCGTCAAGCAGACGGCGACCGAAGCCCAGGGTGGCGGCACCACCCTGACCTTCTGGGTCGGCTTCTTGAGCCTGAGCCTGGGGCTCGTCAACATCCTGCCCTTCCCGGCGCTGGATGGGGGACGGGCGGCATTCCTGGTCCTGGAAGCCATTCGCGGCCGCCCGGTCGACCCGGCCCGAGAGCAGATGGTCCATTACGTCGGATTGGCCATCCTGTTCGCGTTGATCGGGTTGGTGACGTATAACGACGTCTTGAGGTAAGCGGAAACTGGGTACAACAGGAATCGGAGCATGAAGCCACGCCGCAAGTGTCAGCCGGTCCGCGTCGGAGACGTCGTGGTTGGCGGGGCGGCGCCGATCGTCGTGCAGTCGATGTGCAAGTCGGACACGCGCGACGTCAAGGCGACCCTGGACGAGATCGCCCGGCTCAAGGACGTCGACTGCAAGATCGTTCGGGTGGCCGTTCCCACCCGGGAAGCGGCCGAAGCGATGATCGAGATCAAGCGCTCCTCGCCGCTGCCGATCATCGCCGACATCCACTACGATTACCCGCTTGCGCTGGCCGCGCTCGACGCGGGCGTTGATGGCCTGCGGCTGAACCCCGGCAACATCCGCGATCCGGAGAAGGTCAAGGAGATCACCAGGAAGGCGAAGGAGCGCGAGGTTCCGATCCGGATCGGCGTCAATGCCGGCTCGCTGCCCGGCCGGGCCAAGGAGGGCGAAGGCCACCGGCCGCCCATGCAGGAAGTCGTGGACGCGATGGTCAGCGCGGCGCTCGGGCACATCCGGATCCTCGAGGCGCTCGACTTCAATCAGATCAAGGTCTCGATGAAGGCCTCGGACCCGCCCACCATGATCGCGGCCAACCGAGCGCTCGCCGACAAGATCTACTATCCGCTCCATCTCGGTGTCACCGAATCGGGACCGCCGCGCACCGGGTCGGTCAAGAGCGCAGTCGGGATCGGGGTCCTGCTGGAGGAGGGGATCGGCGACACGATCCGGGTTTCGCTGGCGGGCGACTCGGTGGAGGAGGTCGAGGTCGCCTACGGGATCATCAACGCGCTTTCCGAGAAGCAGACCGGGCCAAACCTGATCGCCTGTCCCATGTGCGGCCGGCTGGAGATCGACATGCTGCCCATGGTCGCCGAGGTGGAGAAGGCGTTGAAGCGGATCAAGCGTCCGATCAACGTGTCGGTCATGGGCTGCGTCGTCAACGGACCCGGCGAGGGGCAGCATGCCGACATCGGCATCGCCGGTGGCAAGAACAAGGGCATTCTGTTCAAGCACGGCAAGATCGTGGGCACCTACCCGGAGAAGGAGCTCGTCCCCGCCCTGCTCCGCGAGCTGGACGCGATCGCCGCCGAAGACGCCAAGCTCGCGAGCTAGGCAGGAGCGAGCCGCAGGCGCGGCGCTTTCAGCCGGGACCCCGCGACTACCCGGTCGGTATACTCAGCGGTCACGTGAGCATCAAAAAGCAGTCCGAGGACTTCCCGGGCTGGTACCAGGACGTCGTCCGCAAGGCGGAGCTGGGCGATTACGCACCGGTGCGCGGGTGTATGGTCATGCGTCCCCTCGGCTACGGGCTGTGGGAGAACATCCAGCGCGCGCTCGACGATCTCTTCAAGAAGACGGGTGTCGAGAACTGGTACTTCCCGGCGCTGATCCCGCTCAGCTTCCTGGAGAAGGAGAAGGAGCACGTGGAGGGCTTCGAGCCCGAGTTCGCCATGGTGACTCGGGGTGGGGGCAAGCAGCTCGAGGAACCGCTCGTGCTCCGGCCGACCTCCGAGACGATGATTGCGACCGTGCTGCGCGACTACATCCACTCCTATCGCGATCTGCCGGTGCTCACCAATCAGTGGAACAACGTCTTCCGCTGGGAGCTGCGGACTCGCCTGTTCCTGCGCACGATGGAGTTCCTCTGGCAGGAAGGGCATACCTTCCACGAGACCGGCGAGGAAGCCGAGCGCCAGGTCCTGGAGAAGCTCGAGTGCTACCGCCTGATCTCAGAGGACTGGTGCGCCATCCCGGTCTTTACCGGCCGCAAGTCGGAGACCGAGAAGTTCGCCGGGGCCCAGTATTCGATGGCGATCGAAGGCATGATGCGGGATGGCAAGGCGTTGCAGATGGGGACCTCACACTTCTTCGGCCAGAACTTCACTCGGGCTTACGACCTCACCTTCACGGGGCGGACGAACGAGCTCCAGCATCCTTTCTCGACGAGCTGGGGGATGTCGACCCGCATGGTCGGGGCGATCGTGATGGCCCACGGAGACGACACCGGCCTGCAGCTGCCGCCGCGCATCGCGCCGATCCAGGTCGTGGTCGTCCCGATCTTCCGGACGGACGCCGAGCGCGCCCAGATCGAGGCCGCACTCGCGCCGATCCTGAGCGGGCTTCCCGGCATCCGGGTCCGGACCGACTGGCGGGATGAGCGGCCCGGCTTCAAGTTCAACGAATGGGAGCTGAAGGGGGTCCCGCTGCGCCTGGAGATCGGTCCCCGGGACCTGGCCAAAGGCGAGGTGACCCTGGTCCGGCGGCTGGATCGGGCCAAGGAGCCGGTCGCGATCGCGCAGCTGAAGGACGTCATCCCCGCCAGGCTGGACGAGATCCAGTCCGCGCTGCTGGCCCGCGCGCGGGCGTTCCGTGACGAGCACACGGTCCGGCTGGCGTCGCTGGACGAGATGGTCCGCTTCTTCGAATCCTCGCCGGGCTTCGTGATCACCCCATGGTGCCAGGACGCGGCGTGCGAGCTCAAGGTCAAGGGACTGACCCAGGCGACGACCAGGGTCCTGCTCGATGACCCGCCGGCGGGCCAGGTCTGCGCCGTCTGCGGGCGTCCGGCGACCGCGACGGTGGTCTGGGCCAAAGCGTACTAGCGTTCGCTTAAAGAGAGGGGACTTCGGGGATAATCCCCTACACAGCCACAGAGAGGAACCCCGACCATGCAATTCGCCGATCTGCTGACCCGGGTCAGCTACCTGCCCCCGGCCGACGTCGAGTTCCTCTCGCGCGCCTACGAAGCTGCGGCCAGCGCGCACCACGACCAGAACCGCCTCTCGGGCGAGAAGTTCATCGAGCACCCGCTCAGCGTGGCCGCCATCCTGGCCGACCTGCAGCTGGACCGGGACACGCTGGCCGCGGCCATTCTCCACGACACCGTGGAAGACACCCACCTGACCGTCCAGGATCTCGAGCACAGCTTCGGGGGAACCGTAGGCAAGCTGGTGGCGGGGGTGACGAAGCTCGACCGGATCTCGTTCCGCAGCCAGGAGCAGGCCCAGGCCGAGAACGTCCGCAAGATGCTCGTCGCCATGGCCGAGGATGTGCGGGTCGTGTTGATGAAGCTGGCCGATCGGCTGCATAACATGCGGACCGTCAACTTCCTTCCGGAGGCGCGCCGGCGGGCGATGGCCCAGGAGACGCTCGACATCTACGCGCCGCTGGCGCACCGCCTCGGGATGTGGAACATCAAGTGGGAGCTCGAGGACCTCTCCTTCGCCCAGCTCCATCCGGACGAGTATGCCGACATCGTCAAGCACATCGCCCGCAAGCGCCGGGAGCGCGAGGCCTACGTCAAGGACATCATGGACATCCTGGAGCGGGAACTGGCGGCGGTCGGGATCGCGGCCGAGACGAGCGGCCGGCCCAAGCACGTATACAGCATCGCGAACAAGATGGCGCTCGGCAAGGAGTTCGACGAGATCTACGACCTGTCGGCCATCCGGGTGCTGACCGATTCGATCAAGGATTGCTATGGCGCCCTCGGCGTGATCCATGCGCTCTGGAAACCGATCCCGGGGCGCTTCAAGGACTACATCGCCATGCCCAAGTCGAACGGCTACCAATCGCTCCATACGACGGTGGTCAGCCAGACCGGGGAGCCGATGGAGATCCAGATTCGCACCCACGAGATGCACCGCACTGCCGAGTGGGGCGTGGCGGCGCACTGGGCTTACAAGGAGGGCGGCAAGGACAACCGCAAGATGGATCAGCGCTTCGCCTGGCTTCGGCAGCTCATGGAGTGGCAGAAGGAGGTGCTCGACGCCGAGACGTTCGTGGACGCCGTCAAGGTGGACGTGTTTCGGGACGAGGTCTTCGTCTTCACTCCGCGCGGTGACGTCCTGGCCCTGCCCAGCGGCGCGACGGCCGTGGACTTCGCCTACCGGATCCACACCGAGGTCGGTCACCGATGCATCGGGGCCAAGGCGAACAGCCGGATGGTGCCGCTCGACTACCCGCTGCAGAACGGCGACATCCTCGAGATCCTGACCTCGAAGGGGCCGCACGGTCCCAGCCGCGACTGGCTGGCCTTCGTCAAGACGGCCGGGGCGGCGCAGAAGATTCGCGGCTGGTTCAAGAAGGAACGGCGGGAGGAGAACGTCGCCAAGGGGAAGGAGCTTCTCGACAAGGAGTTCCGCCGCATGCAGCAGCGGACGCTGGCCTCCCTCGGCGACGAGCGGGTGCTCGCGCTGGCGGCAGAGTTTCATTTCCAGGACCTGAATGATTTCTTCGCCGCCGTCGGCTACGGGGACGTCAGTCCCCATGCGGTGCTGCTCAAGTACATTGCCGCGACGGAGCCTGCCGAACCCGCGGCCGGCGAGTTCCCGCTCATCCCGCTCGTCCCCCAGTTCAAACCGACCGGCGAGCTGCGCGTCAAAGGCGAGCGGGGCGTGCTGACCCAGATCGCGCGCTGCTGCAAGCCGGTGCCCGGCGACCCGATCACGGGCTACATCACCCGGGGCAAGGGCATCAGCGTCCATCGCACCACCTGCAAGAACGTCCTGAACGTCCTCAACCAGGAGCGGCGCGTCGATGTGGAGTGGGACACGGGCGGGCGCCAGCTGTACCCGGTCGCGATCAAGATCGAGGCCTGGGATCGGACCGGACTGCTGCGCGACATCGCGACCGTGATCGCCGAGAACAAGATCAATCTGACCGGCGCCGAGGTCCAGGTCTACGACGACAAGACCGCCGTGATCTCCACGACCGTGGAGATCAGCAGCCTGACCCAGCTCAGCCGTCTCATGGAGCGGCTGGAAACGGTCAAGGACGTGCACACGGTCGCCCGAGAAGGGAACCTCGCCGCGAGCTAGGGTCCGGTTTCGAGGTTCCGAAGCCGAGCCGCGGCGCGGCCGGGGAGGCTGCCGTCATCGGTTCGTGACGCTGCCGCGACCTGCCGGGGACGAGTCGGCCGCTGAGCGTCCTTCGAGAAACGGCCGCCGTAACTGAGCGGCCCTAGCATCGGAATGCCCCCTGGAATGGGCTTAGATTATGGCTGCGAACTGGCGTGCCGTGCGGAGACTCGCGAGCCTGCTCGGCGTTGGGGTGGGGCTGCTCGCCATCTTCGGCGTGATCGCGCTGGCCGCGCTGCGGCCGGCCGACGGGTACGCCTGGGTGCAGGTCCCGCAACTCGCCCCCGACACGCGGCTGGACGCCGGTCTTGCCACCCAGCCGCTGGCCGCCAGCGTGGTCGCCGAGGCGCTGGCGGACCGGGCGCTGATCGGGGCGACGGTCCAGCCCCAGGGTCCCGTTGTTCCTCCCATCCTGACCGTTCCGGCGCCGGCGAGCCCTGCCCTGCCCCCGGCGGCGCCCTCGGCGCGGCCCACGTTGCCGCCGGCGCCGATGCCCACGCCGACGCCGCGACCGACGCCGGCGCCCACGCCGACCCCGGCGCCCACGCCGACGCCCAGGCCCACGCCGACGCCCGCGCCCACGCCGGCGCCCCGGCCCACCCCGACGCCGCGACCGACGCCGGCGCCGACGCCCACGCCCACGCCGACCCCCACCCCGACGCCGCGACCGACGCCGACGCCGGCGCCAGGCCCGTTCCGGCTGACCTGGGCCGGCGAGCTGGTCGTGCTCCAGGGTCCGGGGCAGAGCAAGCGTTGCGCGTCGAGCACGGTGACCGCCAGCGGCGCCTTCGCGACCAACGGCGTCGGCGGCACGGTCCAGTACCACTGGGTGCGCATCACCAGCTCGGGAAGTGAAGACGAACCGGTGCACACCGTCGTGATCGCGGCGGGTGACCGCCAGGTCCACACCGTCGTGCCCGACAGCTGGACGCCGCCCTCGTCGGGGAGCGAGCAGCTCGTCTTCACCGCGCCCGTCTACACGGTGCCGGCGCAGTCATGGACGTGCCGGTGAGGCCGCCCGCGATTCGAATGCCGGCGATGAGGATCCGGACGCAGATCATTCTGCCCTTCCTCCTGCTCATGATCATCCTGGGCATCGTCGGCACCTACCTGGCCACGAGCCTGGTCGCATCCTCACTCGAGCGGCGGATCGGCGACCAGCTGGTCATGTCCGAGGATGCGGCGCTCAACGAAGCGGTGCGGGTCCAGGGGCAGCAGCTGGCGGGGATCCGACTGATCGCCAACACGGAGGGCGTGGGGGCCGCGGTCGCCAGCTCGAACGCCGCCGTCCTCAAGCAGCTGATCGTGCCCCTCGAGGTCAACAACCGCCTCGGCGGCATCAAGGTCTTCGACGCCCAGGGCCGCACCATTCTCGAAGTCGACCAGCCGGACCCCTCCAACCCGAGCGGCCTCGTCTTCGCGAGCGGGACGGATCTCTCCCATGACGCCATCGTCCGCCCGGTCCTGGCCGGCGCATACGACGCGCTGGGCGACAAGTACCTCGGTTTCTCCGGCGCACCGGTCACGGCCCTGGCGGCGACCGGCCCGGTCCTGAACGGCGACCGCGTCGTGGGCGGGGTCATGATCCTGACCCCGCTGAGTACGTTGCTCGGGGACATGCGCAGCCATTCGCAGGCCGCCGTGGGCCTCTTCGATCGCGGCGGTCACGTTCTCGGGTCGACGCTGACGGGCATCCGAACGCTGGACGACCACACGCGGGCCTTCCTCGACCTCGCCTCGCCGGGCCGGGCGCAGCGCTCAACCGTCCAGGTGGCGGGGCAGGCGTATGAGATCCAGTACACGAACTTCTATCTCCGGCAGCGCCCGGTCGGATACCTCGCGGTCGGGCTCTCCCGCGCCGCGGTGATCTCCGCGGGCCTGCAATCGGCGCTGCAGATGACCATCCTGTTCGCGGCGGTCGTCCTCCTGCTGCTGGTCATCGGCTACCTTCTGGCGCTCCGCCTGACCGCCCCCATCGAGGCGCTGGTCGCCGGCACCCGGGCGGTGGCCCGCGGCGATCTGAGCCGGCGCATCACCCTGCAGCGAGGCGATGAGCTCGGCGAGCTGGCCACCGCGTTCAACCTGATGAGCAGCGAGCTCGAGGAACGCACCCGCTCCCTGAACGAGCAGATGCGGCGCCTGGCCGTCCTCTACCAGTCGAGCCAGGGGATCGGGCGCGAGAGTGGGCACGGGGCGATCGCGGAGGCGATCCTGACGGTTGCCCTCAAGGCGCTCGGTCTCGACCAGGCAGTCCTGGTCTCGCGGGGCACGGAAAGCCAGGTGCTGGAGGTCGGCGCGGCGGTGGGGTTCGCCGCACCGGCGGTGGGGCGCCTGCGCCGGCTGACGCCGGCCGAGCTGGACGAGGGGTTGGAGCTGACCCCGGGTGCGCCGCCGGAGCGGGTCGCGAACCTGCCCGATGAGGCGAGGCCTGTCCTGCGGCTGGTCGGCGAGCTCGGCGGCCTCGAGCAGGCGATCCTCGTGCCCCTGGTTCGCGGCGACCGCAATGCCGGCTATCTGCTGGCCGGCGTCCCGACCGGTCGCAACCTGGCCGCGGCGGATCTCGAACTCCTCGAGACGATCGGGACCGAGATGGCCCTGACGCTGGAGAATGCCGAACTCAAGAAGACGACGGAGCTCCAGGCTCACCGGCTGGACCAGGCAATCGTCGCCCTCGAGAAGATCTCGCAGGCGTTGACCGCGGTGACCGTGGGAACCGACACCCTCCTGCGCGCCGTCGCCCGAGCGGCATCCGAAATCCTCGAGGTCCCGTATGCCTCGATCCATCTGCGCAAGCCCGAGTGGCGCAAGCATTTCCCCGACGTCATCGTGGGCTGCTCCACCCGGCGTGAGCTGGCCGGGGTCCGGCTCAGCGGGCAGGAGGTTGCCCGGCGGATCGATCGGCCCGACCAGTTGCTGCAGCTGGACCTCACCGCGGAGAGCGCCACCGCCGGCGCTCGGCGGATCGGCCTGATCGAGGCGATCGGCGTCCCCATGGCGCTCAACGGGGAGATCGCCGGCGTGCTCGTCGTGCATCTGCGCGCCGCCCGGCGATTCGCCCGCAGCGAAACGCGCGTCCTGCAGACGCTTGCCAACCAGGCGGTGATCGCGATCGACAACGCGGAGGCATACGAAACGACCCGGCAGCTCGCGACGACCGACTCCATGACCGGGGTGGCCAACCACCGTGAGTTCCAGGCGCGCCTCGATCGCGAACTCACCCGAGCCCGGCGATCGCGGGAACCGATGGCCCTGCTCATGTGCGATGTCGACCATTTCAAGGAGATCAACGACACGGCCGGCCACCCGGCAGGCGACGCGGTCCTGCGCTATCTGACCCAGCACGTCCTCATCCCGATGGTGCGCCCGAAGGACCTGGTCGCCCGCTACGGCGGCGACGAGTTCGTCATCCTCCTGCGCGGAGCCGATGGGCGGGCCGCGGCGGCGATTGCGGAGCGGATCCGGCGGGCGTTTGCAGATCAACCACTCGAATATGAAGGCCGGGTGCTGACCAACCTCTCATTGAGCCTGGGGCTCGCCACCTTCCCCAGGGATGGGGAGACGCGCGAGGCGCTCGTGCAAGCCGCCGACCAGGCCCTCTACGTCGCCAAGCGCAGCGGACGCAACCGCGTCGCCCGCAGCGACGACGCCCTGCCCCCGGAGTCGCTCGCCGGGTAACCGGTAAGCTGGGCAGTCGTATGCGCGTCGCTCAACGTCCCCGTGGGACGCAGGACATCCTGCCGGCCGAGCAACCGTACTGGCTCGACATGACGCGCACCGCCGAGGCGCTCGCCGCGGCGGGGGGCTACCAGCGGATCGATACGCCGATCTTCGAGGCCACCGAGTTGTTCGTCCGCACCGCCGGCGATACCTCCGACCTCGTGACCAAGGAGATGTACACGTTCGTCGATCGCGGCGGCCGCTCGATGACCCTGCGCCCGGAGGGAACGGCGCCGGTGGTCCGGGCGTATTTCGACGCGGGCTTTCACCGTGAGCGCCAGCCGGTGCGCCTCTACTACGTCGGCCCGTTCTTCCGCTATGACCGGCCCCAGGCTGGCCGCTTTCGACAGTTTCATCAGTTCGGCGTCGAGGTGATCGGCGATCCGAGTCCGGACCTCGATGTGGAGGTCATCGCGCTCGGTTGGGATTGGTACGCGCAGCTGGGCATCCGGGGTGTGAGCCTGCAACTGAACAGCATCGGCGACGCCGAATGCCGGCCGCGCTACCGCGACGCGCTGCGCCAGTACTACCAGCCGTACCTGCAGACGCTCGCGGCGGAGGACCGAGCGCGCTTTGAGCGCAATCCCCTGCGACTCCTCGATTCCAAGGATCCGGATTCCGCGGCCCTCCACGCGGGGTCGCCGCAAACCCTCGATTTCCTGTGTCCGGCATGCCGCGAGGCGTTCGAACGGGTGCAGGCCGGGTTGCGAGGGCAGGGGATCCCGTTCACGATCAACCCGCGTCTGGTCCGGGGTCTGGATTACTACACGCGCACCGCGTTCGAGTACTGGCACGAGAGCCTGAGCGGGGCGCAGAATTCGCTGGGCGGCGGAGGCCGGTATGACGGCCTGGCCCAGGATCTCGGCTATCCGTCGACCCCGGGCGTCGGTTTCGCGCTGGGACTCGAACGGACAGCCAGCATCCTGCGAGCGGCCGGGTCGGTGCCGGGCGTGTACGGTATCGCGGTCGAGGCCGCGGCGCGCCCGGCGCTTCGGGCACTCACGCGCGAGCTGCGCGAGCGGGGAGTCGCCGTCGTGACGGATCTGACGGATGCCCGCCTGGACGCCAAGCTGAAGCGCGCCGTCCGGCTGCGGATGGCGCTGGCATTGCTGGTCGGCCTGCAGGAGGACGGGGCGGACCGCGTGACGGTCAGAGATCTACGGGTGAAGAGCCAGCGCTCGGTTCCGCGAACGCAGCTGCTCGACAGCGTCCTTCAGGCATTGCGCCCGCGGCCGGTGCCGGCATGAGCCTGACCGAGCGCACGCCTGGCGGCGCCCTGCGGGCGGTCGATGCCGGGACGACGGTCCAGGTCTATGGCTGGGTGCACCGTCGCCGGGACCTGGGGGGCCTGATCTTCCTCGATCTGCGCGACCGGAGCGGCATCGTCCAGGTCAAGGTCGATCCAGCCCACAAACCGGCCCACGCCGCAGCCCAGGACCTACGCCTCGAGTACGTCGTGCGGGTGCGGGGCAGGGTGGTCCGCCGTCCGGACGGAACGGAGAACCGAGAGCTGCCGAGTGGGGAGATCGAGATCGACGCGGAAGAGGTGTCCATCCTGAACCGGTCGAAGACGCCGCCATTCGCGATCAACGAAGACCGTGCGGTGGACGAGCAGCTGCGGCTTCGGTATCGCTATCTCGACCTGCGGCGGCCCCACATGGCGGCGAACCTGCGACTGCGGCACCGGGTGGTCAAGGCGGTCAGGGACTTCCTCGACCAGGAGGGGTTCACCGAGGTCGAGACTCCGGTGCTGATCCGATCGACCCCGGAAGGAGCCCGCGACTACCTGGTGCCCAGCCGGCTGCATCCGGCGCATTTCTACGCGCTCGCGCAATCGCCGCAGCTCTACAAGCAGCTGCTGATGGTGGCGGGAATGGATCGGTACTTCCAGGTCGTCCGCTGCTATCGCGATGAAGACCTGCGCGCCGACCGGCAGCCGGAGTTCACCCAGCTCGATCTCGAGATGTCGTTCGTCCAGGAGGACGATGTGCTCGACGTGATCGAGCGCTCCTTCGGGCACGTGTGGAGGTCGGTGCTGGGGATCGAGATTCCGGTTCCGATCCGGCGGATGACCCACGCGCAGGCGATCGCCCGCTACGGGGTGGACAAGCCGGACCTTCGCTACGGGCTCGAGATCGAAGAGTTGACCCCCACGTTCAGCGAGACATCCTTCCAGGTCTTCCGGCAGGTCATCACGGCGGGGGGTGTGGTGCGCGGGATCCGGGTCCCGGGGGGCGGCTCGCTCGGACGCCACGACCTCGACGCGCTCACCGAGGTGGCGAAGGGTGCGAGGGCGAAGGGGCTGGCCTACTGGTACCGCGACGCCTCCGCCTGGCGGTCGCCGATCGCGAAGCACTTCACCGAGTCGGAGCTCGGGGCCCTGGGATCGCGTACCCAGGCCGCGCCCGGCGACCTGGTCGTGGCGGTGGCCGACCGGGCCGAGATCGCGGCCCCGGCGCTCGGAGCAGTCCGCAGGGCTCTCGCCGAACGGCTGGGACTGATCCCGGCGGGTCGCTTCGAGTTCGTCTGGGTCACCGACTTCCCCCTCTTCGAGGTGGCGCAGGACACGGGCGAGATCACCGCCGCACACCACCCGTTCACCTCGCCGAACCCGGCCGATCTCGACCTGATGGAGCGGGAGCCGCTCAAAGTTCGCGCGCGCGCCTATGACCTCGTGCTCAACGACACCGAGCTCGGGTCGGGAAGCATCCGGATCCACGACCCCGCGCTGCAGCAGCGGGTTTTCAAGGGCCTGGGGATGACGGAGGAGTCGGCCCGGCAGCGATTCGGCTTCCTGCTCGACGCCTTCGAGTACGGCGCGCCCCCTCACGGAGGCTTCGCCTACGGGATCGATCGGGTCGTCATGCTGGCGGCGGGCCAGGAGACGATTCGTGAGGTGATCGCGTTTCCGAAGAACCAGCAGGCCGAGGAGCCGATGACCAGCGCGCCGGCCCCGATCGATCCCCGCCAGCTACGCGAGCTGGGGCTCGAGCTGCGCACGCCGCCCACGCGGCCCGACCAGCACCGGGATTCCCAGCAGGGATCGTAAGGTCGGGCGCAATTCGCGCGGCACCCTGTAACCGGGGATTTTCGCGGCTGTTACCGGCGCGAACGCGGCGCCACCTGCGATGTAAGGTACGCAACTTACAGTAGTGCCCATGAACGCCGCACTCATCAGCAAATCCGTCGGAGGGGTGGCCGTCGCCTCCGGCCTCGTGCTGGCCACGTCCGTCTGTGGATTTGCTCAGGATGCTGCCGTCGCACTCGGCGCCGCCGCCACCACGCCGCTGACCGCCCTCTATTCGAATCCGCCTGCGGGTGCGGTGACCCTCGCGGGCAAGCCGTTCGTGGTGGGCAACTTCGACTGGCTGGCCGCCGGTCAGACCGGGACGTTCGCGGCCTCGTACGCGGGGCCGACCGCGGTCTCGGTGCTGATCAACAGCTCGTATACGGCCGCCACCTACGCCGGCTACAAGGTCGGCACCGTGCAGCTCACCTTCACCGACGGAACGACCCAGTTCGTCGACCTGGTGGAGGGCAGCAACGTCCGTGAGTGGCTGATCGGGGCCGGCAATACCGTCAACACCGTGACCGATCCGTCCAACACGAACGCGTGGACGGGCTTCAGCGGGAGCACGACGGCCGTGATCGACATGCTGACCATCGCGGTGCCGTCATCCACCAAGACGCTGGCCAGTGTGACCGTGAACAATACCGACACGACCGGATGGGGAATCCATCTCCAGGTCTACGGGATCTCGATTGCGTACACGCCGCCCGCTCCGGTGACGACGCCCGTGACCACGCCGGTGACGACGCCGGTGCCGGTGACCGGCGACCAGCAGGGTAACCACGAGGGCCAGCATCGGGACGGCGCATCCCCGAAACTGACGCCGAAGCCGCATGCGACGCCCGCGGTGCGGGTCACATCGACGACCAGCCAGAACGACAAGCACGGCGACGCCGATCACCGGGGTGGCCCTGGCGGCCAGAACCAGGACCAGGGTGACGGCCAGCACCATCGGGACGCCGTCTAAACACTGAAGTCCAGGAGGCCCGGCCGGCGCCGGGCCTCTTCTTTTTCGCCCGACGCGGTAGAGTGGGGGCGAGTCTTTGCACCCCGTCCCAGCCATTCCGCCCGCCGTCGTCCTCGGCGCCTTCCTGGTCCTGCTCGGCACGCAGGTGGCGTACCTGATCGCGCCCGCCCGGGCGAGCTACCTGGTGCGCCTTGGCGCGAGCGCGGTCGCCGTCGCGGCCGGCGAACTGGCCGGCTGGGGCGGGCTCGGGGCGCACCTGCAGGTCGGCCAGCTGCACCTCTACCAGGACGTCCTGCTCCTGGCCCTGGCTCAGATCGCGCTCGCCCGCTGGCGGCGGCCGCTGTCGACCGGGTAGCCCGGGCGGGCTCGGCGGCGCCGCTCGGGTTTAGGAGGCTGTCCGGTAAGGTAGAACGAAAGCTGTGCAGGGCGTGTGGCAATGGGGAGTGCTGCTGCTGGGTGTCGGTTTCTTCTTGCTCAGCCTCGTCGCCTGCTATATCCTGCTCAACCTGACCCGGAGCCTGCGGACCGTTGAAGCGATCCTGGCCGTGACCCTCGATGAGGTCAAGGTCGCCCTCCCGGAGATGCGCCACAGCGTGGTCCAGATCGACGACATGGTCACCAGCGTGAACGAGAAGTTCATGGCGGCAGATCGGGCGGTGGATGCGACCGGGGCCGCGATCACCGGGTGGCGCGACCGGCTCCGGGAGCGCTTCGACGGTTTGTCCGCCTGGACCAGGAGCCGGGGCGGCAAGAAGGAGAACAGCGTATGAAGGAGAGCCACAGCCGGGCGCACAGCGCGCCAACCGGGCATGTCCAAACCCCCGCCGCCGCCTCCGCCGCGCTCATCACCGAGATGAAGCTGCCCGCGGTCGAGGACTACATCCTGGCGGCGAAGCGGGCAGCCGGCGCCCTCGGCCTCGTGGTCGGCTTCTCGCTGCAGGAGATCGATGAACTGAACATCGCCGTGACCCAGGCTTGCGAGAACGGGATCGCGGCGGCCAACGAGCAATGGGGTCGCGGCAACGGACAGCTCAAACTGCTCTTCAAGACCCAGCCTCGCCGCCTCGAGGTCGAGGTGCGCAGCGTTCCGCCCCGGGCGGTGGAGCTGCAGCAGGCGGTTCGCCAGGCCCGCCGCGAACAGGAATTCGACTACGAGACGGTTGGCGTCAATATGATCCGTCTCTTCGTCGATGAGCTCCGGTACCATCGGGACCATCAGACGGGAGTCATGCGGATGAGGATGGTCAAATACCTGATCGAGTAGCCCGTCCGGCTTCGCAACCGACCGTTCGTCCCAACCGCGATCTCGCCCGCCGGCTTTTCCTCAAGTACCAGAAGACCAGGGATCCGAAGGTCCGCCAGCAGCTGGTCGAGCTCTTCAACAACCTGGTCGTGTTCCTGGCCAAGAAATTCCAGAACCGCGGTGAGCCCCTCGAGGACATCGTGCAGGTCGGGTATATCGGCTTGCTCCAGGCCATCGAGCGGTTCGAGCCGCAGCGGGATCTCGAGTTCTCGACCTTCGCCACGCCGACCATCGTGGGCGAGATCAAGCGCTACTTCCGGGACAAGAGCTGGGCGGTGAAGGTGCCCCGTCGCCTCCAGGAGACGATGCAGAAGGCCGACCTGGCGCAGCAACGCCTCCAGGCACGCCTTGGCCGGCAGCCCTCGGTTGCGGAGATCGCGAAGGAGCTCGACCTTCCGCCCGAGGAGGTGCTCGCCGCCCAGGAGGCGAGCCCGGCTCAGCACACCGTCTCCTTCGAGAGCACCGGGCCGGCCGCCAGTGACGAGGATGGCCTGCAGCTGACCGAACGCCTGGGCCGCGAGGACGAGAACCTGGACAAGGTCGAGCTGAAAGACCTGCTCGACCAGGCGATGGCGCACCTGACGCCGCGGGAACGGCGGATCATGTACCTGCGGTTCGTCGACGAGCTCCCCCAGGCGGAGGTCGCGAAACGGCTCGGAATCTCCCAGATGCACGTGTCCCGGCTCCAGCGGGCTGCGGTCGAGCACCTGAAGCGAGAGCTGCCCGTCTCCGCCCGCTGAGCGGGGCCGGTCCGGGACACTCGCTACAATTTCGGCAGGCGCGCGGAAAGCTGCGCCGGTCATGACAAGCGCCGAGATCCGCCAGCGTTTTCTCAACTTCTTCAAAGAGCGGGACCACCAGGTGCTGCCCAGCTCCTCCCTGATCCCGTTCGATGATCCGACCCTGTTGTTCACGAGCGCCGGCATGGTCCAGTTCAAGCCGTACTTCCTCGGGCAGAAGACCCCGCCCTATCCCCGCGCGGTCACCGTCCAGAAGGTGTTCCGCACCGTGGACATCGAGGTGGTCGGGCACGACGGCCATCACCTGACCTTCTTCGAGATGCTGGGCAACTTCTCGTTCGGCGACTACTTCAAGGAGAAGGCGATCCCCTACGCCTATGAGTTCCTCACCCGTGAGCTCCAGCTCGATCCGGAGCGCCTGTGGGCCGGCATTCACGAGGAGGACGATGAGAGCTTCGACATCTGGGTCCGGACCGGCATTCCGCCGGAGCGGATCCGCCGCTTCGGCGATCAGTACAACTTCTGGGCGGCCGGCCCGACCGGCCCCTGTGGTCCCGACTCGGAGATCCATTACGACTGGGGCGAGGAATACGGGTGCGGCCGGCCGGACTGCGGGCCCAACTGCGAGGACTGTGACCGCTTCCTCGAGATCTGGAACCTCGTCTTCATGCAGTGGGACCGTGACGAGAGCGGCACCCGCAGGCCCTTGAAGCGGAAAGGGATCGACACCGGGATGGGGCTGAACCGGATCACCCAGGTGGTCAGCGGGAAGCGCAGCGTCTTCGAGACCGATATGTTCACGCCGCTCATCGCCCACTTCGAGCACCTGGCCGCGAAGTCGTACGGCTCGAGCCCCGAGGTCGACGTCTCGCTGCGCGTGCTCGCCGATCACAGCCGGGGGGCGTCCATGCTGGTCGCGGACGGGGTGGTCCCGTCGAACGAGGGGCGAGGCTACGTCTTGAGGCGCCTGATTCGTCGCGCCATGGTCCACGCCCGGCGGCTCGGGACGGGGGAGGGCCTCTCGTCGGCGGTTCCGGTCGTCGAGGAGCTGCTGGGCGAGGCCTATCCGGAGCTGACCCAGAAGAGCCGGCAGATCGCACAGACGCTTCGCGCGGAGGAAGATCGATTCGCGATCGCCCTGCGCGCCGGGATGGAGCGCCTCCAGGGCCTGCTCGACCAGGGCCGGCTGACCCCCGAGGAGGTGTTCTACCTCCACGACACGCTCGGCTTCCCGATCGAGCTCACCCGGGAGCTTGCCGCCGAGCGGGGCATCACGGTCGACATGGCGGCCGTGGCGGCGCTGATGCAGGGACAGCGAGAGCGCAGCCGGGGCGCCGGTGGTGCCTTCCAGGGACCGGTCGCGAAGACCGCGACGCGGTTCATCGGCTATGACGGCCTGGCGGCCGACACCGTCATCAGCGAGCTCTTCGAGGTGTCGGGGACGCCGGACCAGGCTGACGTCTTCCTGGAGGAGACGCCCTTCTACGCGGAGCGCGGCGGGCAGACGGCGGATGCCGGCTGGCTGACCTGGAGCGGTGGGGAGGGGGAGGTGCTCGACGTCCAGGCCCAGGGCGAGGCGATCCGGCACCGCGTCCGGATCAAGGGGCGGCGGCCCGGCGAACGCGAGCCGGTCCACGCGGAGGTCGACCGCCCGCGCCGGATGGCCGTCGCGCGGCACCATTCCGCGACCCACCTGCTGCACCGGGCCCTGCGCCAGGTGCTCGGCGAGGAGGCGACCCAGGCCGGCTCCGCCGTCCTCCCCGAGCACGCCACCTTCGACTTCCGGTTTCCCCGCGCGCTCACCCCACAGGAGCTGGATCGGGTCGGAACCCTGCTCAACGACAAGATTCGCGAGGACCTGCCCCGGCGCGTCGAGGAGATGCCGCTGCAGGAGGCGGTCCGCAGCGGCGCGGTCGCCCTCTTCGACGAGAAGTACGGGGAGCGGGTCCGGGTGGTCTCCTTCGGCGACTGGGCCCGGGAGCTCTGCGGGGGCACCCACGTCGAGCGAAGCGGCCAGATCGGCCTGGCGCTGCTCTCATCCGACCGGTCGATCGGGACCGGGATCCGGCGGATCGAGATGCGGGCGGGCGAGGCCGCCTATCGCCAGGTCCGGATGGAGGAGGGGGTGCTGCACCGTCTGGCCGAGGCGCTCAAGGGCACGCCCCTGGAGCTCCCCGGGAAGGTCGAGACGCTCCAGGGCGAGCTCAAGCGCCTGGAGAAGGAGGCGGCCACCCTCAAGCAGCGGCTCGCCACGGGCGGCGCCGCCCGGGTGGACGAGGCCGAGGTCTCGGGCGTGAAGATCCTGCTCCAGGTCGTCGATCCCGACGAGCGGGACCTGAAAGTGTACTTCGATCACCTGCTCCAGCGGGCGCCCAAAGGCGGGGTGGCCCTCGTCGTTGGCGGGCAGCGCTACGCGGTCAAGGTGGGCGGGCTCAACGGCCGCCTCCAGGCCAACGATGTGATCCAGGCCTTCCGCCAGGTGGTGGGGGGCAAAGGGGGCGGGCGCGGCCCCGTCGGGGAGGGTGGAGGCATCGATCCACAGCGCGTGGCGGAGGGCTTCCGGTCGATCCAGGCGCTCGTCCTTCAGCGGCTGGGGGGCGCCTGATGCTGAAGCTCAAACAGCGGTTCAAGCGGATGCGGCGAGGCCAGGAGTACGCCAACCTCTATACGGCGCTCGATATCGGGACCGAGTACATCAAGGCGCTCGTGGTGCGCCGGGAAGGCCGCAACGGCGTCGTGCTGGGCGCCTCGCGGGAGCGTCAGGCGTTTGCCGACATGCAGGCGGGTGTGCCCTCCGACATCCAGGGCATCATCGAGACCTGCGACAGGGCGATGTCCCGGGCGGAGGACATGTGCGACACGATCCCGGGCCAGGCCGTGATCGGGATCGCCGGCGAGCAGGTCAAGGGGTTCAGCACGTCGGTCACCGTGCCGCGGGCGGACCCGCAGCTGAAGATCAACGAGGTCGAGCTGATGCAGACGCTGCAGCTGGTCGAGAAGCGGGCCATGCGCGAGGCGCGCCACCTGATGAGCCTCGAGCTGGGCGTCCCCGACGTCGACGTCAAGCTGATCAACTCGGCGATCACCAACGTCCGGATCGACGGGTTCGCGGTCACGAACCCACTGGATTTCCAGGGCAAGCAGATGATCGTCACGGCTTTCAACACCTTTGCGCCCCTGACGCAGATCGGCGCCCTGCAGACGATCGCGTCGGAGCTGGATCTCGAGCTGGTGGCGGCCGTCGCGGAACCGTATGCGATGGCGCGCTGCGTCGCGACCGACGAGGTCTATGACTTCGGGGCCATCTTCATCGACATCGGCGGGGGCACGACCGATGTCGCGCTCGTGCGCAACGGCGGCATCGAGGGAACGCGGATGTTCCCGATCGGGGGCCGGGTCTTCACGAAGAAGCTGGCCGCTCGCTTCAGCCTGTCCTTTCAGGACGCCGAGGCGGTCAAGCTCCGGCATTCGAAAGGCGAGCTGCCCCAGGGGCAGGAGGAGCGGGTGCGCCAGGTGCTGTCGAAGGACGCAGAGGTCCTGGTCGAGGGTGTCGCGATCACCCTCCAGGAGATGGCGAAGGGCGATCGGCTGCCCCACGCGATCTACCTCGCCGGAGGGGGAAGCGCCCTGCCGGAGGTTCGCCAGCAGCTCGAGGCCTTCGAGTGGACCCGGCTGCCGTTCGGGCGTGCCCCGGTGATCGGCGTGCTCCGGCCGCAGGACGTGCGCGGCATCTACGATTCGACCGGGTTGCTCCTCGACCAGCAGGACATCACGCCCATGGGGCTCGCCTTCCACGCCATCCAGCAGGGCGCCGGCGAGGACGGCCCCCTGCACACGGTCATGCGCAAGGTCCTCAAGGCGATGAAGGTATGAGCGCCGAAGGTTACACCGTAACCGCTCGACAGACGATGCCGTTTGCGGTATGACTGACGGCGGCGAGCGACCGATCTTGGCGACGGAGAGTGAAATGAAGACGCTGGCGAAGTTGCTCTACGTGGAGGCGGACGAGGAGGTGACTGACCTCGTCGACCGGCTCCGCGCCCTCCAGGACGAGGACGCGGTCAGCTTTGTCGTGCCCGATCGGGCCCGCGCGCTCCAGAGCCCGATGTCGTTCCGGCTGCTCAAGCGCTACGCCGACGCCTACGGGAAGCACGTGAACCTGATCAGCTCGGACCCGCGCCTCCAGGCGCTGGCGCTGGAGTCCGGCTTCTCCGCCTACCCGACGCTCGCCGCCTACGAGTCCGGGGCGGAGGTCCACCGTCCGGGAGAGAGCGCCGACTCGGCCCAGGCGGAAGGGCCGGTTGGGGCGGCGGCTGCCGTCGCGGTCGCCGAGCCGGTCCTGGCCGGCGTCGCCGAGTCCGCCGCTCCGCCGTACGCCCGGACCCGGACGCAGGACGTCGTCTCCGCGCCGCCGCGCAAGCCGGTGGCCGCGCCCGCGGACCGCGGGCGGGTCGTCAAGCCTCCGCGCGACAGGCGGCTGTTCGCGATCGGCGGGGGCGTCGTCGCGCTGCTGGCGCTCGTCTTCGCGGTGCTGTTTGTGCCCACGGCCGACGTGCGCCTGACCGTGACTGGGACGCCGCTCAAGACCGACATGCAGCTGATCGGGCAGCCCAACCCGGTGTCGGGCACGATCGACCACTTCCCAACCCAGGCGATCAGCGCCACGGAGAGTCTCACCGCGCAGGGCACCGCCACCGGTCAGAAGCAGATTCCGGCGATAGCGGCGACGGGCCAGGTGGTCTTCAAGAACAACTCACACTTCGTCGTTCAGTTCCCACGCAATACCGAAGTAGGCGCCGGAGGAAATGTGAGATTCCGGACGCAGGCCGCGACCGAGTTCCTCTTACCGGGTAGCTCCTCCAAGAGCATTCCGATTACGGCCGAGAACGCCGGCGCGAGTGGCGACGTCGCTGCAAACGCGATAACGATCATCTATCCGACGGATCAGACTCAAGACTTCGCCGTCAACAATGCGCAAGCGACCGGCGGTGGTGCCGATCAGCGCGTCGCCACGGTCATCCAGCAATCGGACATCGATGCCGTGAGCCAGGCGCTCACCTCGCAGCTCAACCCGAAGGTCCAGGACGACCTGAACGGCAAGGCGAAGGGGCAGCACCTGATCGCCCCGGACCAGCCGAAGGTTCAGACACAGACGGATCACCAGCTGGGCGACGAGACCGCGAACTTCAACATGACCATGACGATCACGGCGAGCGGCGTCACCTTCGACAACGCCCAGGTCACCAGGCTGCTGCGCGACGCGCTCCAGCGCAAGGTGCCGGTCGGCTCGCAGCTGCTCCAGGACCCGCAGCAGACCTCCTACGACGTCGCCCAGGCCACAAGTGACGGCAACGTGACGCTCAACGGCCACGCGTCCGGCTACACGGTGATCGTCTTCTCCCAGGAGGCGATGCGGGCGCACATGAAGGGCCACTCGCCGTCGTCCGCACGGGCGTTCCTGCAGGGCCTGCCGAACGTGGTCGACGTCAACCTGCGCCAGGATCCGATCGGCCTCCCGTGGCTGCCGTTCTTCTCCTCCCACATCACGATCCACATCCAGGAGGTCACCGGGACCGCGTCTCCGTGAGGATCCTCGCGATCGATCCGGGCAGCGTCCGCCTCGGGCTTTCCCTGAGCGACCCCTCCGGTGTCATCGCGCAGCCCCTTAAGGTGCTCCGCCGGCGCTCTCCGCAGGAGGACCTGGCCGCTCTCAAGAAGCTCGTCGACGAGTACCGGGTCGAGCGGATCGTTGTGGGCCTGCCGCGATTGATGAATGGTACCCTGGATGTCGCGGCGCGGGATGCGCAGGCATTTGGCGCGCAGGTGGAACGGGCGACCGGGACGCCGGTGGCATACTGGGACGAACGCCTGACCACGGTGGCGGCGGAACGGCACTTGATCGCACAGGGCGCCCGCCGGCACAAGCGCCGGTCGAGCGTCGATGAGGTCGCGGCGACGCTGTTGCTGCAGGGATACCTCGATTACCAGGCTGGCCGCAGGGAAGGAGACGGATGATGCCACAGGGAATCGAACCAAACGGCGAAGTCCAGACCATCGAGCTGGTCAACGAGAAGACCGGCGAGGAGGAGAGCTACCTGGTCCACGACGTCGTCGAGATCGAGGGAGAGACCTACTACGTCCTGCAATCGGAGACGGACGAGGAGCGCGTCCTCATCCTGCGGCGTGACGGCGAAGCGCTGGTCACACTCGACGAGGAAGAGCACGATCGGGTCGTCGAGCAGCTCGAAGCCTTCGAGGAGGAGGAGGACGATCTGGAAGAGGACGGCGAGGCCGACGACTGAGTTCGTGGATGCGCTCGTCGACTGAATGACCGCCTCGCCGCGTTCGTCCGGTGGGATGCGGGCTCCCATGCCCCGCTCCCGGGGCCGGACCTGCTTGCAGCTCGTCCTGGTGCTCCTCTTCCTCCTGCCCGCCATGATCGGCATCCCGGCCGTGATCGGGTACGCCTACGTCGATCACCAGCTCCATCAGCCGGCCAACCCGGGCAGCAACAAGGCGCGTTTCGTGATCCCGCCGGGCGCGTCCTTCGCCCAGGTGGCCGAGACGCTCCACCAGGTCGGCCTCATCGACAACCCGCTGGTGTTCCGGCTCTACGCGCGATACAGGCACCTCGATCGGACCGTCGAAGCGGGCGCCTATCAGCTCAGCCACAACCTGAACATGCAGCAGATCCTCACGGCACTGCAGACCGCCATCCCTGAGGAGATCTTCATCACGATCCCCGAGGGTTTCACGATCCAGAAGACCGCCCAGAAGCTCGACCAGGGCGGGCTGATCAAGGGCCAGGACTACCTCGATCTGGCCCAGCATGGCCAGTTCAACTACGACTTCCTGCAGGGCCGGCCGCCCGGGTCGAGCCTCGAAGGCTTCCTCTTCCCGGAGACCTACCTCGTGCCGCGCAACGCGACCGCCCGGCAGCTGATCACCCTCCAGCTGGACGAGTTCGGCCGGAACTGGACGGCAGCCCGCAAGGCGGAGGCGGACAAGCGCAAGCTGACCGTGCTTCAGATCGTGACGCTCGCCTCGATCATCGAGCGCGAGGCCCGCTTCGACGCCGACCGGCAGCTCGTGGCCAGCGTCTTCTACAACCGCCTTGCGATCAATATGCCGCTCCAGGCGGATGCCACCGTGCTCTACGCAAAGGGGGTCTGGCAGTCGAGCGTGACGCTCGATGACCGCAAGGTCGACTCCCCCTACAACACGTATCTGCATGCGGGGCTTCCTCCGGGACCGATCGCGAACCCCGGACTCAAAGCGATCGACGCCGCGCTCGAGCCGGCGCAAAGCACCTACCTCTACTACCTCTCCGACCCCCAGGGACACAACCACTACGCCACCACCTACGACCAGTTCGTCCAGCTCCTCCACCAGTACGGCCTCCAGTAGGCCCTGGGGCGACGCCCGGCGGCGGGGCCGCCGCGTGCTGTTGCTGGGCGATTCGGCGAGCGCCGCCTACTCCGCCCGCCTGCACAACGCGGCTTTCGAGGCGGCCGGGCTCCCGGCGCGATTCGAAGCCCGGCGGGTGCGCCCCCACGAGTTGAAGGCGACCGTGGATGCGCTCCGGCAGGACGGTGAGCTCATGGGGGCCAGTATCACCGCTCCCTTCGGGACCGCGATCATCCCGTTCCTGGACGGGCTCGGGCCCGAGGCGCGTGCCTGCGGCAGCGTGACGACGCTCAGTTACCGGGCCGGGGCGCTGGTGGGATGGAACACGGATGGCACGGCGTTCTTGCAGGCGCTGGAGGACGCCGAGATCGACGCCGACGGCCGCGACGTCGTCATCGTCGGGGCCGGCGCGGCCGCCCGCAGCATCGCCAGCGTGCTGCGCGATTCCGCCCAGCGGGTCTGGATCGCGGCCCAGGACCTGGGGCAGGCCGAGCGCCTCTGCCAGGACCTCCAGATCGCGGCCGGCGGGGCGGTGGCGATGGATGCCCTGCCGCTCATCCTGCGCAAGGCGACCCTCGTGATCAACGCCACCCCGGTGGGAGGGGACGGGCATAGCCTCGTGTTCCCGGTCCAGTGGCTCCGGGCGAACCAGGTCGTGATCGACCTGCTGTACAATCCGCCGCTGACCCCGTTGGTCCGGAGCGCCCGCGGCCGGGGCGCCCGGGCGATCAACGGGCTGACCATGCTGCTGCACCAGGGCCTTGCCTCGTTCGAGATCTGGACCGGCTCTCCGGCCCCCGAAACCGCCATGCGCGCCGCGCTGGAGCGGGCCGCGGTGCTGGGCCCGGCCACATGAGCCGGCTGCTGGTTGCGGCGGGCTGGGCGGGGGCGGGGTTGCTGGTCGGCCTCGCGGTCAACGTCTTCTCCTCATGGCAGGCCGGGATCGAGGCCAGATCCGATCCCGAGCTCGATCCGGTGATGCGGCCCTGGGAGGTCGCGATCGCCCCGGCACTCTGTGCCGCGCTGTTCGGCATCTTCGCCTGGCGGATCGGATGGGGCGTGCTCCTGCTGATCGACTCGGTCTACGTCGCCATCCTGGTCCAGGTTTTCGCCTTCGACCTCAAGCACCGCTATATCCTCGATGTCGTGATGCTGCCCGGCTGGCTCGTCGCCCTGGCCCTGGCGTTCGTCACGCCCTGGACCCCCGGACTCAGCTGGCCCGCCCCGGACTGGCGCACCGCGGTGCTCGCGGCGGTGATCGCCGGTCTGGTGTTCTTCGTCCTCTTCTTCGTCGGGACCTGGATCTTCGGCCAGGAGGCCTTCGGCTTCGGCGACGTCAAGCTGGCGGTGTTCATCGGCCTGTGCACGGGATTGACCGACCTGCGGATGGTGCACGCGCTGCTGGCCGGCGTCTACATCGGCGGGGCGGTGGCGGTGATCCTGCTCCTCACCCGCCGGGCCCGCATGCGCCAGGCGGTTCCCTATGGCCCCTTCCTGGTTGCCGGCACCGTTCTGACCCTCCTGCTCCAGCGGCCATGAACGCGAGAGATCTCCTGCCTGGCGAGCGGATGCTGATGACGGCCCGGCAGCACTGGGTCGTGCTCCTCCGCCCGTTCGCCGTCACCGGGATCGCCGTCGCGGTGATCCTGGTCCTGCTCGTGCTGCTCCCCCTCAAAGGTGAGCTGCGGGTCCTGTTCCTGCTGGCCGCCCTGCTGCTCGGGATCCTCCTCCTCAACCTCTATTACTGGCGCTGGCGCGCCCACGAGTACGTGGTGACCGACCAGCGCGTCATCCTGAACGAAGGCGTCCTGGCCCGCTTCTCGCGGTCGATCGCGATCGACCGCATCCAGGACCTGACCGTCTACCAGGGGCTGTGGGGCCGCACCTGGGGATTCGGGGACGTCGAGCTCGAGTCGGCGGGGCGGGACGGCGGCGAGTGGCTGAAGGTCGTGCCCCGCCCGCAGCAAGTCCGCAACGTGATCTTCACCCAGATCGACGCTCGCCGCCGTTCCAGCCCGTAGTGGTATCATGCCGACGCCTTCAGCAGGGGCGGTGAAACTTCCATGGTGGGTCCCAATGAATTCCGCAACGGCATGACGATCGAATGGGAGGGTGAGCCCTACATCGTGCTGCAGTTCCAGCAGAGCCAGCTTGGCCGCGGCGACACATTCTTCCGGACCAAGCTGAAGCATCTGCGGAGCGGCGCCATCATCGAGCAGAAGTTCCGGGACAAGGACCGATTCCCGCGCGTTCGGATCGAACGCGTGCCGATGCAGTATCTCTACAGTGATGGCGACCGCCATTTCTTTATGGACAGCCAGACCTATGACCAGATCCCTCTCAGTGATGAGCAGCTGGGCGACGCCCTCAAGTATCTGAAGGAGAACGCTCCCATCGAAGTGCTCATGTACGAAGGTGCGCCGCTCGGCGTAGAGTTGCCAACGACGGTGGATCTGAAGGTGACCCAGACGGCGCCCGGGTTCAAAGGGGACACTGCCGCGGGCGGCGGGAAGCCCGCGACCCTGGAAACGGGCCTCATCCTGAACGTGCCCTTCTTCGTCAACACCGGGGACGTGATCCGGGTGGATACGCGCACCGCGTCGTACGTGGAGCGGGTCTGATGGCCGAGCGGGGGCTCGGGTCGGTCAAGGTGGCCAACGAGGTCATCGCCCACATTGCCGCGCTCACCGCCGGCCAGGTCCAGGGCATCGCCGGCCTGTACCATGCCGGGGCCCGGGATGGACACCGGGCGCTGCCGCCCCAGGCCGGCTACAAGGGCGTGCGCGTCGACATGACCAACGACAGCTTGCGCCTCGAACTGTTCCTGATCGTCGATCACTCCGCCCACGTCCCGACGGTGGCCGCCGAGGTTCAGCGCCAGGTGGCGGATGCGATCGACAAGATGCTGGGCATCGAGGTCCGCCAGGTGGATGTCTTCATCGGCGATGTGCGTTTTCTCGGAGATCAGTAGACGGGCAGGCGACACCTGGCCCGGGAGCTCGCGCTGAAGGTGCTCTTCGAGCTGGAGGGTGATGGCAACGATCCCGAGCGTTCGCTCGCCTATCACGTCAAGGAGGCCCGTGCCGACACCCAGGTGACCGAGTTCGCGCGGCTGCTGATCCAGGGGGTCCTCGAGCATCGCGGCGAAATCGACCGGGAGCTGAGCCAGGCCTCGCAGAACTGGGGCCTCGACCAGATGGCCAAGGTGGAGCGAACGCTGCTGCGGATCGCCACGTTCGAGATCCGGTTCCTGCCCAGCGTGCCGCTCAAGGCCGCGATCAACGAGTCGATCGAGCTCGCCAAGACGTTTGGCGGACCGGATTCGGGAAAGTTCGTGAACGGCATTCTGGGCAAGATCGCCGAGCAGCCCCGCTGATGCAGGACGACGTCGACGCGATGACCTACGAGGAGGCGGTCACCGAGCTCGAGCGTGCGGTCGCCCTGTTGGGCCGCGAGCAGGACGACCTGGAGCTCGCGGTTCGCACCTATGAGCGCGGCCTGGCCCTGGCGCGGCGGTGCGCGCGCCTCCTCGACGACGCCAGGCTGAGGCTGGACCAGATCATCGAGCCGGGGGCGCCGGCATGAGCGCGCTCATCCACAACCCGTACTTCGTCGTACCGATGATCGCCTGGGCGATCGCGCAGCTGGGCAAGGTGATCGTCGATTCCGTGCTCGCTCACCGCCTCAGCATCCGGCGGCTGGCGACGGCCGGCGGGATGCCGAGCTCCCACAGTGCGCTCGTCGTCTGCCTGACGACGGTGATCGCCCGCCTCCAGGGGGTGCAGAGCGCGCTCTTCGCCCTGTCCGTGATCTTCTCCGCGGTCGTGATGTACGACGCCACCGGTGTCCGGCGGGCCGCCGGCCAGCAGGCGATGATCTTGAACCGCCTCCTCGACGACCTCTTCATCGCCCACCAGGGCATCCGCCAGGAGCGCCTGCGCGAGCTGCTCGGCCACACGCCGATCGAGGTCATCGCCGGCGCGCTGCTGGGCATCGTCATCGGATGGGGACTGACGCCTCGCTGACCCGGGTGCGCCTCGACCAGGCGCTCGTCCTGCGGGGGCTCGTCGCCTCGCGCGAGCGCGGCCAGGCGCTGATCCAGGCGGGCCTGGTGCTGGTCGCGGGCGTGCGGGGCAGCCGCCCGGACCAGCTCGTCAGCCCGGACGTCGAGCTGGCGATTGAGGGAAGCCGGACCTACGTGAGCCGGGGCGGCGAGAAGCTGGCCGCCGCGCTCGACGCCTTCGGCTTCGACCCGGCTGGTCGCGTGGGCCTCGATGTGGGCGCCTCGACCGGCGGGTTCACGGACGTCTTGCTCCGCCGTGGCGCGGCCGGCGTCATCGCGCTCGATGTCGGGTACGGGCAGCTGGCCTGGGCGCTCCGGCAGGATCCCCGGGTGACCGTGCTCGAGCGCGTCAACATTCGCGAGCTGGAGCACCTCCCGCGCCCTGCCGACTTCGCCGTCATCGACGTCTCCTTCATCTCGCTCCGGCTCGTCCTCCCGCGCGTCGCCGCCCTGCTCGATTCGCCGGGCGACGTGATCGCGCTGGTCAAGCCGCAATTCGAGGTCGGCAGGGGACAGGTGGGGAAGGGAGGGATCGTGCGGCGCCCCGAGCAGCACGAGGCGGTGCTGCAGGGGCTGCGGGCCTTCGCCACGGGCCTCGGCTATGCGGTGATCGGGGAGTGCCCCTCGCCGATCCTGGGCGCTCGGGGCAACCGCGAGTTCTTTCTGTTCCTTCGACCTACAGGGTGAACCGGCGCACGTAGGGATGCGGTCGGAGCGGCAACCCGAGCGCCGCCGCGAATCCCTTGAGATCGTGCTGGAGGGCGGCCCACGGGGCAAGCGTGATGTGAAACGCGGTCCGCCCGTCCCGGCGGACGAAGCGGCACTCCACCGCGCCGCGAAGAGGCGACCCGTACTGGATCTCGGCCAGCTCGGACCGCGGACAGCTGGTCGTCCGGCCCATCCAGCGGCGGGTGACGGAGGTGGCATCGGCGGTGACCACCGTGCTCCGGTTGGCGGCCACCATCAAGCCGGTGATCCCCGCCACGGCCGCCGTCACCAGGGGAATCACGGCCAGGAAGATGAACAGCAGGCCGGAGCTGCCGGTCATGACCGCCAGCAGGCTGCCGAGGACCCCGATCAGGATCGGATAGAGCAGCACCTTGATCACGGCGAAGTGGATGCTCCACTGGTATGGGCGGAGAACGAGCAGGCTGGGCGGGGCGGTGGGCTCAGGCACGGCGATCGGACTAAGTATGGATCGAGCCGTGGAGGGGTGACCGGGGGCTCATGGCATCATTACGGGGTTCCGATGCAGGACGCAGTCGGGGTCATCCTCCACCCGCAGATCAAGGAAGACACGCCCCCCATCCCCGAGGCCCGCGCCCGGCTCGAGCGCGAAGGTCTCCGGGTCTGGATGCACCGCGCCCATCGCAAGGATCCCAGCGACGCACTGGCCGAGGACCTGGGGCGGACGCGGCTCCTGATCTCGGTCGGCGGCGACGGGACGCTGCTCTGGACGGCGCGCCACGCCGCGGCCCATCGGGTCCCGATCCTCGGCGTCAACCACGGCCGGCTCGGGTTCCTGGTCCCCGTCCCCATGGCGCAGCTCGTGGTCGCGATCGAGCGCTGGCTGCGCGGCGACTTCGAGACCCAGGCCCGAACCCTGCTGGGAGCCGACGTCGAAGGGGTGCCGAACCGGCACCTGGCGCTCAACGACGTCGTGGTGCACAAGGGCGTCGACTTCAACTTGATCCGGATCGAGCTGGAGATCGACGGGCGCCCCGCCGGCGCGTTCGACGCGGATGGCGCCGTGGTCTCGACGGCCACCGGGTCGACCGGGTACGCCCTCTCCCTGGGCGGGCCGATCCTCAGCCCCGACGTGCGGGACATCGTCTTCCTGCCGCTGAACCCGCACAGTCTCTTCAACCGGGCGGTCGTGCTGCCGGAACGGGCCCGCGTGCGGCTGGGCCTGCCCCGCGAGCCTGCGGTCCTCACCTGTGACGGCCAGGTGACCTCGGCGCTGCGCGCCGGCTCCCATGTCGAGATCGGGATCGCTCCCGTCGTCGCCGAGCTCGTCCGGTTTCCCCCCGAGCCCGACTTCTTCGACTTGCTGCGTCAGCGCCTGCGCTGGGGCCTCCCGCTGATCGACGGCGAATGATCGGTGGCGCGCGGCATCGGGTCGGGCAGTTCTGGCGCCACAGCGCCGGGCGAGTCCATCCGGACGAAAGCGCGCGGGCCGCGGCCGTGCTGGGTCCGGACCTGTATGCACTGTTCGCGGCCCTGCCCCGCAATGAGCGGCGGCACGGCCTGGACGTGCTGGCGACGGTCGACCGGCAGGATCCGAATGCCGAGCGCCTTCTCCGGCAGGCGGCCCTGCTGCACGACATGGGGAAGGCCCGGGCGGGGCTCTCCATCGCCGATCGGAGCGCGGCGGTCTTCCTCCAGGCGCTCGCGCCCGTGCTCCTGCGCGTCTACCTCGGCCTGCGGCCCGGGCTTCGCCATCGGTATGGTCTGTATCGTGAGCACGCCATGATCGGGGCAGAGCGCCTGCGCGAGGCCGGGGCGGTCGAGCTGGCTGCCATCGTCGCCGAGCATCACCGGGCCGTGCCGAGCCATCCCCTGACGGCACGGCTCAAGCAGGCAGACGAACGCAATTGAGCCAGGAGATCCGCACGGACGCGGCTCCGGAGATCGAGCGGGACCCGGTCTACCTCGTCCGCACCCCGGCGTTCGACGGCCCCATCGAACTGCTCCTCTCGCTCGCCCAGCGGGCGGAAGTCGATCTGAGCGTGATTCCCCTGGCCAGCCTGACGGAGGATTACCTGCGCGTGATGGATGAGGAGCGGCCCCCCCTCGATCGGTTGGCGGCGTTCCTCGTGATCGGGGCCCGCCTGGTTCAGCTGAAAGCGGCGGCGCTCATGCCGCTTTCGGTCAGCGGGGAAGAGGAGGAACTCGAGGCCTGGGAGGATGCCATTCGCGGCCGCCTCGAGGAGTACCGCCGGTTCAAGGAGCTGGCCGAAGGCCTCATGCAGCGCCACGCGAGCGGCCGGTTCACGTTCGCCGGCCTGATCGAACCGGACGTGATTCCCCAGGCACGGGTCCAGGTGAGCCTCGATGCCCTGGCCGCTGCCTTCCAGCAGGTGCTCGATCGCCTCCCGGCCGCCGAGGAGCTGACCTTCGAGCTGGAGCACATCTCGCTGGCGCAGAGGCTGGACGATCTCCGCGCGATGCTGCGCCGGCACCCGGAGATGAACTTCAGCGCCCTCTTCGCCCAGGCACGCTCGCGGCTCGAGGCGGTCGTCACCTTCCTCGCCCTGCTCGAGCTGATTAGAATCGGGGAGGTCACCGTGGTCCAGTCTGCCGCGTTCAGTGAGATCCGCGTCAAGGCGGCGGCATCCGAGCCGACGGCGTGAGCGTGCCGGGCGCCGTCGTCGAATCGACCGATCTCAGCGGCGCCCTCGAGGCCGTCCTCTTCACCCTCAACCGGCCGGTCACGATGCTCGAGCTGCGCGACATCCTGCAGGCGGGGATCCACGACGTCGAGGCCGCCGTCGCCACCCTCGCGCAGCGGCTCGAGGGCCGTGGTCTCATGCTGCAACGCCATCAAGACCAGGTCCAGCTGGTCACCGACCCGGCCCAGGCGGACGTCGTCCGGCGCGTCCTGCGCCCGGAATATCCGGCCCGACTGTCGCCGGCCGCCTATGAGACGCTCGCCATCATCGCCTACCGTCAACCGCTCACTCGGGCCCGCATCGAGGAAATCCGGGGCGTGAACTGCGAGGCGGTGCTCGAGAATCTCGAGGAAAAGGAACTGATCGCCGAGGTCGGGCGTCTCGAAGCACCCGGCACGCCGCGGCTGTTCGGCACCACGATGCGCTTCCTGCAGATCCTCGGGCTGCGCAGCCTCGACGAGCTGCCGCCTCTCTCCTCCGCTCACGCCGACTCCGGTTCCTGAGACCGCGGCGCCCGCGGTTCGCCTCAATCGGTTTCTCGCCTCATCCGGCGTGGCCGCCCGGCGGAAGGCCGATCTCCTGATCGCGGCCGGGCGGGTGACGGTGAACGGCGCACCGGCTCGACCGGGAGTCACGGTGCGGGTCGGGGTCGACCGGGTCGCGGTCGACGGGAAGGAGGTCACCCCCGCCGGCGCGTTGGTGTACCGGCTCCTCAACAAGCCGGTCGGGGTTCTGAGCACGGTACGCGATGATCGCGGCCGCCGGACGGTGATCGATACGCTGCCCACCGGGGAGCGGCTCTTTCCCGTGGGGCGCCTCGATGGCCGCAGCCGCGGCTTGATCCTGCTGACCAATGACGGCGCGCTGGCCGTCCGGCTGATGCACCCGCGGTACCATGTCGAGAAGGAATACCGGGTCACGATCGCCGGGTCTCCGGCTGATGGGGCGCTGCGGCAGCTGCAGAAAGGAATGAGGGTGGGCGCCGAACGGTATCGACCGGCCGAGGTTGAGGTCCTGCGTCGAGCCCCGTCCTCCACCCACGTCCGCATGGTCCTGACCGAGGGCCGCAAACGCGAGGTGCGCCGCATGTGGAAGGCGCTCGGGCACGAGGTCATCGACCTGGAGCGAGTGCGCCTCGGCCCGCTTCGCCTCGGCAGCCTCCCGGTGGGCGCGCATCGGACGCTGACCGCGAACGAGGTGCGTGACCTGCGGGCCAGTGTGGGCCTGACGTGATCATCGCGATCGATGGGCCGGCTGGATCCGGGAAGACGACGGTCGGCCGGCTGATCGCTGGCGCGCTCGGCTTCGCGCTCGTCGACACCGGTCTCTTCTACCGCGCGATCACGGTCGAGGCGCGCCGACGAGGGATTGCGGTGACCGATGTGGCGGGGCTCACGGAGCTGGCCCGGGCCGCCGTCGTGGAGGTCAATACGTCGCCCACCGCCTCGGCCGGCGCGAGCCTGGTCCGGGTCAACGGCCGCGACGTCACGCGGGAGGCGATGGACCCCGCCATCGCAACCGACCTGTCCGCGATCGCCCGCCTGCCCCAGGTCCGGGAAGTCCTGTGCGACGCTCAGCGGCAGTTCCACGACCGGGATTGTGTCGTCCTCGGTCGCGACATCGGCACGGTGATCTTTCCTGACGCGGACGCGAAGTTCTTCTTCACCGCGTCGGCCACTGAGCGGCTCAAACGGCGGCGCGAGGCGCTCGAGCAGAGCACCGGCGTGCCGGCCTCCGAGGCCGTGCTCGAGGCGGAGATCGATGCGCGCGATCGAGCCGACAGCGAGCGGGAGGTCGCGCCGTTGCGGCGCTCAGCCGATGCTATAATCATCGCGACTGAAGGTAAGACGGTCCATCAGGTCTTCCAGGAGGTGATGGCCCGCCTTCCCGAGCGGTAGTTTCGCTTTGAGCTATTTTCTCCTCACGCGTCTTGCACGGCTCCTGACGCTCGTCCTCCTCGGTCACCGATTCTTCCAGTTACGTGGACTGGACGGCGTTCCACGAAGCGGACCCCTCCTGATCGTCTCCAATCACGTGGGGGCGGTCGACCCGGCCTTGATCGGCGCGTGGGCTCCGCGAGCGGTCTGGTTCATGGCCAAGTCGGAGCTCTTCAGGGGGTTCTTCACGCGCCGGCTGATGATCGCGTATCACGCCTTTCCCGTCGTGCGGCACTCAGCCGACCGGAAAGCCCTCCGGCGCGCGATCGACCTGCTCCGGGCGGGCCAGGCCGTGGTCCTCTTCCCGGAAGGGCACCGGTCGGACGATGGCCGGCTGCAGCGGGCGCAGCCCGGCGCCGGGTTCCTGGCCCGGCACTCGGGCGCTCCCCTCGTGGCACTCGGCATCACCGGGACCGAGCGCGTCCTGCAGCGGCATCACCGCCTGCCCGGGCGCGCGCCGGTGCGCATGACCTTCGGACCGCCGTTTCACATTCCGGAGCGCAACCCCGACGGAAGCCCCATGAACCATCAGCAGACGGCGGATTACCTGATGACGAAGATCGCGCAGCTCTTGCCGTTGGAAGTCCAGGGGCCCTACCACCACGAGGGCCCGCCCGCATCGGAGGCAGTTTGAAGAAGATCTACGTCCTCGACACGAACGTCCTCCTGCACGATCCGAACGCGATCTTCTCCTTCCAGGACAACGAGGTCGTCATTCCCCTGGTCGTGATCGAGGAGGTCGACGGCCAGAAGCGCCGCCAGGACGAGGTTGGCCGGCACGGACGGCTGGTGGCCCATCACCTCGACCAGCTTCGGCTCCAGGGCAAGCTGTCCGAGGGCGTGACCTTGCGGCACGGCGGCAAGCTGCGTGTCCAGCTGAAGCACGACAGCCCGCTCCATCTCCCCGAGGATCTCGATCCGAACAAGGCGGACAACCAGGTGATCGGGCTGACGCTCCAGCTCAAGGCGGAGAACCCGGAGGTGCCGGTGATCCTCGTCAGCAAGGACATCAACGTCCGGGTCAAGGCGGACGCGCTCAACCTCGTCGCCGAAGACTACGAAACGGACAAGGTGGTGCTCAAGGACGAGGACCTGTATGACGGCATGATGACCCTGCAGGTGCCGCCGGAAGAAATCGAGGTGTTCACGAAGACCAGCGTCTACACGCCGCAGAACGGGCGCATCTACTGCAATCAGTTCGTGCATTTCAAGTCGCTCAACGGAACCAAGTCGAGCGCGCTCGGCCGCTTCGACGCGGAGACCAGGCAAGTCGTCGCCCTGGCCCCGATCAAGAAAGACATCTGGGGCATTCAACCCAAGAATCTGGGACAGCGGTTTGCCTTCGACATCCTGCTCGACGAGCGGATCCCGCTCGTGACCATGACCGGCCAGGCGGGGACGGGAAAGACCCTGCTGGCGCTCGCCGCCGGTCTCCACAAGGTGCTCGATCAGCATCGCTATCGCCGGCTGCTCGTCACCCGGCCGGTGATCCCCATGGGAAAGGACGTGGGCTATCTCCCCGGGGACAAAGACGAGAAGCTGCGTCCCTGGATGCAGCCGATCTATGACAACCTCGAGTACCTGATGGGCGGGATCTACAAGGAGCAGATGGCCGCCGACATGATCCGGCACATCCAGGAGAAGGGAATCTTCGAGGCGGAGGCGCTCACCTACATCCGGGGCCGAAGCATCCCGCAGCAGTTCATCATCGTCGACGAAGCGCAGAACCTCACCCCCCACGAGGTCAAGACGATCGTCTCCCGCGCCGGCGAGGGGACCAAGATCGTGTTGACCGGCGATCCGAATCAGATCGACCATCCTTATCTCGACTTCCGCAGCAACGGTCTCTGCTACGCCGTGGAGAAGTTCAAAGACAACCCGCTGGCCGGTCACGTGACCCTGACCAAGGGCCAGCGCAGCGAGCTTGCCGAGCTGGCGGCCAAACTTCTCTGAGCAGTCCGGGAGGGCGCTTTCGCGGCGCCGCGCAGCCGCGGAGGCACCACGGCGCATGTAAGTCTCTAGGCTGAGCACACAGTGAACGAGACCTTCGTCGCTCTGGATCTCGAAACCACGGGGCTGGCGCCACGCATCGACCGCATCATCGAGGTCGGCGCGGTCCGCTTCCGCGACGATGAGGTCATCGCTCGGTACGAGTCGCTGGTCCGGCCCGAGGTGCCCATCCCGCCTGCCGTCCAGCAGCTGACCGGGATCACGGATCGCGACGTCGCCCACGCGCCCTCACCCGAGCAGGCGCTCGCGGAGCTGATCGACTTCGTGGGCGACAGCCCGGTGGTCGCCCACAGCGGCAGCTTCGACCTGTCCTTCCTCGGCGAGGGCCGCAACGGCCAGGGCTACCGGTTGTACGACACCCTCGACCTGGCCAGAATCCTGCTGCCCATGGCGCCGAGTCACAGCCTGCCCCATCTGGCCCGCGAGCTCGACCTGCATCACCCCAACCCGCACCGGGCGCTGCCCGATGCGGATGCCGCCCGGCAGCTCTTCCGGTACCTGTCGGAATTCACCCGCGGGCTGCCGCAGGACCTGCTCGATCGGATGCTGGAGGTCACCCGTGGGTGGGACGATCCGCTGCGGGATATCCTCGCCTGGGCGTCCCAAAAGGGGCCGAACGGCACGCGGAGCCTCATGGAACCGCCCGCCTCCATCAGCGCCGCGCCGCGCCGCGCCAAGCCGTCGACCGATCCCCAGGCGATCCGGTCCTTGCTCGGGCCCGACGGGCCGATGGCCCGGGAACTCGACGCCTACGAGCTGCGCGAGTCGCAGCTCCAGATGACCCTGGCCGTCGCCCAGCTCTTCGCCCGCGGTGGCCGGCTGATGGTCGAGGCCGGCCCGGGCACCGGCAAGTCGCTCGCCTACCTGGTGCCGGCCGTGCACCACGCCGTCGCCCGCCAGGAGCGCATCGTGGTCGCGACCAACACGATCACGCTCCAGGAGCAGCTGTACCACAAGGACATCCCGTTCTTGAGGAGCTGGCTCCCCTTCGATTTCACGGCATCGCTGCTCAAGGGGCGCGCCAACTACGTCAGCCTGCGGCGCTGGAATCGCTACCTCAACGCGCCCAGCCGCCGGGTGGACGGCAGCTGGTTTCCGGAGGAGGTCGCGTTCAAGCTCCGGATGCTGGTCTGGCTGGCCCAGTCGGCGCACGGGGATCGGTCCGAGATTCGACTCAACGGCCTCGAGGACGTGTTCTGGCTCCGGGCGGCGTCGACTCCCGACGATTGCCTCGCCTCGCACTGCCCCAACTATCGGGCGCAGCGCTGCTTCTACTGGAACAGCCGCCGGGCCGCCCAGGACGCCGACGTGATCGTGACCAATCACGCCCTGCTGCTGGCCGATGCGCTCGGCAACGGCGGGGTGCTGCCCGCCTACGAGCACGTCGTCGTCGACGAGGCCCATCAGCTCGAGGAGACTGCGGTCGAGAGCCTGACCGTTCGAGTGGGGGAGGAGGAGCTGCTGGAAAGCCTCGACGGCACGCTGACCTGGTTTCGGGCCGCCTGCGGGCCGCCCGACGAGGCGGTGCGGGCGGCGGCGGACGAGATGCGCCGCGTCGCCGTGGAGATCTTCACGGTCTTGCGCGGAGCGCTCCGGGCGCTGGCGCTGGCGGAGCCCGGCCCGGGACAGCGTCCTCGAGAGGGACGCATCCTGCTCGACCGCGATGGCCTCCGCGATGCGGAGCTGGGTGCCCTGGCGGCGCCGGCGGGCCGCCTTGCCGCGTCGGTTGCGGCGCTGCGCGTCTGCCTCGATGGAGCCCTCGCGGGTCTGACGGTGGAACCGAATCCCCATGCCGTCCGAGAGCTCGACCTCTTTCTGACCCAGCTCGAGAGCCGGACCGGCACGGTGGACGAAGCCCTGGTCCGACCGCGTCCCAGCCGTCTCTACTGGGCGGTGACCGAGCGCCGATCTGGCCGGCCGCTGATCCAGGCCGCCCCGACCCAGGCCGGCCACATCCTCCAGGAGCGGGCGCTGCGCGGCAAGAAGACGGTGGTCTTCACCTCGGCCACCCTCGCCGTGGCGGACTCCTTCGCCTACTTCCGGCGCGGTGTCGGGCTGGATGGCGACGCGCACGAGATGATCCTCTCGTCGCCTTTCGATTACCTCGCCCAGGCGCTCCTCTGCCTCCCGACCGACCTGTTCGAGCTGCAGGATCCTCGATTCCTGGATCAGGCTGCGGAAACCATCGGCGCGATCGGCCGCACCCTGGGCGGGCGCACGCTGGTCCTCTTCACGGCGCATCAGCAGATGCGGGACGTGGCCGAACGGTTGAGCCGGCTGATCGGTGGAGAGCTTCCCGTGCTCGCCCAGAACATCGACGGCACCCGCCGGCAGCTGCTGGCCCGCTTCCAGGAGGACCCGCGCGCCGTCCTGCTCGGCACGAGCAGCTTCTGGGAGGGGATCGACGTTCCGGGGGACGCGCTCTCCTGCGTGGTGATCGTCCGCCTGCCCTTTAGGGTGCCAACCGATCCGATCCAGGTCGCGCGGGGCGCCCTGCTCCGCGATCCCTTCGCCGAGCTCACGCTTCCCGAAGCCGTCCTGCGTCTGAAGCAGGGCTTCGGCCGGCTGATCCGCCGGCGCTCGGACCGCGGCGCGGTCGTCCTGCTGGACCACCGGATCGCGAACCGCACCTACGGGCAGGCGTTCCTCGACGCGCTGCCGAGGGCGGCGATTCACCTGGGGTCGTCGGACGAAATCGCGCCCGCCATCGGGCAGTGGCTCACGCGCCCGCCGAGGGTGCGGGCGCCATTCAACGCGCTGGCATGACCGGGGGACGGTTGCGCGTCGGGCTGGCCCAGATCGACGTGATCCTGGGAGACCGCGAAGGGAATCTCGCCCGTCATCGTGAATGGGTGACGCGCGCAAAGGACGCGCAGGTGAAGCTGCTCGTCTTCCCGGAGTTGAGCCTGACCGGCTACTTTCTCAAGGACCTGGTCCCGGACCTGGCGATCGAGCTGGATGGCGAGGATGTGCGGGAGCTGGCCGGCCTGTCGACCACCTGTGACCTGGTGGTGGGGGCGGTGCTGCGAGAGCCCGATCATCGCCACTTCAACGCCACCCTCTATTTCAGCGGGGGCGAGCTCGTCCACGTTCACCGGAAGGTGTACCTGCCGACCTACGGCATGTTCGACGAACAGCGCTACCTGGCCTCCGGCGATCGCTTCCGCAGCTTCGCGACCGGCTACGGGCGCGCCGGCATGCTGATCTGCGAGGACATCTGGCACCTGTCCAGCGCCTACGTGCTCAGCCTCGAAGGCGTCGACGTGGTGATCTGCGCCTCGGCCAGTCCGGGTCGCGGCATCACGACCGACGAGCGGCTGGGGACGGCGGAATCCTATGAGCTGCTCTGCCGCACGTACGGCCAGTTCCTGACCACCTTCTTCCTCTACTGCAACCGGGTCGGGTTCGAAGACGGCGCGAACTTCTGGGGCGGGTCGATGGTGATCGGACCGAACGGCGACGTGCTCGCCCAGGCCGCGGATGCGAACGAGAGCCTGCTGCTGGCGACCCTGGATCTCGCGGAGGTCCGGCGCGAACGCCTGGCCAACCCCATGCTTCGGGATGAACGGCTGGAGCTGACCATCAACGAGCTGCGCCGGGTATGGCATGAGCGGACCCGCAAGCCCTACTGACGCCCCCTTCACTCCGCTCGTCATCAACGTCCCGCTGGTGCGGGAAATCCTGGTGGGCTTCATTCGGAACGAGGTGCGGAAGGTCGGCTTCGAGCGCGTCGTGCTCGGGCTGAGCGGCGGGGTCGACTCCAGCCTGGCCGCCCGGCTGGCGGTCGAAGCGTTGGGCGCTCCGAACGTGAAGGCCTTCCTCCTGCCCTACCGCAGCAGCGACCCGCGCAGCCGGACCGACGCGCTGTCGGTCGTGGCCCAGCTGGGCATCCCGATGGAGGAGATCGACATCTCGGAGCAGATCGACGCCTACTTCGTCCGCTACCCCGACGCCGACCAGCGGCGGCGCGGCAACAAGATGGCCCGGGAACGGATGACGATTCTCTACGACCAGTCCTGGGCCTGGGACGCGCTCGTCCTCGGGACCAGCAACAAGACCGAGCTCCTGCTCGGGTACGGCACGATCTATGGCGACATGGCGAGCGCCATCAATCCGCTGGGCGACCTCTACAAGACGCAGGTCTGGGAGCTGGCCGAGGGGGTTGGGGTCCCGACCCAGATCGTGCAGAAGGCGCCGACCGCGGATCTCTGGGCCGGACAGTCGGATGAAACCGAGCTCGGCTTTCAATATCGCGTGGTCGACCGCCTCCTCTATTACCTGGTCGATCGGCGCTACACGGTGAGCGAGCTGGAGGAGGAGGGGTTCGATCGGCGATTCATCGAGCAGGTCCTCGGCATGATTCGCGACAACCAGTACAAGCGCCGGCTCCCGGTCATCGCCAAGCTCTCCAGCCGGACCATCGATCGCGAGTTCCGGTATCCGCGGGACTGGGGCCACTGAGCCCCGGTGGGCCGCCTGTACCTTGTTGCCACGCCGATCGGCAATCTTGATGACATCACCCTTCGCGCTCTTCACGTGCTCGAGACCGTGCCCCTGATCGCGGCCGAGGACACCCGCCACACCATGAAGCTGCTCGGCCATTTCGGTTTGCGCCGCCCGCTGGTCAGCCTGCATGCCCACAACGAGCAGCGCCAGCTCGCCTCGATCGTGCAGCGGCTGGCCCACGACGACGTCGCGCTCGTCTCCGATGCTGGGACCCCGGCACTCTCCGACCCCGGTGTACGCCTGGTCAGCGCCGCGGTCGCCAAAGGCTACGAGGTCATCCCCGTGCCCGGGCCGTCGGCGGTGCTCGCCGCGCTGGTGGGATCTGGATTGCCGACCAACCAGTTCACGTTCCTGGGGTTTCTCCCCCGCAAGCGGGGCGAGCTGGAACGGGTGCTCCGGGAGGCGGGCGTGGCGCGGCGGACCTTCGTCTTCTTCGAATCCCCGCATCGATTGCTCCGGACATTGGCTATAATGGCTGCCACCCTCGGCCCCCGCTCCCTGGTGGTGGCACGCGAGCTGACCAAGACGCACGAGGAGTTCCTCCGGGGAACGGCTACGACGCTCATGGAACACTTCCAGCAGGTGCCCCCCCGTGGCGAGGTGACGGTCGTGGTGGCAGGGAGCGACTGGAAGGCCCCAGGGGAACAGGTCGATGGCTAAGTTCTACGTCACGACGGCGATCGTCTATGTCAATGACCGGCCGGCGTTGCACTACATCTACGAGCTGGTCGCGGCCGACGCCCTGGCCCGCTATCACCGGATGATCGGTGACGACACCTTCTTCCTGACCGGGACCGACGAGCATTCGATCAATGTCGAGCGGGCCGCGCGGCAGCAGGGCATGTCAGCCGCGCTGTACAGCGACCAGATGGCGCAGATCTACCGCGACGTGGAAGCCCAGTACGGCATTTCCTACGACCGGTTCATCCGGACCCAGGACCCGGACCACGTTGCCGGCGTGCAGAAGCTGATCACGGCCATGCAGGCCAAGGGTGACATCTACAAGGGGACCTACAGCGGCTGGTACTGCCCGTCTTGCGAGGCCTTCTATCAGGACAGCGAGCTGAACGATGGATTCTGCCGCATCCATCCGTCGATCAAGGCCACCTGGCTCGAGGAGGACAACTACTTCTTCGCGCTCTCCAGGTACCAGGACCGGCTGCAGCAGCACATCGACAAGCATCCGCAGTTCATCCAGCCGGAGGCACGCCGGAACGAGATCCTGGGGTGGCTGAGGGCAGGACTCAAGGACTTCAGCATCTCGCGCTCGACCATCGCCTGGGGAATCCCCTTCCCCGGCGATGAGAAGCACGTCGTTTACGTGTGGGGCGACGCGCTCGTCAACTACATCACCGGGGTCGGATATGGATCGGACGAGGCGATGTTCAAGCACTGGTGGCCGGCCGACCTGCACATCATTGGCAAGGACATCACCCGCTTTCACGTCCTGTACTGGCCCGCCATGCTGATGTCGGCCGGCATCCCCCTGCCGCGGCGGGTATGGGGTCACGGCTGGATGCTGTACCGGGGCCAGCGGACGAGCAAGAGCGCCGGGACGGCGATCGATCCCAACCAGGTCGCGGCAACCTTCGGGGCCGACGCGGTCCGCTATCTGTTGCTGCGCGAACTGCCCTTCGATCGGGACGGCGACATCAGCTGGGAGGCCATGACGGATCGTTTCAACGCCGATCTGGCCAACGACCTGGGGAACTTCGTCTATCGCTCGCTCTCCATGCTGCAGCGCTATTTCGACGGCAAGGTGCCCGCTCCCGACGGCGACGCGACCGCGCTGGACGGCAAGCTCAAGACGGCGTTCGAGAAGGCGGTCCACGCACTCGACCGGCACTACAAGGCCCTGGACTTCGTCGGCGCCCTCTCGCTCGTCTGGGAGGCGATCAACCGCGGCAACAAGTACATCGAGGAGTCCGCGCCCTGGGTGCTGGCCAGGCAATCGGATCAGCGCAAGCGGCTCCAAACCGTGATGTACAACCTGGTCGAGGCGATCCGGCTGAGCGCCTACCTCGTCTCACCCGTGATGCCGGAGACCGCCGCCAAGATCGCGGGGCAGGTCAAAGCCGATCTGAAGCTGCCCTGGGCCACCGCCCGGGAGTGGGGGAGGCTCGCCCCCCGGACGCAGACGACGCTCGGCCCGCCGCTCTTCCCCCGGATCGAGAAGCCGGAGCCGTCCAGCTGATCGATTCGCATGCGCACCTCCTGCACCTGCGTGAGGGCCGGTCACCGGAGGATGCGCTTGGCGCGGCCCGGGCGGCGGGCGTCCGGGCGGTCCTGAACATCGGCGACGACGACACCGACAACCAGCCCGGCATTGCCCTGACCGAACGGATTCCCGGACTGCGGACCACAGCCGGCTGGCATCCTCATGCAGCGGGGGGACCGCTGACCTCCGAGCGCCTGCACGGTCTGCGCCGGCTGGTCGAGCATCCGCACGTGGTCGCGGTGGGGGAGATCGGTCTCGACTACCACTTCACGGAGCACCATCGTGTCCCGGAGGCCAGCCAGAAACGTGCGTTTCGCCAGATGCTCGGACTCAGCCAGGAGGTCGGCAAGCCGGTTGTCCTGCACACCCGAGATGCCTTCCCCGACCTGTTCGCCATCCTCGACGAGTTCCCGGGGGTGCGCGGAGTCTTCCATTGTTTCAGCGGCAATGCCGCGTTCGCGACCGAGGCCGTCGCCCGCGGCTTCTTCGTCTCCTTCGCCGCCACCGTCACCTACCCGGGAACGCACGGAATTCAAGGAGCCGCCTGCGTGACTCCGCTGCACGCGATGCTTGTCGAGACCGACGCCCCGTTCCTGCCGCCACAGAGCATGCGGGGCAAACCCAACGCCCCTGAGTTCCTCGGCGAGACGGTGGAGCGAATCGCGGCGCTCTGCGGCGTGCCGGCCGCCGAGGTGGCCGCCGCGACCGCGCGGAACGCCACCGCCCTGTTCGGGCTGCCGGTCTCCGATTAGCCGGGCCGCCCTCGATCTGACCGCGCCCGCAACCATCCGGGCCGTGGCACGGCGGTACGGTGTGCGCTTCCAGCGGCGGTTCGGACAGCACTTCCTGGCGGATCGCGCCGCGCTGGAGCGGCTGAGCGCCGCCCTCGACCTGGACCCGTCGGATCGGATCGTCGAGGTAGGTCCCGGCCTGGGTGCGCTGACCCGGGAGCTCGCGGCGCGGACCCGCGAGGTCGTCGGCATCGAGATCGACCCAGCCTGCGTCCGTGCGTTGAAGCTCACGCTGCGCGACCTGGACCACGTGCGGATCATCGAGGGCGATGTCCTCAGGCAGGAGGTCGGGACTCTCCTCCCGGCGCCCTATCGAGTCGCCGGCAACATCCCCTACAACCTGACGGGCGCGCTCTTCACGCATCTGCTCGAGCAGGCGACGCTACCGAGCCGGATCGATCTTGTCGTTCAGCGCGAGGTGGCGCAGCGGGTCGCCGCGCCGCCCGGGAAGTGGAGCCTGGCCACCCTCGGTGTCCGGGTGTTTGGCCGGGCGGAGATCCTGCTGACCTTGCCGCGGGAAGCCTTCTACCCGATGCCGGACGTTGCGTCGGCCCTGCTGCGCGTCACGCCTGACCCGAAGCCCGCGCTCCCGAGGGAGCAGCTCAACTCCTTCTTCCAATTCGCGCGTCCGTTTTTCCAGGCGCGGCGCAAGCAGCTCTCCCATGCGCTGAGCGAAGGCCTCGGCATCGACAAAGCGGAGGCAAAGGAGCGGCTCCGCGTTATAGGCATCGATCCGGCCCGGCGGGCCGAGACGCTCACGCTGAGTGAATGGGCGCGGCTGTTCGAGCGGGAGGGCCGCAGTTGGAGGCGGAATGGAAATTAGATACGATGGCGGCGCCTTGAGGAGTCCGCGGGAGATCATCCTGCCGAAGCCCGGTGGCTTTCGGGCGGTCATCTTGAACCCGGACTTCCGCCTGATCTGGTTCGCCCAGGTCGCCTCGCAGCTGGCTGACAAATTCTTGATGTTCTCCTTGCTGATTCTGACCTACAGCATCAGCCGCGAAAGCTTGCACGGCGCCGCGCTCTTCCTTGCCTACACCTTCCCCTCCGTGTTCCTGAGCCCGCTCGCCGGCGTCTACGCGGACCGCCACGACAAGAAGCGGCTCATGTTCGCGACGAACCTGATCCGGGGCGCGCTGATCATGTTGATCCCGCTCAGCCGCTACACGCCGTACTTTCACTCCGTGACCTGGCATCTCCTGGTGATCACGTTCCTGTTCTCGGCGGTGGGACAGGTTTTCGCCCCGGCGGAAGCGGCGTCGATTCCGTTCATCGTGCCCAGGGAGCAGCTCATGACGGCCACCTCGCTGTTCACGAGCACCGTCTTCTTGACCCTGCTCATCGCGGTCCCCGTGTCGACGCTGGCGGTCCGGTTCCTCGGCACGGACTCGCCGTACTGGATCGGGACCGTGCTCTTCTTCCTGGCGGCCTGGCTGATCGCGCTCGTGCGCACCGATTTACAGGTGCACGAACGCGCGCGCAGCCTGCCGCGGGCCGACCTGCTGGCGGAGCTGCGCGAAGGTCTGCGCACGATCGCGAGCCAGCCGCTCGTCCGTTTCGCGGTGGTCCAGCTCAGCCTGACCATCACGGTCGTCTTCTCCGTATTCGTGCTGGCGCCCCAGTACATGAGCACGGTGCTGCGGTTGCGGCCGACGGACGTCTACCTCTTCCTGGCGCCGGCCGTGATCGGTATGCTCGCGGCGGCCTTCTACCTGGGGCAGTATGGACGGCACTACCGTCGCGGGCGGCTCCTCGTGGGGGGACTCTTCTTCAGCGGCGTCACCCTCATCCTGGTCGCCGTCGTGCCCTCGCTCCTGCGTCAGTTCGCGCCCGCACTCATGCTGGCGTTTCCGGCCGTCTTTGGATTCATCGGCGGGATCGCCTTCGGGGTGCTCTTCATCCCGGCCTTCACCGTTTTGCAGGAGAAGACCGAGGCTGAGCTCCGGGGCCGCATCTTCGGCGCGATGTTCACGGTCGTCAACGCGGCGGTCGCCGTGCCGATCCTGGTGGCGGGCGGCCTCGCCGACCTGGTTGGCGTCACGCGCGTGATCATCGGAATGGGGGTGCTGCTGATCCTTGCCGGCGTCGTCTCGATCATCGCCGGGCGGCGCTCGCCGCTCGGTCCGGCCGATCTCAACGAGAGCTGACCGCCCGGCATCCTCATGCCGACGGTATAAGCCGGCGCGGCACGTACCAGGCGAGCGTTTGAGGCAGGTCCGCAGCCACGGTATAATGCCGATCGTTCATCGGGCGCATAGCTCAGTTGGTACGAGCGCTTCCATGACAAGGAAGAGGTCACAGGTTCGACTCCTGTTGCGCCCACCACACTTCGAGGCGGGCGCAAAGCTGCCCCCGCTTCCCCGTTATACCGGCGATGGCCACCCGCGTCCGCCGCTTCCTCGCCCAGCTGCTCGACCGGATCCTGATGCACGGCTTCTTCTGGAACTGACCACCATCGCGCGCTGCCCATGACGCCGAGCGCCGGCAGCGCGGTCACGCTCGAGGCGGTGGTCGCCGCCGCGGCGAGGATCGAGCCCTCCGTGGTCCACACGCCCTTGCTGGACGCGTCCGGGCTCGGGCTCGGACCGCTATGGCTCAAGGCCGAGAGCCTGCAGCGAACAGGATCTTTCAAGGTCCGTGGCGCCTTCAACGCCGTCCTGCAGCTGAGCCCGGCGCAGCGCGCCGCAGGGGTGATCACGCTGTCAGCCGGTAACCACGGCATCGCGCTGGCGCTGGCCGCGAAGTCCCAGGGCGTCCGGTGCATCGTGGTGGTGCCGGCTGACGCGCCGGCGATCAAGACGTCCGCGATCGCGCGGCTCGGCGCCGAGCTGGTTCCAGTCCCGCGAGCCGAGCTCGGTGAGCGAGTCGAGGCGGAGCGCGAGCGCCGCGGCCTGACGCTCGTCCATCCGTTCGACGACGACGCGGTCATCGCGGGTCAGGGCACGGTCGGGCTCGAGATCCTCGCCGGGGCCGATCCACAGACGATCGTGGTCCCGGTGGGCGGTGGCGGCCTGATCGCCGGCATCGCGACGGCGGTCAAGGCGCAGCGACCGGCCGTGCGCATCATCGGGGTGGAGCCGGAGACCTCGGCGACCGTGCGGGACAGCCTGCGCGCCGGCCGCCCGGTTCCGCCCGCGCGCCTGGACACGGTTGCCGACGGCCTCGCGGCCCCCTACACCCGAGCTCGGAACCTCGACCTGATCGGACGGTTCGTGGATGACCTGGTGGTGGTGTCGGATCAGGCCATCGTCGAGGCGTTGCGGATGATCACCCTCGGAGCCCGCCTGGTCGTCGAGCCGGCGGGTGCGGCTGCGATCGCGGCCTTGATGACGGGTCGGGTGCAGACCGGCAGCCGGACCGCCGTCGCCGTGCTCACCGGCAGCAACGTCGATCCGCAGCGCTTGGCCGGATGGCTGGCGGAAGAACCAAAAATCCCCGGACTCACGCGCCCGGGGATCTGAGCGAAGAGGGAATCGCTTGGTTCTAACGCAAGAGCGGCGGTCCGCTTACGGGCACTCGTCATGACATAATTTCCGTCGGTCATGGACGAGACGATGGTGTCGGCGCCCCCCGCCATCCTGATCTTCGAGAACCAGCCCCGGCAGGCCGCGGCCTATCGCGAGCTCTTCGAAGGGCGAGGGTACCGGGCGGAGACGGCTCTGCCCAACCAGGACGTCAAGGGCATCTGTCAGCGGTTCCATCCGGCGCTGGTGATCTTCGACATGAGCTTCTGGGAGGCGGATACGGCCTACGTCTTCGGCGTCCTGACCGAAGCTGACGGCTTCGAACGCCCGATCATCATCGCGCTGAGCACGTTGCCACATCAGACCCGGCGCGCGAAGCGGTTCGGCGCCGATGCCGTGTGGATCCGGGGCG
>DASQGL010000069.1:0-18482 GCA_035632635.1 Candidatus Limnocylindrales bacterium
CTGGGTGTGCAACGTGCCCGATTACTGCGTCGAGGAGATGGCCGACACGACCATCGCCCTGCTGCTGGCATTGGTGCGCGGGATCATCGTCCTCGATCGCAGCGTTCGCGCCGGCCAATGGGACGATCATGCCGCGGGCCCGCTGCAGCGCTTGCGCGGCACGTCGCTCGGGGTCGTAGGCTTCGGGCGCATCGGGCGCGCGGTCGCTCGACGAGCCCTCGGATTGGGCTTCGACGTCGGCGCGGCGGATCCGCAGGTCGGCGCGGCCGAGATCAACGACCTCGGGGCGCGACCGCTCCCCCTCGACGAGCTGCTGGCCACGAGCGCCGCCGTCCCCCTCCACGTCCCGCTGACCGAACAAACCCGGGGCATGATCGGCGCGCGCGAGCTCGCCCTGATGCGGCCAGGCTCCTATCTCATCAATACCGCGCGGGCCGGCCTGCTCGATTGGCCTGCGTTCCTGCAGGCGTTGCGGCACGGGCCGCTCACCGGCGCGGCCGTCGACGTGCTGCCGGTTGAACCGCCGACCACCGGGGATCCTGCGCCGCGTGACGACAACCTCATCGTCACGCCACACGCAGCCTGGTACAGCGAGGAGGCGGAGCAGCAGGTCTACCGGCGCGCGGCGCTCGCCGTTCGGGCGGTGCTCGAAGGCCGGATCCCGGATGGGGCCGTGGTCATCCCCGACCCCGCCCGGGCTCGGAGGTGAAGGGGAGCCACCGAAAACTCGGGCTGTCGTAGATCAGTGAATCTGTCCTCGTAACGGTTCTGGGATTCTGTCATCTGGTTCGACCGAACGTGAATTTGCGCCAGGGGCTGTCGGACCCGGGCACCGGTGGCGGTTTGCGGCCGGGACGGATCGGGTCGGGGAGGATCGCTCGAGGTTCGTGGCTGCGAGCCGCGGAGTGGCCGTCCACACGATAGACCGCCGGGGACTCGGTGACCACCGTCTTGGCGAGACAGGTGCCCTGGTAGTAGACCTGCACGCGACCGTCAAAGAATTCGCGCAGCTCAACTTCCACCTTGGCATAGCTCAGCCGTTGCGGATGGGGCGGGAGGTCGATGACGTGCGACCGCAACCGCACCGTGTGGTCCCGGGCGACCACCCGGCGGTACTTGAAGCAGAACAGCTCGTCGAAGGGCCGCCCCTTGGCCCAGGGCAGCCAGGCCGGCGCCGGGTCGGCGGCCGGCACCACGAAGCGGCGGTTGTGGCGCCCCAGGTAGCGGTGGAGCACGACCTCGGCCTCGGCCAGGGTGGTCGCGTGGGCCAGCCGGAGCTCGCTGGCCAGGCGGTCTTGAAAGGTCCCCCACAGGCGCTCGACGCGCCCTTTGCCCTGCGGCGATCGGGCCAGAATCAGAGCCACGCCGAGCTCCTCGAGCAGCCGGCCAAATTGGGTCGGTTCCCGCCGACCGGCGAGTGCCTCCTCCATGGTCAGCTCCCGGTCCCTGGTCTTGAAGAAGATGCCGTGGCGATCGGAATACACGGCCAGCGGTGCCCCATAGCGGTGGACCACCTCGCGCATCAGCTGGAAGTACCCCTGCGCGTCCTCCTGGTCGCGGAAGGTGGCCCAGGGCACCAACCCGGTGGCGTCATCGATGCCCCCCACCAGGCTGAGGTAGGGACCGCGGCCTTCCAGCCAGTCATGCCGGCTGCCATCGATCTGGAGCAGCATGCCGGCTCGGGGATAGCGGTCGCGGCGACGGCGGTGCCGGGGCGGCCGTCGCTGGCGCGGGGCGGCCACGCCGGCGGCGCGCAGGACCCGGTGCACGCTGGAACAGGAGAGCGGCAGCCCTTCCTGCTCGGCCAGCATCTCGGTGAGGTGATGCTGGTTGAAGCCGGCGTACTTGGTCTTGGCCAGCTCGACCACCCGGGCCGCCAGCCTGGGGTCGAGCGCATGGATCGGGCGCCGACCCCGATTGCCATGCACCAGGGCGGCCGCCCCTTCCCGTTCATAGCGCCGGCGCACTCGGCGGACCTGTCGGATCGAGATCCCCAGCACCCGGGCCGCCTGGGCATTCACCAGCGACCCCGACCCCAGATGGTTCAGAACGAGAAGGCGACGTTGCTCAGTCCGGCTCAACATGATCCTGTCCCCTTGCATGGGAGGACAAAATCACAGAACCGATCAGGGAGGACAAACTCTCAGAACTACAACACACCGAAAACTCGGGCTTGACACCGAAAAAAGTCGTCCTACAATCCAACGTATGTTGCCCCTGAAGACCGTTGAACCGGGGCAGCAACGCTGGGTTCTGCCTCGCTTCGAAGGCCTGTCGGCCACCGAGACCTGCCGCCGCATCATCCGGGACGCGATCGTCGAGGGTCGCATCCCGGCAGGCGCGCAGCTTCGCGAGTCACGGCTCGTGGAGATGCTGGGGATCAGCCGGGGGACCGTTCGGGAGGCGCTTCGCCACCTGGTTCAGGAAGGCATCGTCGAATACCAGCTCCATCGCGGAGCGTTCGTCCGCTCCCAGGAGCTCGCCGACCGGCTCGATGTCTACGTGGCCCGCGAGGCGATCGAGGTCTGGGCGGCCCGCAGGCTGGTCGAGGGCGAGGCGACGATCGATTTCTCCCCGCTGGACGAGGCGCTGGCCACCATGCGGATCCGCGCCGCGCGCCAGCGGCGGCCGACCGAGGAGACGATCGCGGCCGACCTTCGCTTCCACCATGAGCTGGTTCGGCTGGCGGGCAGCGAGCGCTTGACCCGGGCCCATGAGACGTTTGCAGCGGAGTGCCGCATGCTCCTCCGCATGCACCCGCCCTATCCGTGGCGGACCTATGCCACCGACCATCAGGAACTGGTCGATGCGCTGCGGCGCCGCGATCCGAGGACGCCGGAGCTGGTCGCCCAGCACCTGCGGCTTTCCGCGAGGCTGATCGGCGGCGACGTCGATTCGAGCGGCGAGGAGGCGACGAGAGCGCAGTAAATCGGCGGAGAAGGGAGGAGGAAGTCCATGGCAGACGAACCGAGCTCCATGCCCGGGGATCCGAAGGACACCACGCTATCGCGACGCCGGCTTCTGATCAACACCGGCGTGGTGGTGGGTGGGGCGATACTCGCCGGCCCGCTGGCCGCGTGCGGCACCTCGTCGTCGACCACCGGGCCCAGCGCCGCCGCCAGCCCGAAGCGAGGCGGGAGCTTCCGTCTCGGTGTGACGGGCGGCGGGGCCAACGACATCATCGATGGCCAGAACATCGTGACCAAGCCCGACCAGGCTCGACTGGTTGCCGGCTTTGAAACGCTGCTCGAATACGACGAGGATTACAAGCTGCAGACCACCGGTCTGGCCGAATCCGTGACCCAGGATGCCCCGGACCAGTGGACGATCCGGGTCAAGCAAGGGATCACCTTCCACGACGGGAAAACGCTCTCGGCCGACGACGTCATCTATTCACTCCGGCGCATCCTGACCGGCAGTGAAGGCCTGTTCGGCAACGCCGGGCTCATGTCGGTCGACCCCAACAACATGACGAAGATGGACGATCGCACCGTGCGGCTCAAGCTGAAGCAGGCGGATTCGACGATCGCCGACCAGCTGGGCCAGTACTACAACGGCGTCGTGCCGGTCGGCTACACGCGCAGCGGACCGCAGAATGGCACGGGCCCGTACAAGGTCCAGAGCTTCAACAAGGGACAGCAGAGCGTGCACGTCCGCAACGCCAACTACTGGCGGAGCGGCCAGCCCTATTTCGACCAGGTGACCGTCATCGACTTTCCCGATCCCTCCGCCCAGGTCAACGCTCTGCTTTCCGGACAGATCGATGCCATGACCGATATCCCGTTTGCCCAGATCACGGTGGTGAAGGCGCATGGCGGATTGGCGGTGCTCGAGGGCAATGGCGCGGGCTGGCTGCCGCTCTGCATGGCCATCGACATGCCTCCTTTCGACAACAACGACGTCCGGCAGGCCTTCCGCCTGATTGCGGACCGGAACGCGCTGCTGCAGCAGGTGCTGTCCGGCCACGGCCGCGTGGCCAACGACCTCTACTCGCCCTTCGATCCCGCCTTCGACTCCTCGCTCCCGCAGCGGCACCAGGACATCGCGCAGGCCAAGGCGCTGCTGAAGAAAGCCGGCCGCGAGAATATGGTCGTCGACCTGCACACGACGGATGGCGCGGCCGGGATGGTCGACTCAGCGAACGTCTTCGCCACGCAGGCGGCAGCCGCCGGGGTCACCATCAACGTGCACAACGATCCCAACTACTACGGCGACCAGTACTTGAAACTCGCCTTCTCCGTGGACTTCTGGGGAACGCGGAACTACCTGCCCCAGGTGGCGAACGGCAGCCTCCCGACCGCGCCGTACAACGAGTGCCACTGGCCGCCGAAAGGCTCGAATTACGTCAGCCTGTACCAGCAGGCGCTCGCCGAGGTCGATACCGGCAAGCGCGCCGACATCATCCACCAGATGCAGAAGCTCGAATACGACCAGGGTGGCTACATCATCCCGTTCTTCAACAACCTGGTCGACGCCTACAACACGAAGGTCCAGGGTTTCAGGGTCAGCAAGGCGACGCTGAACCTGGACTCGTTCGGCCATGGCTTCCGGACGATCTGGTTCGCCTAGCGGAACCCTTGCGGTCGAGCCCCTGGCCGGCCCAGCCATGCTGGACCGGCCGGGCGCCGCGACCGGCCCGGCGCGCACGGGCGGCATCCGGATGTTCATCCTCCGCCGCATCCTGCAGGGGCTGCTGGTACTCGTCCTGGTTTCGATCGTCGTATTCGCGGCGACCCAGGCGCTGCCCGGCGACCCGGCCCGCGCCATCCTCGGGCGTACGGCGACGCCCGCCAGCCTCGCCGCGCTGCGCGAGCAGCTTCACCTCAACCGGCCCGTCCTCGACCAGTACGTGACCTGGGCGACCGGCCTGCTCCACGGCGACGCCGGCACCTCGCTGGCCGCCCAGGAACCAGTCGCAAAGCTGCTCGGCGATCGCTTCATCAACACGGCCTTCCTCTTGCTCTGCTCGGGTCTGATCTCGATTCCCCTCTCCATCCTGATCGGCGCCTATGCCGCGCTCTGGCGCGATCGCCCCTTCGACGTGGCCACCTCCTTGATCACGCTCGTCTTCGCGGCCCTCCCGGAGTTCGTGGTCGGGGTAGCGCTGGTGGTGCTGTTCGCCACCACCGTGTTTCACTTCCTGCCGGCGATCACGCTGATCCCGCCGGGCGGCCGTCCCTGGGAGCAGCCGATCGCCCTCATCCTGCCCACGCTCACGCTCGTGCTCGCAGTGACGCCCTACGTGGTTCGGATCATGCGCGCCTCCATGGTCGAGGTCCTGGAAAGTGATTACGTCGAGATGGCGCGCCTCAAAGGCTTGCCCGAGCGGCTCGTCCTCCGGCGGCACGCGCTGCCCAACGCCCTGGGCCCGACCTTCCAGGTGATCGCGATCAACCTCGCCTACCTCGCCGGCGGCGTCATCGTGGTCGAGTACATCTTCAACTACGCCGGGATTGGCGGCGCGCTGCGCGATGCGGTCGCCAATCGCGACATCCCGGTCGTCCAGGCGCTGGCCATGTCGATCGCCGGGCTGTATGTCATTCTCAATCTGCTCGCCGACATCGCAACCATCCTGGTCACCCCGCGGCTGCGGACGAGGCTGTAGCCGGATGTCGGTCGTGACCCCCGTCGTCAGCCCTGTGCTCACTCCGGAAGTCATGAGCTCGCGCCGTCCAACCGGCGCCCTGCTCCGCAGCGCGTTGGGGCTTCGACGCACCCAGATCGGATTCGGCCTGGTGCTGTTGATCGTGGCGATCGCCTTCATCGGACCGCTGGTGGCGCCGCACGGAGCCAACGACTTCGTGGGTACGCCGAACACCCCGTCCGTGCCGGGTGCCCTGTTCGGCACCGACCACATCGGCCAGGATGTCTGGAGTCGCTTCCTGCACGGCGGGCTGACCATCCTCGCCCTGGCGGCCGCCGCCACCGGGCTCGGGCTGACGCTCGGCGTCGCGGTCGGGCTGGTGGCCGCCTACTCGCGCAACGTCCTCGACGACGTCCTGATGCGGATCATGGACGTGATCCTGGCGTTTCCCCAGATCATGCTGGCCCTGGTGGCCATCGCCACGGTTGGGCCGAACCCGGCGACGATCATCCTCGCGGTGGGCCTCACCACCATGCCACGGGTCGCCCGGGTCACCCGCGGGGCCGCCCAACCAGTGGTTGAGCGGGATTTCGTGGCCGCCGCCGAAGCAATCGGCGTCCCGCGCTTTCGCATCTTGTTGAGCGAGATCTTTCCCAACGTGCTGAGCCCGCTGCTGGTCGAAGGCAGCCTTCGCCTCACCTACGCGATCGGGGTCATCGCCGCCCTCGCGTTCCTCGGCTTCACGACCAATCCCGGCAGCGCGGACTGGGGTCTCATGATCCAGGAGAACTACATCGCGCTAACGGTCCAACCCTGGGGGGTCGTCCTCCCGGTGGCCGCCATCGCGTTACTGACGGTCGGCACGGGACTCGTGGGGGACGGCATCGCGCGCGCCGCCGCCGGCATCGACCGCTCGCGGGGAGCGGCCTGACCATGGTGAAACCGGCCATCGTGGTCGACCGTCTCCACATCGCGATCCGCGGGTCCGGACTCGAGATCGTCAACGACCTCTCCTTCGCGATCGCCCCCGGCGAGGTGCTCGGCCTGGTGGGCGAGTCGGGGTCCGGCAAGACGACCGTCGGACTGGCCCTGCTCGGTCATGCCCGGCGCGGCGCCGAGATCGTGGGTGGCTCCGTCCGCATCGGCGATATCGATGTGCTCGAGCTGGACTCCGCCGCACGCACCCGACTGCGCGGGCGCGTCATCAGCTACGTCCCCCAGGATCCGGCATCCGCCCTCAACCCGGCCTTGCGGATCGGAACGCAGCTTCGCGAGGTGCTGGAGGCGCACGGCTTTGGCAAGAGCGGGGACGAGCGCCGCGCCCGCATCGCGGAAATGATGCGCGAGGTCGCGCTGCCCGACACAGCGCGTTTCCTCCGCAACTATCCCCATGAGCTGTCCGGGGGCCAGCAGCAGCGCATCGGGCTGGCGATCGCGTTCGCCTGCCGCCCGCGGGTCATCGTGCTCGATGAACCGACCACCGGCCTCGACGTCACGACCCAGGCCCATGTGCTTGACACCGTGCGCGAGCTGGCCTCCACCCACGGGGTCGCCGCCCTCTACGTGAGCCACGATCTCGCTGTGGTCGGGACGCTGGCGTCGCGCGTGGCCGTGATGTATGCCGGCCGGATCATCGAGCTTGGTCCCGCCTCCGAGATGTTCAGCGCGTCCAGCCATCCGTACACCCAGCGGCTGATCGTGGCGATCCCGCATCTGACCGGCGGACGGGAGTTGGTCGGAATTGCCGGACATGCGCCCTCTCCGGGCAGGCGCCCGCCAGGCTGCGCGTTCGAGCCGCGCTGTACCTTTGCCCTGCCGGAATGCCGCGAGGCGATGCCCGCCCTGCGGTCGATCGGCCAGGTGCACGACGTCCGCTGCGTGCGGGCTGAAGACGTGCTCCATCACGCGCCCACGCGCAGCGGCGAGGTCCCGCACGACGCCGATCGCCGGGTGGTCCAGCCCGTCCTCGCCCTGCAGGGCGTGCATGCGGCCTACCGACGAACGACGGTACTCCACGACATCAACTTCGAAATCGCGCCACATGAGTGCTTGGCCCTCGTCGGCGAGTCTGGATCGGGGAAGACGACGCTGGCCCGGTCGATCGCCGGACTGCACAGCGACCGCTGGGGGGCCATCACCTTCCAGGGCACCCCGCTGCAGAAGGTCGCCCGCGCGCGACCACGCGAGGTTCGGCGGTCGATCCAGTACGTCTTCCAGAATCCGTACGGCTCGCTCAACCCGCGTCGCACGATCCGTCAGATCGTCAGTCAGCCGCTGGAGGTCTTCGGCAGCGTGAAGAAGGGCCAGATCGACGAGCGAGTCGCGGCAATGCTCCAGCGCGTCTCGCTGACGGCCGCCTATGCCGACCGCTTCCCGGACCAGCTGTCCGGCGGGGAGCGGCAACGGGTCGCGATCGCGCGAGCCCTCATCTGCGACCCTTCGATCCTGATCTGCGACGAGGTCACCTCCGCGCTGGACGTGAGCGTCCAGGCGGCGATCGTGGAGCTGCTGCATGGCCTGCAACGCGATCTCGGCCTGGCGATGTTGTTCGTGACCCACAACCTGCCGCTCGTCCGGTCCATCGCCCAGCGGGTGGCCGTCATGAGCCGTGGCCGGATCGTCGAACTCGGCGGGGTTGCCCAGGTGCTCGAGACGCCCCGGGATGCCTACACCCTTCGGCTGCTCGCGGACACGCCATCACTGGAGGCGGCGCTGGAGACCGCCGCGTCATGAATCGATCCGGGAGGTGCACGCACGCATGAACACGGAGGTCATCGTTACCTGCGCGGTCACGGGCGCCGGGGACACCGCCGGCAAGCATCCGGCGATCCCGATCACGCCCAAGCAGATCGCGGAGGCCGTCATCGAAGCCGCCAACGCGGGCGCCGCGGTCACGCACATCCACGTCCGTGACCCGAAGACCGGAAAGGGCAGCCGCGACCCGGCGCTCTATCGCGAGGTGGTCGAGCGCGTTCGGGGCAGCGGCGTCGACATCATCATCAACCTGAGCGCCGGCATGGGCGGCGATTTCGTCCTCGGCGACAAGGATCCGGCGGTGGCCGGGCCGGGCACCGACCTGATCGGACCGCTCGAGCGGCTCGTCCACGTCGAAGAGCTGCGACCGGAGATCTGCACCCTGGATTGCGGCACCCTGAATTTCGGCGACGCGAACACCATCTACATCAGCACCCCGGACTACCTCCGCGCCGGCGCCCGGCGCATCCAGGAGCTCGGCATCAAGCCGGAGCTCGAGTGCTTCGACACCGGGCACGTATGGTTTGCGCGACAGCTGCACGCGGAGGGATTGCTGGACGATCCGCCCCTGTTCCAGCTATGTCTCGGGATCCCGTGGGGCGCTCCCGCCAACACGAACGCGATGAAGGCGATGCGTGACGAGCTCCCGGACGGTGCGATCTGGGCCGCGTTCGGGATCGGCCGGGCGCAGATGCCGATGGTCGCGCAGGCCGTGCTGCTCGGGGGCCAGGTTCGGGTCGGGCTCGAAGACAACCTCTATCTGAAAAAGGGCGTCTTCGCCAGCAACGGCCAGCTCGTCGAGCGCGCCATCCAGATCATCGAACTGCTCGGCGGGCGCGCGCTGACCCCGGGGGAAGCCCGCGCGAAGCTGCGGCTGAAGACGGCCCGACCCGCGGCCGTTTCGTGACGTCGCGACCCTCGACACGCGTGCCCCGGCTCGCCGTGATCGGCACGGGCGTCATCGGGAGCGGCTGGGCGGCTCGTGCACTGGCGCGCGGGCTCGAGGTCCGGGCGTGGGACCCGGCGCCCGGGTACGCCGTGCAGTTGCGGGCCGCGGTCGCGAACGCGTGGCCGGCGCTTCGACGGGTCGGCCTGGCCCGGGGCGCAACGCGCCGGCGGCTCCGGATCGCGGCCACGCTCGCCGAGGCCGTCGAGGGCGCCGACTTCATCCAGGAGAACGCCCCGGAAGACGAGTCGCTCAAGCGCGACCTGATCGCGCAGATCGATGCCGTCGCCTCATCCCGTGTGGTCATCGCCTCCAGCTCCTCCGGCTTCCTGCCGAGCCGCCTCCAGGACCGGTGCCGGCATCCGGAGCGGGTCCTGGTCGGGCATCCATTCAATCCGGTCTACCTTCTGCCGCTCGTCGAGGTGGTCGGCGGAAAGCAGACCGCGCCGGTCCGGATCGAGGCCGCGATCCGCTTCTACCGCAGCCTCGGGATGCGCCCGTTGCATGTTCGAAGCGAGGTCGAGGGCTACCTCTCCGATCGTCTCCAGGAAGCGCTGTGGCGAGAGGCGCTGCACCTGGTGGCAGCCGGCGTCGCCACCACCCAGGAACTCGATGACGCGGTGATCTACGGTCCCGGACTGCGCTGGGCGTTCATGGGAACCTGTCTCGCCTTCCACATGGCGGGGGGCGAGGCGGGCATGCGGCACATGCTCGAGCAGTTCGCGATCGGGCAGAACTCCTGGACGAGACTGCCGGCGCCGAAGGTGACCTCGACGCTGGCCCGGCGGATGATCAGCGGGACGGCGGCGCAGGCCAAACGCCGGTCGATGAAGCAGCTCGAGCGATGGCGCGATGACCGGTTGATCCGAGTCCTGGAGGCGGTGGCGAAATGAACTTTGGCCTCACCCCCGAGCAGGAGATGGTGGTCACCACGGTTCGCTCGTTCGTCGAGAAGGAGCTCCATCCGCTCGAGGACGAGGTCGAGCGCCGGGGCGAGGTCCCCCTGCCCCTCGCGCGCGAGATCCAGCGCAAGGTCAAGGCGCTCGGCTTCTACGCGCCCAACATCCCGCAAGAGTTCGGCGGGGGCGGGCTGGATCAGGTTACGCTCGCGCTGCTCGAGCGCGAGCTCGGCCGGACGACCTGGGCGCTGCACGTCTGGTGGGGACGCCCGTCGAACATCCTGTGCGCCGGCACCCCGGAGCAGCGCGCCCGCTACCTTACGCCCGCCGTGGCCGGGGAAAAGATGGACGCGCTGGCCATGTCGGAGCCGGATGCCGGGTCGGACGTGCGCAGTATGAGGTGCTACGCCCGCCGGGACGGCGATGACTGGGTGATCAACGGGACCAAGCACTTCATCAGCCACGCGGATGCCGCGGACTTCGTAATCCTGTTCGTCAGCACGGGCGAGGAGCAGGTGGCCGGTCAGATCAAGAAGCGCATCACCTGCTTCCTGGTCGACCGCGGAACGCCAGGCTTCGAGATCCGGCCCGGCTACCAGTCGGTCTCGTACCGCGGCTATCACAACTGCATCCTCAGCTTCGACGAGTGCCGGGTTCCGTCCTCGCAGATCCTGGGCGAGGAGGGATGTGGATTCGAGGTCGCGAACAGCTGGTTGCGCGCGACCCGGCTCACGGTCGCCGCCACCTCGGTAGGCAAAGCGCGCCGGGCGTTCGATCTCGCGCTGACGCACGCGGCGCGCCGGCGCCAGTTCGGCAGCCCGATCGGGCGCTTCGAAGGCGTCTCCTTCCAGCTGGCCGACATGGTCACCGAGATCGACGCCGCCGATTACCTGACGCTGGCGGCCGCCTGGCGGCTGGATCAGGGCCTCAACGCCGATCGCGAGATCGCGCAGGCGAAGCTCTACGCGTCCGAGATGCTCGGCCGCGTCACCGACCGCGCGGTGCAGATCTTCGGCGGGATGGGCCTGATGGTGGAGTTGCCGCTCGAGCGCATGTGGCGCGACGCGCGGGTCGAGCGCATCTGGGACGGGACCAGCGAGATCCAGCGGCACATCATCGCCCGGGATCTCCTTCGCCCGCTGGGGGCCTGATGCCGGGGGGTCCTGTGCAGGTCAGCCGCCATGGCGCCATCCTGGAGGTGACGCTCGACCGGCCGACGGCGAACGCCATCGACGCCGCCACGAGCCACCTGATGGGGGAGTGCTTCGCCGCCTTCCGCGATGACCCGGAGCTGCGGATCGCGATCATCACCGGGGCGGGCGAGCGCTTCTTCTCCGCCGGATGGGATCTGAAAGAGGCCGCGGCCGGCGAACCGCCGGACGCCGACTACGGCGTGGGCGGCTTCGGCGGGCTTCAGCAACTGCCCAACCTGAACAAGCCGGTGATCGCCGCCATCAACGGGATGGCGGTGGGGGGAGGGTTCGAGCTCGCCCTCTCGGCGGACCTGATCGTCGCCGCCGACCATGCCCGGTTCGCCCTACCCGAGATCAAGGCGGGAACGCTCGCCGACGCCGCCACCATCAAGCTGCCCCGCCGCATTCCGTACCACGTCGCCATGGACCTGCTCTTCACGGGACGCTGGATGGAGGTGGAGGAAGCGCGCCGATGGGGACTGGTGAACGACGTCGTGCCACTCGCCCAGTTGATGAATCGCGCGCGTGAACTGGCCGGCCTGCTGGCCCAGGGACCGCCGCTCGTCTTCGCGGCCATCAAAGAGGTCGCCCGCGAGACGGAGACCCTGTCCGTGCAGGAGGCGCTGGCGCGCGTCAACGCGCGCGCTTATCCGACGGTTGCGCGGCTGTACGCCAGCGAGGATCAGCTCGAAGGCGCGCGGGCGTTCGTCGAGAAGCGCGCGCCGGTCTGGAAAGGCTCCTGAGCTAGCGGGCGTGCACGCCGAACCGCTCCCAGCTCACCAGGTCGTCGAGCGGCCGGCGTCCCCGCGGGACGCTCGCGCCTCTAGGCAGCCGCAGCGCTTGCGGACTCGCCGGATACCCGACGGAGAGCACCGTGCGGAGGAAGCGATCGCGCGGGATGCTGAGGAGATCCTTCGCCCGCTGCTCGTTGTCGCTCGGATAGATGGACCCGATGCAGGAGCCGACGCCATGGGCCCATGCGGCCAGCATCAGGTTCTGCATCAGGCGGCCCTCGTCCATGCAGGTCCAGGCGTCGTCGCCGTGCATCACCAGCGCGATCCCGAGCCGGGCGCCGGCCAGGTGACCGGCGAACTCCCCGCATTTCGCGAGCGCCTGCAACGTCGTGCGTTCCTCGACCACGATCAGGTCCCACGGTTGCGTGTTCTTGGAAGACCCGGTCCATCGCCCGACGTCCAGGATGTCGAGCAGGATGTCGCGTGGGATGGGCTGGTCGGAGAACTGGCGGACCGCGCGCAGCGACCGCAGCAGATCCGTCTCGCGCATCCGCCCAGTCTAGCCGCTACTGCCCGCTGTTCCGGGCGCCCGCCTCCATGAAGGCGGCGGTCTGCCGCGCCTTCGGCGCGCCGCTGCGCATCGAGGACGTCGATCTCGACCCGCCGGAGCGGGGCGAGGTAGGGGTCCGCGTGAAAGCCTGCGGCATCTGCCAGAGCGACCTGCACTACCTGGCCGGGGCCTGGGGCGGGACTCTCCCGGCGGTCTACGGCCACGAGGCGGCCGGCATCGTCACCGACATCGGCGACGGCGTCCTGGCGCTCAGCCCCGGCGACCATGTGGTCGTCAGCCTGATCCGCGCCTGCGGCCGGTGCTGGTTCTGCGTCCGCGGCGACCCGGTCTTCTGCGAAGCGCGCTTCCGCCTGGATCACAAGACACCGCTCCGGGCGCGCGACGGCGCGGCCATCAGCCAGGGGCTGCGCACCGGCGCCTTCGCCGAGCAGCTCCTGGTGGATGCCTCCCAGGCGGTGCGCATCCCGGACGACGTCGCCTTCGAAAGCGCCTGCCTGCTGGCTTGCGCCGTGATCACCGGTTTCGGGGCCGCCGTCCACACCGCCCCGGTCGAGCCGGGCAGCACGGTCGTGGTCATCGGGGCGGGAGGCGTGGGCCTGAACACCGTGCAGGCGGCGGCGCTGCAGGGGGCCTCCACGATCGTGGCGATCGACGTGGTCGATGCCAAGCTGACCGCCGCCCGAGCACTCGGGGCGACCGATGGCGTCAATCCGGCTCGCGCCGATCCGGCGACCGTCGTCCACCGTCTCACCCAGGGACGGGGCGCGGATTCGGTCTTCGTGACGGTCGGGTCGCCGCAGGCCGCCGAAGACGCGCTGGCGCTCGCCCGCCGGGGCGGAACGGTGGTGCTGGTCGGCATGCCTCCCGCCGGCGGCTCCAGCCGAATGGATGCCGGAGCCATCGCCAACGACGGCCGGCGCATCCTTGGGAGCAAGATGGGAGGCGCGCATCCGCATACGGACGTGCCGGCGCTGCTCGATCTGTACCGGCAGGGCCGGCTGCGACTGGACGAACTGGTCACCCGGCGATACGCGTTCAGCGAGATCAACGATGCCGTCCGAGCCTCCGTGGAGGGCCAGGCGATCCGCAACGTGATCGTGAACTGACGATGAAGATCACCGAGCTGCGGACCTTCGTCGTGGGCACGCCGCCACCGCACCACGGCGGTCGGTACTTCATCTTCGTCAAGCTGGTCACCGACAGCAAGATCGAGGGCATCGGCGAGGTCTACGGCGCCACCTTCGGCCCGCAGGTCATGCTCCGGATGATCGACGACGTCGCGGCCCATCTCGTGATCGGGACCAACCCGTTTCAGATCGAGGGCCTCTGGCGCAACGTCTACGGTCGTGGCTACACGGGGCGGCCCGACGTATCCCTGCTGGGTGTGCTGAGCGGCATCGAGATGGCCTGCTGGGACATCATCGGCAAGGAGGTCGGCAAGCCGGTCCGCGACCTGCTCGGCGGTCAGGTGCACGAGCGGCTGCGGACCTACACCTATCTCTATGCGCGAGATGGCGATCGCGCCGACGTCTACACCGACCCGATCCTGGCCGCGGAGCGCGCCGTCGAGTACGTGAAACAGGGCTTCACCGCCGTGAAGTTCGATCCGGCCCGGCATTACGCGACGCTGGATCCGCGACAACCGGACCTGGAAGAGCTGGACCTCGCGCAAGAGTACGTCCGAACCATCCGCAAGGCGGTGGGCCTCCACTGCGACCTGCTGATCGGGACGCACGGGCAGTTCACGACCGCGGGCGCCATCCGCTTCGCCAAGCGCCTCGAGCCGTTCGACCCGCTCTGGCTCGAGGAGCCGGTCCCACCGGAACGCCCCGAGGAGATGGCGGAGGTGGCGGCCAAGACCTCGATCCCCATCGCCACGGGCGAACGCCTGACCACCAAGTATGAATTCGCCAGGGTCCTCGAGGCCGGTGCCGCCTCGATCCTGCAACTGAACCTCGGCCGGGTCGGCGGACTCCTCGAAGCCAAGAAGATCGCCGGCATGGCCGAGGCGCACTACGCGCAGATCGCGCCGCACCTCTACTGCGGACCGGTCGTCGGGGCGGCCAACATCCAGCTGGCCGCGTGCAGTCCGAACTTCCTGATCCTGGAAGGCATCGAGACCTGGAGTGGGTTTCACGCGAAAATCCTGAAAACGCCGATCCGCTGGGAAGACGGCTATGTCATCCCGCCGCAGGCACCCGGGCTCGGCGTCGAGCTCGATGAGTCGGTCGCTCTCCAGCACCCCTACGACGGGACCACGTTGCACATCAATCCCGTCTACGGGCCGGCCGGCTGAGCACGTCCCGGGATCCACGGAGAAACTTGCCGGCGATGGTGCGGCCGTTACCGCACCAGGGCAGGATTGTCACCGGCACTCGCGGTTCATCGATACCGGATTGTGCCCGGGCTGCGGGATCGGGTGAAAACTCTGCGACGTAAGCCTTCGCCCGATTTTCCGCCCTATAGTCGATCCAGCCAGGCATCGGCCGGGCGCGGCGCCATCATCCATCTCCCAGGAGGAGAGCTTTCATGAAGACCGAGAGCAAGCGCGACAAGCGGCCCGACAAGCAGCGCCAGCCGCAACCGCAACCGTGGCCCGGCCAGGGCGGACAGCCCGGCCAGCAGTGGCCCGGGAAGCCGGCCGAGCCGGCCAGCAAGCCGGCCCCGTCATGGCCAGGCCAGCCGGGCCAGGGCCACTAGGCGAATCGCACGAGCTCGGCGCCTCTTCAAGGGGCGCCGAGCTTTCTTTACGAAATCCCGAGCTGAGTGATCAGCATCCCGAGGGCCGCCGTCCCGAGCAGCGCACTCACCACGCCGCGGCGCAAGACCAGCAGCCAGACGACCGTCAGCGCGAGGACGACCGCCTGCCAGGAGTGGGTCAGCGCGAGCGCCAGCGGAATGCTGGCCCCGGCGATCGCACCGATCGCGGTCGGGCCCGCGCCGAGCAAGAACGCCTGCGCCAATGCGCTCTGACGAACCCGGCGAAAGTGCGGCCCTCCGATCAGCACGAAGGCAAAGGACGGCGCAAACGCGACGAGCGTCGCGAGCAGCCCGCCGGCCGAGCCCCCGGCCGCGTACCCGACCACCGCGACCGTCAGCACCACCGGACCCGGCGTGACCTGGCCGAGCGCGACGGCGTCGAGAAATTGCGACCCGGTCATCCAGTGATACGTCTGCACGACGTCGTGCTGCATCAGTGGAATGATGACGAAGCCTCCGCCGTACGAGAGCGCCCCGACCTTGAAGGCGACCCAGGCGAGGGCCAGCGCGCTCGCGCCGGACAGCGACCCGGTGAGCGCGAAGACCGCAGGCAGGCTTTTCGGGATCGAAACCTGGCCGCGCGCGATCGTCTCCGCCAGGCCGCACGCGATCAGCAGGAGGACGAGCCACTCGCCGACGGTGGCGGCGGCGGTGGCCCCGGCGAGCAGGTAGACGATCCAGCGCACGCGGTTGAGTCGAGCTGGGCCGGTCCGCGCCAAGCTGGCCGGCAGTAACGCGGCGGCGGCGGCGATCGCGACGGCCGGCACGGCGGCGCCTGCCCCGGCCGCGGCCCCCAGCACCCAGCCCGGTGGTCGCTGGCTGAGAAAGATCGCGGCGAGCACGAGGATCGCCACGAGCCCGGGCGCGATGAAGCACGCTCCACCGAGGAGACCGCCTGGCGCGCCGCCGATCCGCCAGGCGCAGTAGATGGCCAGCTGCGTCGATGCCGGCCCCGGAAGCAGGGTGGTGGCGGCGATCCCATCCTCGAACTCCTCAGCTGTCATCCATCCCCGGCGCTCTACGCAGAGACGCCGAAGCAGCCGGATGTGCGTGGGCGGCCCCCCAAACCCGATCGCACCCAGGCGCAGCCATTCGGCTGCGATCGTGGTCAGCGGAACGCGGCGGTCGATGACATATCCTTTCCCTCCGTACGGTACGCCGACGGGCTCATCCCGAAGGAGGGACGCCGATGCTCGAGGTTCGTCGCGACCAGGAGATCCACCACGAGAGCGGCGGGTGGTTCGATGCGCGGTGGCATTTCTCCTTCGATCGCTATCGTGACCCGCGGCAGATGGGCGTGGGACCGCTCCGGGTCTTCAACCACGATCGGCTGGAGCCGGGCGCGGTCTGGCCGATGCATCCTCATGCCGACGTGGAGGGGATCACGTACGTGTGGAAGGGAACCTTCCGGCACGCCGACAGCCTGGGCAATGACGGCATCCTCTATCCGGGCGGCGTCCAGCTGATGACGCTCGGGTCGGGGGCTGAGCACTCGGAGCAGAACGGGTCGACAACCGAACCGATGGAGTTTCTCCAGCTGTGGATCTTGCCCGATACGCCAGGCCTCCCGCCCGCCGTGCAGCAGCGGCAGTTCTCGGCGGAGGATCGGGCCGACCGCCTGCTCAAGGTGATCGGCCCGGAGCGCACCGACCCGATCAGGGTGCATCAGGACGCCGCGGTGTACGTCGCCGCCCTCACACCCGGGACCGCGGTGACCCACCGGTTCGGGGAGCAGCGCGGTGGCTACCTGTATCTGATCGAGGGTCGGGCGGCACTGGGGAGCGTCGAACTCTCTGGGGGCGACGCGGTGAAGATTGCCGACGAACCGGCGCTCGAAGTACGCGCGCGCGAGCACTCCGAGTTTCTCCTCGTCGACGTGCCCCAGCGCTTTCGGCCCGTGGGCGTCTGGGCTCGCTGAACACGGACATCGCGGCCCGGGCCGTTGGTCCCCATCCCTGGAGGCCCATCGGCGCATTCGAGAGGGCCGGCCTCCTCGCATGCTACGGGCATGCGAGGGTTGTTGCCCCAACGCTGCCCAATCGCCTTCATCTACCTGTCGTGGCTCGTGTACCTCGGGGGTGTGGTCGGTCTCGCAATCGGCCGCCTGGTCCCGGTGATTCCGATCTGGCTGGTCGGCGTGCCCCTCCTGATGTGGGGGTACCTCCGCTTCTTTCCCAGCCTCTCCCGGTCCCTCGGCTACGGTAGCGTCGCGGATCGTCCCGGGGTGGCCGCCCCCCCGCCGCACCGCACGGCCGCCATGCACGTCACGCTCTACACGGCGCTCGGATGCCCCTTCTGCCCGATCGTCCGTCGGCGCCTGCATTCCCTGAAGACCCTGTTGGCATTCGAGCTCGAGGAAGTCGATGTGACACTCAGACCCGAGCTGCTGCTGCGCAAGGGGATTCGGTCGGTGCCGGTGGTTGAGGTGGAAGGCCGTCGGCTGACCGGAAACGCGACCTCGGCGAAACTGGCCGACCTCATCGCGCCTCCCGCTCTCCCGGCGGCGCGCCGCCCGGTCGCCAAGCCCATACACTCAGCGACGTGCAGCCGGCCTGGGGCTTGACGAACATGCGTGCTTTCAGCCCCACCGTCCTTCGGGGGATGGGGAGCGTGATCGCCCTTCTCGGGATCGCGGCGATCACGGGCGGGCTGCCGGGCGCGGGCGGCGGGCTGGCCACCTGGGAGCAGTGGCGCCACATCCTGGGCATCTTCGACGTGGTGGGACCGCGCAGCGACGGATCGCTGGTCGTCGCCGCGGGCCAGCGCCTGGCGCTGGTGACGCCCTCGGGAACGGTTGCGCCGTTTGGCGACGGCGCGAACGGATACCAGGCGACCCCGGGCGAATCGTACATCGCCCTCTCCCCCGGGCTGCACGTCGCCGCAGCCGGCTGCAATTTCGTCCGGGATGACCTCTTCGCCCTGCGGCTCAGCAAGCCGTTCGGGGTGACCCGGATCGACGGCGCCGGGCAGGCGCACGACTTCGCCACGCTGCCAGGCGTCGATTCGCTCAACGGGATCGCCTTCGATGTGACCGGGCGCTT
>DASQGL010000070.1:0-11379 GCA_035632635.1 Candidatus Limnocylindrales bacterium
TCGAGCTGAACAACGGGGGCGGTGAGCCCGACGACATCGACCACCTGGGCAACCGCCGGGTGCGTGCGGTGGGCGAGCTACTCCAGAACCAATTCCGCATGGGCCTGATCCGCATGGAGCGGATCATCAAGGAGCGCATGACGATCTGCGACGCCGCGACGGTCACGGCGGCCAGCCTGATCAATGCCCGGCCGGGGGTCGCGGCCATCAAGGAGTTCTTCGGCGCGAGCCAGCTCTCCCAGTTCATGGACCAGACGAACCCGCTGGCCGAGCTGACCCACAAGCGGCGCCTCTCGGCGCTGGGGCCGGGCGGCCTCTCGCGCGAGCGCGCCGGTTTCGACGTCCGCGACGTGCACCACTCGCACTATGGCCGCATCTGCCCGATCGAGACGCCGGAAGGTCCGAACATCGGGCTGATGGGCTCGCTGGCGACGTTTGCCCGCGTCAACGGGTACGGCTTCATCGAGACCCCGTTCCGCCGCGTCTACAGCAGCATGCCGGCGGATAAGGCCTATCGCGACCGGCTGATCGGCCGGAGCGCGCGCGAGGAGATCCTGGAGAAGGACCACAAGACCCGCATCGCCCGCAAGGATGAGGTCCTGGACGCGGCCACCGTCGACGCCCTGATCAAGGCGAAGGTCGGCGAGGTGCCGATCAAGGCCTGGGTCAGCGACGAGATCCATTTCCTGTCCGCCGACGAAGAGGACCGCTATATCGTCGCGCAGGCGAATGCGCCGGTGGATGAGCAGGGCCACTTCATGGAGGAGCGGACCACGGCCCGGACCAAGAACCTGTTCCTGAACGCGGACGTCAATCGGATCCAGTACATGGACGTTTCCCCCAAGCAGACGGTCAGCGTGGCGACGGCGCTGATTCCGTTCCTCGAGCACGACGACGCGAACCGGGCGTTGATGGGGTCGAACATGCAGCGCCAGGCGGTGCCGCTGGTCGTGACCGAGGCGCCCATCGTGGGCACCGGCATGGAGGTCGCCTCGGCGAAGGACTCGGGCGAGCTGATCGTGGCCAAGGTCGACGGCGAGGTCATCTCCTGCGCCGCTCCGCCGCCGGCGGACAACCCGGCGAGCAAGGCGGAGAGCACCAAGCGCGAGCTCGGCATCCTGCTCCGTCCGGCGGACGGCTCGGTCGACCACTGGTATCCGATCCACAAGTTCGAGCGCTCCAACCAGGGCACCTGCCTCTCCCAGCGCGTCATCGTCGAGGCGGGCACCAAGGTGAAGGCGGGCGACGTCCTGGCTGACGGGCCGGCGACGTCGGAGGGCGAGCTGGCGCTCGGCCGCAACATCCTGGTCGCCTTCATGCCCTGGGAGGGCTACAACTACGAAGACGCGATCCTGATCTCCGAGTCGGTCGTGCGTGAGGACAAGTACACCTCGGTGCACATCGAGGAATACGAGATCGAAGCCCGCGACACCAAGCTGGGCCCGGAGGAGATCACCCGGGACATCCCCAACGTCAGTGACGAGACCCTCAAGAACCTGGACGAGCGCGGCATCGTCTACATCGGGGCGGAGGTCCACCCGGGCGACATCCTGGTGGGCAAGATCACCCCGAAGGGGGAGTCGGAGCTGTCCGCCGAGGAGCGCCTGCTGCGCGCCATCTTCGGCGAGAAGGCGCGCGAGGTGCGCGATTCCTCGCTGCGTGTTCCGCATGGCGAGCGCGGGATCGTCGTCGACGTCAAGATCTTCAGTCGCGAGACGAAGGACGAGCTGGCGCCGGGCGTCAACCAGCTGGTCCGCGTCTACGTGGCCCAGAAGCGCAAGATCGCCCAGGGCGACAAGATGGCCGGCCGCCACGGCAACAAGGGCGTCATCGCCCGGATCCTCCCGACCGAGGACATGCCCTACATGCCGGACGGGACCCCGGTCGAGCTGGTGCTCAATCCGCTCGGTGTGCCGAGCCGCATGAACCTCGGCCAGGTGCTCGAGACGCACCTCGGCTGGGCGGCGCACGCGCTCGGCATCAAGGTGGCGACCCCGGTCTTCGACGGTGCTTCGGAAGAGCTGATCGAGAAGGAACTGGTCCGCGCCGGCCTGCCGGAGAGCGGCAAGATCACCCTGCGCGACGGTCGGACGGGCGAGGCGTTCGATCACGAGGTGACGGTCGGCTACATCTACATGCTCAAGCTGGCCCACCTGGTCGAGGACAAGATCCATGCGCGGTCGACCGGCCCCTACTCGCTGGTCACCCAGCAGCCGCTGGGCGGCAAGGCGCAGTTCGGCGGCCAGCGCTTCGGCGAGATGGAGGTCTGGGCGCTCGAAGCCTACGGGGCCTCACACATCCTGCAGGAGATCCTGACCGTGAAGTCGGACGACATCGTGGGCCGGGTCAAGGCCTACGAAGCGATCGTCAAGGGCGAGAACACGCTGGAGGCCGGGATCCCCGAGTCGTTCCGCGTGCTCGTCAAGGAGCTCGAAGGCCTGGCGCTGGGCGTGGAGATCCAGTCGGACGGCGAGAAGCAGGTCATCCTCTCTGAGGACGACATCTCCGAGATGCCGCTCGACCTGGGCATCAACCTGGAACGTGACGAGATCGACGAGTCGGATTGGAGTGCGACCCGCTCGCAAAATCCACTGGATTCCCTGAGGTAGCAATGACACTGAAACTGGAAAACTTCGACGCGCTCAAGCTCTCGCTGGCCTCGCCCGAGACCATCCTGTCGTGGTCGCACGGCGAGGTGACCAAGCCGGAGACGATCAACTACCGCACCCTGAAGCCGGAGCGGGACGGACTCTTCTGCGAGAAGATCTTTGGTCCGCAGCGGGATTGGGAATGTCACTGCGGCAAGTACAAGCGCTACCGCTACAAGGGGATCATCTGCGACAAGTGCGGGGTGGAGGTCACGCGCTCCAAGGTGCGGCGCGAGCGGATGGGCCACATCAAGCTGGCCTCGCCGGTCAGCCACGTCTGGTACTTCAAGGGGATTCCCTCGCGGATGGGGCTCCTGCTCGACATGTCCCCGCGCAACCTCGAGAAGGTGCTCTATTTCGCGAATTACATCGTCACGAACATCGACGAGGAGGCGCGCAAGGAATACCTGTCCAAGTCGTCGCCGCAGCACAATGACCGCGTCGTCAAGCTCCAGGAGGAGCGGGACGCCCAGGCCAAGGAGCTGAAGGACGAGCTCGACCAGCGGGTCAAGGCGCGCCAGGAGAAGACCCGGGCGGATGCCCGCGAGCTGGAGACGTCGCTCGACGAGACGGTCGACGCGATGACCTCGCGCGCCAAGGAACTGGTCGAGAAGATCAAGGCGCAGAAAGGCAAGAAGGCGGCCACCAACTTCACCATCGGCGAGGGCGACGACGAGGAGGTCGTGATTGAGAAGGGCACGCTGTTCGAGGACAAGCTGGCCCGCGAGCTGCCCAAGCAGGTCGAGAAGAAGATCAGCTCGCTGCAGTCGTCCCTCAAGAAGCGGCAGCAGGAGCTGAAGGGCAAGGCCGACGAGGAAATCGCCAAGTGGCGCGAGGAGCACGAGGCCAAGGTGGCGCAGCTCAACGAGCGGCTCAAGAAGGACAGCGAGGGCCTTTCCGGCGACATCGAGTCGTCCAAGACCCAGCTCGAGGCGCTCTTCGTCAAGCAGTTGCTCACCGACCAGGAGTTCCGCGAGTTCACCGAGAAGTTCGGCAAGGTCTTCAAGGCGTCGATCGGCGCCCAGGCGATCAAGGAGCTGCTCGCCCGGGTCGACCTGGTCCAGGAAGCGGCCACCCTCCGCGAGGAGTCGAAGTCGACCTCGGGCCAGCGCCGGCAGAAGGCGATCAAGCGGCTCAAGGTGGTCGAGGCGTTCCGCAAGTCGGGCGCATCCGCGACCTGGATGATCCTCGAGGTGCTGCCGGTGATCCCGCCGGAGCTGCGTCCCATGGTGCAGCTGGACGGTGGCCGGTTCGCGACCTCCGACCTCAACGACCTGTACCGCCGCGTGATCAACCGCAACAACCGCCTGAAGCGGCTGCTCGAGCTGGGCGCGCCCGAGATCATCGTCCGCAACGAGAAGCGCATGCTCCAGGAGGCGGTCGATGCCCTGATCGACAACGGCCGCCGGGGCCGGGCGATCACCGGGACCGGCAACCGCAAGCTGAAGTCGCTGTCGGACATGCTGAAGGGCAAGCAGGGGCGGTTCCGCCAGAACCTGCTGGGCAAGCGCGTCGACTATTCGGGTCGCTCGGTGATCGTGGTCGGCCCGGAGCTGAAGCTGCACGAGTGCGGCCTGCCCAAGAAGATGGCGCTCGAGCTGTTCAAGCCGTTCGTCATGCGCGAGCTGGTCAACAAGGGCTTCACGCAGAACATCAAGTCGGCCAAGCGCATGGTGGAGCGGGTGCGGCCCGAGGTCTGGGACGTCCTCGACGAGGTCATCAAGGAGCACCCGGTGCTCCTCAACCGTGCGCCCACGCTGCACCGTCTCGGCATCCAGGCGTTCATGCCGGTGCTCGTCGAGGGATCCGCGATCCAGATCCATCCGCTGGTGTGCCACGCGTTCAACGCGGACTTCGACGGCGACCAGATGGCCGTGCACGTGCCGCTCTTCTCCGGCGCCATTGCCGAGGCCAAGAACCTGATGATGTCGTCCAACAACATCCTGTCGGCGTCCGACGGCAGCCCGGTCATCAGCCCGACCCAGGACATCGTGCTCGGCACCTACTACCTGACCATGGTCAAGGCGACGCCCGACGTCAAGGACGAGGACCTTCCGACCTACGGCACAGCGGAAGAGGTGCTACTCGCCCTCGACAACCGTCGAGTGCACGTCCAGCAGGAGGTCCGGGTCCGCTTCCGCGGCGAGATGATTCGCACCTCGCCCGGCCGGGTGCTCTTCAACCAGGTGCTGCCGATCGGCAAGGAGCCGCTCGAGGGACACGGCGAGGCCATGACCTATCAGAACATGGTCCTGGACAAGAAGGCGCTGCGCGGCATCGTGGCCGAGTGCTTCCGCCTTCACGGCAACGAGCTGACCGCCAAGGTCGCCAACGACATCAAGCGGCTCGGGTTCGCGTACGCGACCAAGGCCGGGATCACGATCTCCGCGATGGACATCAAGACGCCGGCGGGCAAGGCCGGCATCCTGAAGGCGGCCGAGAAGCGGCTGGGCGACATCGACCAGCAGTTCCGCCGCGGTCTGATCACCGACGACGAACGCTACAACCAGACGGTCGAGCTCTGGACCGACGCGACCGACGAGGTCACGGCGGCCACCATGAGGAGCTTCGACGCCCTGCACCCCGTCTTCATGATGGCGAACTCCGGGGCCCGCGGGAACATCCAGCAGATCCGGCAGCTGGCCGGCATGCGCGGCCTGATGGCCGACCCCACCGGCCGGATCATCGACCTGCCGATCAAGGCGAACTTCTCGGAAGGCCTGACCGTGCTCGAGTACTTCATCTCGACCCACGGCGCCCGCAAGGGGCTGGCCGACACCGCGCTGCGGACCGCCGACTCCGGGTACCTGACCCGACGGCTGGTGGACGTGGCCCAGGACGTCATCGTCCGCAGTGAAGACTGCGGCACCACGTCAGGCGTCTGGGTGACCGATATCTCGGAGGAGCGGGCGCTCACCGAGCCGCTCTTCGAGCGGATCGCCGGTCGCGTCGCGGCCGCCGAGGTCCGCGACCCGCAGAGCCAGGAGGTCCTGGTGAAGGAGGGCGCTGAGATCAGCGATCTCCAGGCGCGTGCGCTGATCCAGGCCGGCGTGACCCAGGTCAAGGTCCGGTCGGTGCTGACCTGCCAGGCGCGCGAGGGCGTCTGCCGCCTCTGCTACGGCCGCAACCTGGCGACCGGCAAGCTGGTCGAGATCGGCGAGGCGGTCGGCGTGATCGCCGCCCAGTCGATCGGGGAACCGGGGACGCAGCTCACCATGCGGACGTTCCACACCGGCGGTGTCGCCGGAACGGACATCACCCAGGGCTTGCCCCGGGTCGAGGAGCTCTTCGAGGCGCGGATCCCGAAGGGCAAGGCGATCATCTCGGAGATCGACGGCGAGGTCGAGATCATCCGGACGGACAGCGTCCGAAAGGTCAAGGTCACCTCTCGCGACGTCTATGACATCCCCTACGTGCTCACCGGCAAGATGCAGCCCCTCGTGTCGAGCGGCGACGTGGTCCAGGAAGGCCAGGAGATCGCCAAGGGTCCGGGCGACGACGGCCAGGAGCAGGTGCTGCGGTCCCGCGCGTCCGGGGTGGCCCGGGTCGAGCGCAACCAGATCGTGATCCGGTCGACCGACGAAGAGTGGCGCGAGTACCTGATCCCGCACGGGTCGCGGATCAACGTCCAGAGCGGGCAGCGGATCAAGGCCGGCCAGCAGATCACCGAGGGCTCGATCAGCCCGCAGGAGCTGCTCCACATCCTGGGTCGGGAGGCCGTCCAGACCTACCTCGTGGAAGAGGTTCAGAAGGTGTACCGCTCCCAGGGCGTCGACATCAACGACAAGCACATCGAGGTGATCATCCGGCAGATGATGCGCAAGGTTCGCATCGACTCCGCCGGGGACACCGACCTGCTGCCGGGCGAGATCGTCTCGCAGTGGGAGTACGAGGAGGCGAACGCGAAGGTGCTGGCCGAGGGCGGCGACCCGGCGGTGGCGCAGACCGTGCTGCTCGGCCTGATCAAGGCCGCGCTCAACACGGCGAGCTGGCTGTCGGCCGCGTCCTTCCAGGAGACCACGCGGGTCCTGACCGAGGCCGCGATCTCGGGCAAGGTGGACCGGCTGCGCGGGCTCAAGGAGAACGTGATCATCGGCAAGCTGATCCCGGCCGGGACCGGCCTGGATTACTACCAGAAGCTGCGCGAGGAGTCGTTCAAGCTCTTCGCCGAGCTGCCGGCGGCGGTGCCGGCGACGCCCGCGAGCTAAGCCGCAGCCTTCTGCATACCGCAAGAGAGCCGCCTCCGGGCGGCTCTCTTGTTTCAGCGGCGGACGAACGTGGGCTCAGCGGCGGCGCCGGGACGCCGCGCCCGCGGGCGTGCGCTCCGCCTGCGCCGTGGGCTTCGCCTGCACGTCGATGTGCGACGTGAACCAGTCGAGGATGGCGTGGAGCCGGATGATGCGCGATCGGGGATGCCCGTTTCGCGACAGGTCGTGGGTCTGCCCCTCGAAGCGTTTCATGGTGACCTCGCGGCCGAGGAACTTCAGGGCGGTGAACATCTGCTCCGCCTCGCTGATCGGGCAGCGCAGGTCGTTGTCGCTGTGCAGGATCAGCAGCGGGGTCGTGATCTTCTCGACGTAGGTGATGGGCGAGCGCTCCATGATCCGATCGAGGTCCGTCCAGGGCACGGCGCCACCCATCTCCTCGACGGTGAGCTCCCACCCGATGTCGCTCGTGCCGAACATGCTTGCCATGTTCGCGACGCAGCGCATGGTCACCGCCGCCTTGAACCGGTCGGTGTGTGAGACTGCCCAGTTCGTCATGTAGCCACCGTAGCTGCCGCCGGCCACGCCGAGGCGACCGGGATCGACCCAGCCCTTCTCCACCGCGTACTCGAGGCCGGCCATGATGTCCTCGTAGTCCTTGCCGCCCCAATCGTTGTTGACCGCGTTGGAGAAATCGCCGCCATAGCCGGTGCTCCCCCGCGGGTTGCTGTAGACGATCGCATAGCCCCGCCCCTGGAGCAGCTGGAACTCGAAGAAGAAGCTGTGCCCGTACATCGCCATCGGACCGCCGTGGATCTCGAGGATCGCGGGCGCCGGCTGGGCGGCCGCCGGCACGGGCCGGATGATCCAGCCCTGGATGTCCCATCCGTCGGCGCCCTTGAAGCGGAACTCCTCGGGTGCGGCGAGCGCGATGTCTTCGAGCAGGTCCTGGTTCAGGTTCGTGAGCCGGCGTTCCGCGCCGCCTTTCGCGGGCGCCACGTACAGGTCGCCCGGCACAAGCGGTGTCGACGCGGCGAGCGCGAGGCGCGTGCCGGACCGGTCCGCGCTCATGGCGTAGATCCGGCGCCCCCTCCCCGTGATCGCCTTCGGGGTTCCCCCTCCGGCTGGGACTTCCACGACCTGGGTCGAGCCTTCGCCGGACACGAGCGCGAGCAGCGACGATCCGTCCGCCGAGAACACGGGGTCGGGCGCGTGGTGGCCGGCGCGCTGGTCATCGATCGCTTCGTCGCCGAAGGTCGGCTTGTAGTCCCTGGTCAGCTTGCGCCGCGCGCCGCCGGCGGCGGGTGCGACGTACAGGTCGGTGTAGTAATTCGACTTCCGCCGCGGCTGCGCCGTGAAGGCGAGCGTCTCGCCATCCGGAGACCAGCTGAGCGTGGCGCAGGACTGGGTCTCGTCGGTGATGCGGCGCAGCGCACCGGTTGCGAGCTCGAGCACCCAGACGTCGGCGCCCGGCCAGGTCCAGCGGTCCGCACTGCGGTCGGAAAGGAAGGCCAGCTCGCGGCCGCTCGGCGAGTACCTGGGAAGCCCGTCGTCCCAGTCGCCGTCGGTGAGCTGCCGGGGCTCGCCGCCCTCTGCCGGCACCTGGAAGAGGTGCGCCCGCCGCTCGTAGATCCATCCCTTGCCGTCAAGGCGGTGCCAGAGGCGGTCGATGGTGCGGACCGCGGGGATGCGCTTGTCATGCAGCGCGGCCTCCTCGGCTTCGGGATCGTCGGGATCCCCCACCTCGGCGGTGAACACGATGCTCCGCCCGTCGGGCGACCAGGTCGGCTCAGCGGCGCCGTGGCGCATGAACGTCAGCTGGCGCGCTTCGCCCCCGTCGGCGGGCACGATGAAGACCTGGCCCTTGCCGACGCCGTGGTCGCGCTCGGCTTCGTCCTTCGGCTTGACCTCGCCGGCCGGCCCGCGCACGAACGCCAGCGCGCGGCCGTCAGGCGACCACCGCGGGACGCTGTCGTTGCCGCCGCTCGTGAAGCGCCGGGGCGCGCCGCCATCGGTCGGCGCGATCCAGATGGCCCGGCGGTACTCGTAGCTGGGGCGGTCGATCTCCATCACGACATAGGCGACGCGGGCGCCGTCCGGCGAGAGCCGCGGGTCCTCGACCAGCTTGATGGCATAGAGGTCTTCCGGCTCGAGGCGACGACGTGTCATGTCAGTCCTCCCATTGATTGGCGGCGGCCCCGGCCGCGTGCGCCTAACTCTAGCTCGCCGCCGGAACCGGTCGCCGACCGGCGTTGTAGCAAGGTGGCCTCGGCGGTTGGCACCCGGCCCGTCCGGCCGGTCGGCCCGGCGGTCGTGCGGCATGCCGACGCCCTGCTCCTGCTCCTCCTCGCGATCCCCGCGGGGGTGATCGACTGGCGCATCGCCGCCGTCTGGGCGTGGGCGCCTGCGTGGACCGCCGTCTGGTTGGGCGCCACCGGCGTCGCGGTCGTCGCCGCGGCCCTACGACCGCGGGCCCGGGACGCGCTGACCGCGGCGGCGGTCGTGTCCCTGTATGCCGTGCCCGTGGTGGGGGGCATCGTCCGGTGGCACCTCCAGACGAGCGGGACCGCCCCGATCGGCGACGGCGCGATGCAGACCCAGCTGGCGGGCGCGTTCCTGCTCCGCGGCGTCGACCCCTACGGCGCCGACTACGCCGCGGCCGGGCTCGGGCGCGCGCCCTGGAGCGAACCGTTCGCCAGCCCGGCCCTCCATCACCTCGTGACCTGGCCGGGGCAATTCCTGCTGCCCTTGCCCCTCCAGGCCGCGGCGTCCGCGCTGATCGGGTGGTGGGACGAGCGCTGGTTCTTGCTGCTGGCCGCCGCCGCCATCTGGGTGCTCCTGCGACGCCTGCTTGTGGGCTCAGGCGGCCGGCTGGCGGCGATCGCCTTCTTCCTGCTGCCGCTGCACCCGTTGCTCGCCGTCCTCGGAGACAACGATCTGCCCGTGGTCGCCATCCTCCTGGGGGCGCTGCTGTGCGCGGATCGCCGCCAGGTCCTCGTGATGGGCGCGCTGCTCGGGCTGGCCGTGGCCACGAAGCAGCATGCCGCGCTGGCCGTCCCCCTCATCGTCACCTGGGCGATCGTTCGGGGCGCGCCGGCGCGCGAGGTGGCGCGCGCCGCCGGGGCGGCCGCCGCCATCCTGGGCCTGGTCGTCCTGCCCTTCCTCGCCTGGAACGCCCACGCGTTCTTCGACGACACGATCGTGTTCCTGGCCGGGAGCGGCCCGCAGGCGTATCCCATCAACGGGATGGGCCTGTCCAGCCTCCTCCTGTCGAGCGGGATCATCCACGGTCCCCGCGATGCCTTCCCCTTTGCGGTGCTCGAGATCGGGGCCGCGCTGGCGGTGTGGCTGCTGGGCTGGTGGTGGCTGCGTCGCCGGCCGGCGCTCGGGGCCGTGCTCACCCTGTGCGGCCTGGCCTTCCTGCTCGTCCTCTACGTCAGTCGTTATTTCCACGACACGCATCTGCTGCTCGGCGCCGAGCTGATCGGCGCCGGCCTGGTTGGCAGCCTGCGCACCCGACCGGAGGAATCCGCGGTGCGGGCCGCCGCATGAGGCCCACGATCGCCGCCCCGGCGAAACCGCGGCGGCGGCTGACCCTCTTTCGTCCGGCCTACGCCCTGCTGGCCTTCGGCGCGCTGACCGCGGGGTCGACCTGGCTGTGGTTCGGGCAAGGCCTGTTCATCCCCCGCCTCGCCGGCCTCCTCCTGATGGGCGGGCTCGGACTCAGCGCAGCCGGGGCGGCGGTTGCCCTGCTCCGACGGCGCCGCCCGCTTGTGGCGCTGGCGCTCTTTCTCGCGATGGCCGTTGCGCTGCCCCTGCTGATCCTCGTCGCCTACCGGATGAAGACGGGCGTGCCGATCCTGATGCACGACGGCGCCTACCAGACCGAGGAGGCGATCCGGTTCGTGCTCTCGGGCCAGAACCCGTACGGCCGGGACTACAGCCGCACGAGCATGCGGCTCTGGCACTGGTACGTGAACACCCCCCTCGACCCGTCCCTGTTCCACTACGTCTATTACCCCGCGACGTTCCTCCTGCCCCTGCCCTTTGCCGCGCTGAGCTTCGCCCTGCACCTGCCCTTCGACGTCCGGCTGGTCTGGCTCGGAGCGATCGGGGTTGGCGGCTGGGCGCTCTGGGCCATGCCCTGGCGATGGGAATGGCGATACGTCGCCCTCTGCGCGCTCTTCCTCGACCCGCTGTTCTACTTTCCCCAGGGGCGCAACGACATCCTCTGGCTAGCCGGGATCACTCTCGGCCTGCTGGCCTTCTCGCGGGGCCGGCTGCGGCTGGCCGCGCTGGCGTTCGGCGCCGCCCTGGCCTTTAAGCCGTTCGCCGTCTTCTTCGCGATCCTGATCGCGGTCGCCATCGTGCGCCGGTGCGGCGGGCGCCGGCCGCTGCGCACGGCGGGGATCCTGGCGGGGCTGGCCGTCCCCGCCGCGCTCACGATCGGCCCGTTCTTCCTCTGGAACCCGGCGGCGTTCTGGGCCGACACGGTCGCCTTCGTCGCCGGGACGGACCCGCACAGC
>DASQGL010000071.1:0-15935 GCA_035632635.1 Candidatus Limnocylindrales bacterium
CGTAGGCGAAGCTGAGTTCGGGCCGGGCCAGCGTCGACGCGAAGCTCCCGCCGGCTGCGCCGGGCGTCCGGCGAGTGAGTTGAGTATCCATAGTCTGACCACCCTCCTTGCACGGTCAGCATCGGCCCGCGGCGGTGGTGGTGCAAGGGGACACGGTCCTCCGACCGTCAGGTCCTACGCTGGGGTGCCCGGATCCGAGCTCAGCCGGCGGCGGAGCGGTCCGCGATCACCTCGACCCGGCCCTCTGTTGGCCGGATGAGGGCCGCCGGCGCCGAGCGATCGCCCGATCGGACCCGGGCGAGCGCCTCGCGCTTCCCCGCTCCCTGCACCAGGAACACGATCGATCGGGCCGCGTTCAGCACCGGCAGCGTGAACGTGATCCGGTCGGGCGGCGGCTTGCTCGCCCGGACCGCCCGCACCCGCGCGCTCCGTTCTTCCAGCACCGGGTCGCCGGGGAAGAGCGAGGCGGTGTGCCCATCTTCGCCCAGGCCGAGCAGGATCAGGTCGAAGCGGGGCCAGCCGTCCGGCCCGCCCGGCACGCGGTCCAGGGCGCGAGCGTATCGCTCGGCGACCACCTCGGGCGTCCCCGCGTCGACCGGCGCCGGCACCACGCTGTCCGGCGTGACCGGGACGCGATCGAGCAGGGTCTCCTTCGCCAACCGGTAGTTGCTGGCCGGGTCGGTCAGCGGAACGCAGCGCTCGTCCGACCAGAAGAACACGACCTGGGCCCAGGGCACCTCGTCACTGAACGGCGGCCGGGCCAGCACCTCGTAGCACCCGCGCGGCGTCTCCCCGCCGGCCAGCGCGAGGAAGCACACGCCCCGCGCCGCGACCGCCGAGCTCACCGCCTCCGCGATCCGCGCCGCACCGGTCAGGGCAACCGCCCGCGCGTCGTCGACGACCGTGATCGGCGTCGTCATCGGGAGCAGCCTGCCCGCGCCGGCCGGGCGTTGCGCGCGTCAACGGCGGGAACGGCTAGCACCTTCTGGTCGACGCCCTGCTCATCGGTCCGTCAATGATATCGATCGGCCGCGCCGCCTGGATCGCTGCGCGGTCAGTCTTCCGCCGCGGCGGCCAGCGCCTCCTCATAGAGGATGTCGTGGCCGGGCAGGGTCAGCTCGATGGCCAGCAGGTCTTCCGCCTTGCGCGGCTGGACGCGCACGGTGCGTCCCACCTGCTCCTGGTCGCCGATCCGCACCTCGGTCGACAGCCGGTTTCCCCGCTGCCGGATGATCGAGAAGCGCGCCGGTTGGTCGGGACCGGCCGTGTAGATCATGAACTGAGAGATGCCCGACTCCAGCGCCGGATCCTGCCGCAGGTCCCAGGGGACCTCCAGCCCCACCTTGCGCATCCGGCTGCGGATCCACCCGGCGAGCAGCCGGCACTGCATCGGGCGGCCCTCGCCCGAGACCACGCTCACGCCGCGGATGTGCGCGAGACGTTCGCGGTGCGCGGCGACGTCGAAGAACTGGGCGGTCAGGTGCCGCCACGGCATCAGCCGGGCCCAGGTGAAGTCGCCGACCGCGCAGCGCGCGTGCCGGCGCCGCGCCACGTCGAGCAGGCGGAACAGGTCGGCCGTCTCGAACCCGTCATCCGTGTCGACCACGAGCCGGTCGCAGAGGTCGGCCAGCTCGCGGAAGAGCTCGGTCTCGAAGTCGGGGCGGCGGGGCCACCACAGCATCACGGGGAGGTCCGGGATCAGGAGCGGGGTGACGAGGCTGGCGAGATGGCGCGCCACCCGCCCGTGGGCATGCAGGAAGACGCGCTCCGAGTTGATGACCCGCGGCCCGTCCTGCTGGGTCTGCGTGGTGACCTTCGCCTCGAGCTTCAGGGCCGAGCGATCCGGTTGCGCGAGCAGCATCAACGTCCGCGATGGATGATGGACGGCGAGGCCGTCGAGCACCCGGGACACCTGGTCGACGTCGCGCTCCGACTCCACGACCGCGATCAGGTTCAGGACATTGGCACGCGCCTCGGCCGCCGCGTGCTCGGCGGCATCACCTTCGCCCTCGCGCCGCTGCTTCCAGCGCACCTGGGCGAGCTCCTCCTCAATGGCGTGGACGTCGACGACGCCGGCCGAGGTGAACTCGCTCATGGCCGGCGCCACCGGCGGCCGTCACGCTCGATCAGCGCGTCGGCTTCTTCCGGCCCCCAGGTTCCGGCCGCGTAGTTCGGGAACCTGGGCGGCGGTTGCTTCGCCCACATCGCCTCGATCTGGTCGACCAGCCCCCAGGCCCGCTCCACCTCGTCCTCGCGAGCGAAGAGCGTCGGATCCCCGAGCATGCAATCCAGGATCAGGCGCTCGTACGCGTCCGGCGACTCGATCAGGAACGACGAACCGTAGAAGAAATCCATATTCACGGTCCGCATGCGCATCACGGGGCCGGGGATCTTGGCCGCGATCTTCAGCGAGGTCCCTTCGTGGGGCTGGATGCGCATCACCAGCACGTTCGGCGTCAGCCCGACGACCGCCGTCTTCTGAAATGGGAGGTGGGGCGCGCTCTTGAACTGGATTGCGATCTCGGAGGCGCGGCTGGGCAGACGCTTCCCCGTGCGCAGGTAGAAGGGCGTCTCCGCCCAGCGCCAGTTGTCGACGAACAGCCGCATCGCGACGTAGGTCTCCACGATCGAGTCCGGCGCCACGTGCTCCTCCTCGCGATAGCCCTTGACCGGCTGCCCGGCCACCCAGCCCGGGCCGTACTGCCCGCGCACGACGTCCTGTTCCAGCACGGGCCGGATGGATTTGAGCACCTTGACCTTCTCGTCGCGGACCGTCTCGGCGTCGAAGTTCACCGGCGGCTCCATGGCGGTGATGCTGAGCAGCTGCATCAGATGGTTCTGCACGATGTCGCGCAGGGCGCCGGCTTTCTCGTAATAGGCGCCCCGCCGCTCGATCCCGATGTCCTCCGCCACCGTGATCTGCACGTGATCGACGTAGCGCCGGTTCCAGATCGGCTCGAAGATCCCGTTGGCGAACCGAAACACGAAGGTGTTCTGCACGGTCTCCTTGCCGAGGTAGTGGTCGATCCGGTAGACCTCGGGCTCGCGGAAGACCGTGTGCAGCACGTCGTTCAGCTCGCGCGCGCTGGGCAGGTCATGGCCAAACGGCTTCTCGACGATGACCCGGCTCCAGGCGCCCGCCGTGGTCCCCCGCTGGGACTCGAGGTGCAGCTTGGCGGCCCCGATCTGCTTGATGATCACCGGGAAGAAGTCCGGCAGCGTCGCCAGGTAGAAGACCCGGTTGCCGCCGGTCCCGCGCTCGCGATCGATCTTCTCCAGGCAGGCGCCCAGCCGGGCGTAGGCCTCGCCGTCGTCGAAGGACATGGGGAGGTAGAAGAGGCCCTCTGCGAAGCTGCTCCAGACCTGGTGGTCGACGGGCTGCGTGCGCGAGTACTTCGTGACCGCGTCCAGCATGTTCTTGCGGAAGTCCTCGTCGGACCAGGGCGTCACCGCGGCGCCGACGACCGTGAAGCCGCTGGGCAGGTAGCGGTTGAGGGCCAGGTTGTAGAGCGCCGGCATCAGCTTGCGCGCGGTGAGGTCGCCGGAGGCGCCGAAGATCACCATGGCGCTCGGATCCGGCGACCGCGGCAGGATCAGCCACTCGCGCAGCGGGTTCTGCTCCAGGGTCGGCGTGGTCGGCGCCTGCGCCATGATCAGCGCCCTGGGGCGCGCCCTCGCGTCATTCCGTCTTCACCGGATGACCGCCGAACTCGTTCCGCAGGGCGGCCAGCACCTTGTCCCGGAACGTGTCCTGCTCGCGTGAGCGGAACCGCGCGAACAGGCTCAGCGCCAGGGCAGGCGCCGGGACCGCATGATCGAGCGCCTCCTGGATCGTCCAGCGGCCCTCCCCCGAATCCTCGACGTATCCCTGGATCCGGGACAGGTTCGGATCCTTCGTGAACGCCGCCTCGGCCAGCTCGAGCAGCCAGGACCGGATCACGCTGCCGTGGTTCCAGAGCGCCGCGAGCTGCCGCATGTCGTAGGGGTAGGGCGACTTCTTCAGGATCTCGAAGCCCTCGCCGTAGGCTTCCATGATTCCGTATTCGATGCCGTTGTGCACCATCTTGGAATAGTGACCGGCACCGAGCGGTCCGACGTAGGCGTAACCATTCACAGGCGCGAGCGTCTTCAGGATGGGTTCCACCTGCTTGAAGACCGCTTCCTTGCCGCCGACCATCAGGCAAAAGCCGATCTGCAGGCCCCAGATGCCGCCGCTGACGCCGGCATCGAGGAACTCGATCTGCTGGGTGGCAAGCGCCTCGCCTCGTCGCAGCGAGTCCTTGTAGTTCGAGTTGCCGCCGTCGATGATGAGGTCGCCGGGCGTGAGCGAGCTCTGCAGGCGCTGGATCGTGTCGTCGACCGGGGCGCCGGCCGGAATCATGAGCCAGAAGACACGCGGCGCCTTGAGCTTCTGCCCCATGTCCTCGAGGCTCGTGCTGGCGGTCGCGCCCTTGGCGGCGAGCGCCGCGATCGCGTCCGGGCTGCGGTCGTAGACGACCACCTGGTGACCGCCTTTCAGCAAGCGCTCCGTCATGCCGGCCCCCATGCGGCCGAGCCCGATCATGCCCAGCTGCACGGCTATCGCACCCGGGCTTGCGCGCCCACCGCCTGCGCGATCTGCGCCAGCGCCTGGTCGACCTCCGACGCCTGCACCCGCAGCACGCGCCGCCCGTGGTTGCGCAGCGCCATGTAGTCGCCCAGCGCCTGCGCCTGCTTCAGCACGCCAAAGGTGTAATCGGCGCCTGGGATCGGCAGGTCCTTCGGGTCGTCGCCCACGATCTCGAGGAAGACGCCCGTGTTCGGGCCGCCCTTGTGCAGCTGTCCCGTCGAGTGCAGGTAGCGCGGCCCGTATCCGGCGGTGGTCGCGACCCTGAGCCGCTCGGCGACGGCGCCCCGGATCGCGGTCAGGGCACGATCGTGCTCGCTGCTGGGCGGGATGTAGGCGAGCAGGGCCACGTAATCCCCGGCCTTCACCTGCTGCAGGAGCGCCTGGATGGCGTCCGCCAGCGTCGCGCCGGGCTGGCCGGTCCAGCGGATGCCCTGACCGGTCGTCGCCGGCCGCGACTCGGCGAGCACCGTTTTGGTCAGATCCTTCGCCTCCTGCACGTTCGGCTGATCGAACACGTTCAGCTGCAGGATCGCGCCCGCCACGGCGACCGCGAACTCCCAGCGGAAGAACTCGCTGCCCAGGTCGCCGGCATCCCGCAGTCGCAGCGTGATCAACGGCTGCCCGGCCGCCGCCAGCGCCTCCACGCGCGGCTCCGATCCATCCTCCTTGGTGCCGGCAACCAGCCGGACGAACAGACGGTCGGCTCCGTAGATCTGGGGAGGTCCCAGCGGCTCGTCCGCGACCGGGATCAACCCTCTCCCCTCTTTGCCCGTGCTCTCGGCAATCAGCTGCTCGGCCCACAGCCCGAAGGACGCGATCTCGGCTGAGGCGATGATCGTGATCTTGTCGCGTCCGGCGCGGGCCGCCTCCGCGAACGCGGCGCCCAGCCAGGCGCCCGGGTTCTCGCCGGCCGGGACGCCCGGCGCGCAGGCCTGGACCATCATGGCCGCCCGGTCCAGCAGCGCGTTCAGGTCGACGCCGGCGAGCGCCGCCGGCACGAGCCCGAAGCAGGAGAGCGCGGAATAGCGCCCGCCGATGTCGGGCGGGTTGAGGAAGACCTGGCGGAAGCCGCGCCTTTGCGCGTCCTGCGCCAGGGGTGTCCCGGGGTCCGTGATCGCCAGGAACTGCGACCCGCGGCCGCGCGTCTTCTCCCAGAAGTAGTGGTAGTGGGAGAGGGTCTCCAGCGTCGTCCCCGACTTCGAGGCGACGATGAAGACGGTCTTGTCGATCGGGATCGCCCGCTCCAGCTCGGCGATCGCGGCCGGATCGGTCGTGTCGAGCACGTGCAGGCGGAGCGCCTGCGAGGCCTCACCAAACGTCCGGCGGAAGACCTCCGGCGCGAGGCTGCTCCCGCCCATGCCGAGCAGGACGGCGTCGCGGCATCCTTCCTTGAGCAGCGTGTCGCGCAGCGCGGTGAGCTCGGGGATGCGCGCCTTGATCCGCGTCACGACCTCGAGCCATCCCAGCCGCTCCTTGATCTCTTTCTGCGCGGCCGGATCGGCTTTCCAGAGGGTCGCGTCTTTCTCCCAGATCCGCCGGACGGCGGCGTCGCGCTCCAGCTGCGTGAGCCGGGCGTTCACCGGCGCCTCCAGCGCGCCGAGCTTCGCCTCGTGGGCGCCGACCGGCCCGGCGGACAGCCGCTTCTTCTTGTCTTCGATCTCGCTGAGCAGCCGCGTCACGGAATCGGCGAACAGCTTCACGCCGTCGACCTCCAGGTCGTGGGTGACCTGGTCCATGTCGATCCCGAGCTCGGCCAGCTCGTGCAGCACCTGCTCCGCGCCGGCCATGTTCTCCGTCAGGCTCTGACGGACCTCGCCGTGCTCCTTGAAGGCCTTGAGCGTCTGGTCGGGCATCGTGTTCACCGTCTCGGGCCCGATCAGCTCCTCGACGTACATGACGTCGCTGTAGGCGGGGTTCTTGGTGCCGGTCGAGGCCCACAGGCAGCGCTGCACCCAGGCGCCGGCCTGGCGGAGGTCGTCGAATTCGGCGCTGTGGAAGATCTCGAGGAACTTCTTGTAGGCCATCTTCGCGTTCGCGATCGCGGCCTTGCCCAGCAGGCGCTGCAGGCGGGCTTTCTCGGCGGGATCGGCGGTCGCGTCGATCTTCGCCTGGAGCAGCTTGTCGACGGCCGTGTCGACCCGGCTGACGAAGAAGCTGGCCACCGAGGCGACATCGACCGGCTTGCCCGCGCGCAGGCGCCGCCGCATCGCACTCAGGTAGGCGCGGGCCACCTGCTCGTAGACCTTGACGGAGAACAGGAGCGTGATGTTGATGTTCACGCCGTCGAAGAGGCACTGCTCGATCGCGGGGAGGCCCTCCTGGGTCGCCGGGATCTTGACGAAGATGTTCGGCCGGCCGACCCGTTCCGAGAGGTCGTGCGCCATCTTGATGGTGCCCTGGGTGTCGTAGGCGAGGCTGGGCAGGACCTCGATGCTGATGTAGCCGTCCACCCGCTTGGTCCGGTCATAGACCGGGCGCAGGACGTCGGCCGCCATCTGGATGTCCTCGATGATCAGGCTGAGCATGAGCTCGTCGCCGCTCAAGCCCTGCGCGATCAGCGTCCGGATCGAATCGTCGTAGTCGGCGCTCCCGCCGATCGCCTTCTCGAAAATGGTCGGGTTCGAGGTCATGCCGACCACCGCGTCCTCGTCGATCAGCCGCTGCAGCTCGCCGGACGTCACCAGGCTGCGGCGCATGTTGTCCAGCCAGACGCTGGTGCCAGCTTCGTACAGCTCCCACAGGGGGTTCTTCGCCATGCCTATCCTCCAGTGGACCGGCAGACTCCGGTCCCCGTTGCCTTAAGCCTAGCGGAGAGCGCCCAATTGGGCGGCCAGATCCCGATCCATTCGCATCGATCGGGGCAGCGTCCGGATGGCCGCTTCCAGCTTGGAACCCAGGTCCCCCAGCCTGGCGACCCTGTAGCGCACCCAGCGGTCGTGCGATTTGTCCTCGAGACTGGCCAGGAACGTGATCCGGACGTGGCCCTTGCGGACCGGCCCGTAGCGGCAGTGTTTGTGGATTTCGACTGCCGGGACCAGGAACATGGGGACACGAAGTCCGAGCTTCGGCAGGTCGAAGCCGGTCAGGAAATACCAGAACCGCGGATCGTTGTCGATCCGCGTGGTGCGGATCGGGAAGCGGATGTTGAGGTACTCGACCCGGTGGTGGGTCGAGCGCCCGTGGTACACGTTCAACGCGCTCTTGACCTGGACGGCGATCCCGACGTACTCGCCCCGGATGTGGACCTCGAAGTCCCGGCGTTCGTCGTCCGTCAGGGCGGGGTTGAATTCGATCTGCCCGCGGCTGGCCAGCGTCCCGTAGCTGGTGAACAGCTGCTGGGCGCAGATGCCCTGTTGGACGTCGGTAAGGCCGCGCCGCGCGGTCATCCGGGCACCTCAGCCCGCCGCTTCAGGCGCTCCAGTGAATCAGCCGGCCCGCGCCCGAACTCCTTCCCCAGCATCCTCTCGATCAGCCATCCCTTCCATCCAGGAGGGAGCGTGAAGTCTCAGCCGTACTGTACCCGCGTCGACGCTGGGCCGAGCGCGACGACGCTGATCCGCTCGTGCATCGTGATTCCGAATGGTAGCCGGCCGTCGAACTCGAAGGCGTGGTTACGTTCGTCGACCGCGGTGATCCGGAACCTCACCCGAAACCGGAACCCCATGGCCGGCGAGCTCACTTCGACCAGCTGCCCGGGGTGCGCCGGGCCGGGCGGATCGACGCGTTCGACGCGGCCGTCGATCCACGTGTCGTAGCTGGCCGGCTCCGTCAGCAACCGCCAGACCCGCTCGATTGGCACCGCGATCGTCGCCGCGGGACAGACACTGATCACACCCGGTTGGTGCGGGCCTCAATCGAGACCGGGACTCCCTTCATGCGGTTCGAATCCTACCGCCCAGCCATCGCCTTCAGTGCGGAGCGATCGCGAGAACCGCGCAGCCGACATCTACCAGTCAACCAGGCCAACACCTCACTAGCGAGCGGTGACCACGGTTCCGGTTAATGGCATTAGTTGGGGCACCCAGCGTTGCGTGCGCGAGCACACCATGTGGATGGCAACGCGCTCGACGTCGCGGAGCCGGACCGCAGCCCATTCCGCAGATGGCTCGTCAGGCTGGGTCCGCTGGGACGACACCGTCAGGACGCGGGCGGCGACGGCCGCGGGGCCAGGTCCCCGAAGAAGAAGGAGGCGGTGACGCCACCGTCCATCAGGATGTCGCTCCCGGTAATGAACGCACCATCCGCGCCCATGAGGAGCGCAGCGACGGTTGCGACCTCGTCTGGGGTACCGGCACGCTTGGCCGGGCTGAGTTCAAGCATCCGCCGGTAGCCCTCGCCTCGGGGTCCCGTCAGCTCATCCCGCGCGAGCGGGGTGATCACGATGCCTGGGCTGATGGCGTTGACCCGGGCGCCGCGCCGGCCCCAGCGGACTGCTTCAGCCATAACACGCAACACGTTGCCTCGCTTGGCCAGCTGATACGCGTGCAGGGTGTCGCGGACCATGTCCGGTTGCAGCAATGGGAGCGCGAGCAGCTCATCGGCAGGAGTAGTGGCGAGCGAGGCGTCCTGCTCGGGCGTAAGCGGCCCGAGGCGGTGCCCCGACTGTGACGCGATGACGACACCTGCGCCGCCGCGGGCGATGACGTTGCCGAACTCTTCGAGAACGACGGCTGTGCCGTAAAGGTCGACCGCGAGGATGGCTTCGATCGGCGCTTGACTGGGCGAGACCCCCGCGGCGTGGATGACGCCGGTGACGTCGCCGAGGCCGGTCGCGGCCTCAACGAGCGTCTGGATCGATCGGCGCGAGGAAACGTCCACCGTCGTAGAGGTGACGTCGAGGCCCGCGTCGCGCATGACGTCGGCGGCTGCCAGGGCGTTAGCCTCACGGAGGTCGGCCACGACGACGTGCTTGCCGGCGCTGACGCGCCGGGCGATCGCCTGTCCGATCGATCCGGCGCCGATGAGAACGACCACCGCGCTCACTGTTCGCGTCTCCTGGTATTGGTTCCGATGGCATCGTCCTCCCCCAGCGGTACGAGCTCAAGGGTCGCCGCTCGGGCCGCCGAGGCGAGGATGTGCGGGACGATGCTCGGGTACCTCGCGTACTTGGCTTTATAGGCATCGTCGACCGCGTCGTTCGCGTCATCGGTTTCCACGAACCTGACTTCCTTCTCAACACCACCGGCCCAGACGCGACCTTCATGGCGCGCCTGGATGCCCCGGAACCAGGCCGCGCCCCGGCCGTTAACAGAACGCACGTACAGGTGGTCGCCGAGCCGAACGCTCCACACGGTGACAGGCTCGCGCAACCCGCTGTCATCGCGACGCCCGGCCACACGTAGCTCCTCGGCACCACCGATCGTCGCCAGCTCCTCGGCCGTCCACTCCTTCATGTCACGCGGCCATCCGGATCAGCGACTTGATTGCCCGCCGTGTATCCATCGCCTCATACGCGTCGACGATTCCATCGAGGTTGGTCTCGAAGTCGAATACGAGGCCCGGGTTGATCCGGCCCTCGAGGACGTCGGGCAGCAGCTCAGGAATGTAGGCACGAGCAGGCGCTACCCCTCCGCGAAGCCCAATGTTCCCGTAAACGATCCGGTCCACCACCGGGAAATCCATATGGTGGGGAGCGCCGACGACACCGACGACGGAACCTGGACGGGCGATCGCCATAGCTGTCTCCAGCGCCTGGCCCGTACCGACGCACTCCAGCGAGGAATCGACCCCGATTCCGTTCGTCAAAGCCTTGAGCGCCTCGATCGCAGCGTCGCCCCGTTCGGAAACGATGTCGGTGGCACCGAACTCGCGTGCGAGCGCCTGGCGCATCGGGTTGCGGCTGAGGGCGATAATCCGTTCCGCGCCTAGCCGCTTCGAGGCGATGACGGCGGAGAGTCCGACGGCGCCGTCTCCGACCACTGCGACAACGCTTCCGGGCCGGACGCCGGCACTGACAGCCGCGTGCTGGCCTGTGCACATGACATCGGACAGCGCCAGGAGCGAGCGCAAGGTCTCGCCCGAGTGGCCGGCCCCGGGCACCGTGACCAGCGAGGTGCTCGCCATGGGGACCCTGACGGCCTCACCCTGACCACCGTCGCGGCCACCGCTCCCGGGAATGTAGGCATGGACGCACTGCGAAGTCACACCGGCCTCGCAGTTCGGACATGTGCCGTCGCAGAAGACGAACGGAGCGACTACCAGGTCGCCGCGCTTCAACCCCCGGATCTCGGAGCCCGCCTCCTCGACGACGCCGATGAACTCATGGCCAATCGGCCCCCGGTCGTGCGGAGACTCCCCTCGCCAATACCACAGATCGGAGCCGCAGACGCATCCGAGGGTGACACGCACAACCGCGTCGGTTGGCTCCTGGATCCTTGGGTCCGGCCGCTCGCCGACGGTAATGTCGTGCGGCCCGTTGTAGATGGCGGCGCGCATGCCTAGGCCTCCTCAACCTGGGGAGCTGCTAAGTACTTCTCATCCGTAATGTGGTCGCCCCGGATCGCCGAGTTGCCTTCGGCATCGACCTCGAGCTTCGCCAAATGGGTCATAACGCGGTTCGGGGCGGCGCCGCGCCAGTGATCCTCTCCCGGTTCAAAGAAGACTCGGTCGCCGGGATGTATCACCTCGATCGGTCCGTTGCGCCGCTGCGCTAGCCCGATGCCCTCGGTGACAAAGATCGTCTGTCCGTTTGGGTGCTTGTGCCACGCCGTGCGAGCGCCAGGCGTGAAATGGACGCTGCTAGCGCTCAGCCGGGAGCCCTGTGCCGGGCTGGCGACGATGTCGACAAAGACGGTGCCAGTAAACCAGTCGCTGGGTCCGTGGCTCGTTTCGAACTTGTTCTTGATCACTTTCAAGACTTCTTCACTCCTGACTTTGTCATGTTGCCAGGTCGGTACTTGTATGCGCTCAGCAACCGCCATGGCCCCTTAGGAGCAGCTTAGGAGAGGCATTGCCCGAGCTCCATCACTGCACCGGCCCGGCAGCAGCTCCGAAGGTTTAGTCATGGTGAAGAACTTCAGCTTCCGTCAGCGTTGTCGTGCGCGCTGGTGGCAATTCGATACTTCGGCTGGGACGTGATAGCTGCCGAAAGTGTCACGGTCCTGGCATAATCCAACCGGAGGATAGGCATCATGAGCCCACGCAAAGCCGCGGAGACATCGGTCGGCCGCACCCCTGCCAAGGCGTCTTCGTTGTTGTCAGCCGAGGAACGAGCCGCAATGAGGGAGACCCTCAATGAGCGGAGACGCGCTCGCTCGGGTCAGGTCGACGGGGAAAGCGACGTGCTCGCGAAGATCGCCGAAATGTCCGGACAGGATCGGGTTATGGCCGCGCGGATCCACGCTATCGTCAAAGCCAACGCTCCGACTCTTACTCCGAGAACCTGGTACGGGATGCCCGCTTATGCGAAGGACGGCAAGGTCATTTGCTTCTTCCAGAGCGGCCAGAAATTCAAGTCGAGGTATGCCACGTTCGGTTTTCAACAAGATGCAAAACTCGACGAGGGTGATATTTGGCCAACCTCCTTTGCCCTGAAGAGGTTGACGCCGGCCGTCGAGAAAACGATTGGCCAGCTTGTCAAGAAGGCAGCGAGCTAAGGGCGTCCCGCAGCAGCCCCAAGCGTACGAATGAAGGTCGCGCGCTATCGTGCGGCCGCTTCCTCTACGGCCGGCTGAACGTCCGCAAAGTAGCTAAGCCCGCCCCAACTGGGAAGCGCGCGCAGCAGCTGCCGAGGCCCGTCCATTTCCCATCGTCCGGACCGCACTGCCTCCGCCAACGACACGCGTCCGACATGAACAAGGGTCAGCGTTTCGCAGTCCGTTCGCACGACGATGTCCTCCTCGAACCCGGGCGGCTTGATGCAGACCTCGCATTCGCGCCGATCGAGCAGGAGCCAAAACCGCTCCTTCGGTCGGTCTTTCAGGTCAAAGCGCAGGACTACCCGGCGATTCGGCAGGCGTTCGGGCTTGATGAATTTCATCCAAGCCCAGAGGACGACGTATGGGTCCATGTCCTGTGGCCGGAGGTCTAACCAGCGCGCTGCCCAGGTCCCGAGCTCGATGCAGACTCGGCTGAGCTCCTGCCCCGCAGAGGTCAGGAAGTAGAGCGAGCCCCGACCCTTTGGATTGGACCGACTCTCGACGATGCCCGCTCCCTCGAGCGTCCGGAGGCGCTGCGCCAGGAGTGTTCGCGACATGTGGGGCACGCCGGCCAGGATCTCACTGAATGAGTGGCAGTCTAAGTACAGATTCCGGATCACGAGAGGGGTCCAGCGTTCGGCAAAAATCTCGGCCCCCTTCGCGACGGGGCAATACTGACCGTACTCGCCCATGCCACAAGTCTGGCAGGCCGCGAGCGAAATGCAAGTCCATTTTTTGTCCTTGCGTCGATACGCGTTGACGGGCAGAATCGGGTGCGGAGGTGACCGCAATGGCCGTCCCTAACGCCACCGACGTCGACCTCGAGGCTCGCTTCGCCGGACGCCTGATCAGGCCAGACGAGGCGGGCTACGACGAGGCGCGCAAGGTCTGGAACGGGATGATCGACCGCCGCCCGGCCCTGATTGCCCAGTGCGCCGGTGCAGACGACGTCGGTAGCTGCGTCCGGTTTGCCCGCCGCAAGAACCTGGTGGTCTCCATCCGAGGCGGTGGGCATAACGTCGCGGGGACCGCCGTATGTGACGGCGGACTGATGATCGACCTCCGGCGCATGAAGGGCATCCGAATCGACCCGTCTCGCCGCACCGCGCGAGCGGAGGCCGGCGTGTTGTGGGGTGAGCTAGATCAAGCCTGTCAAACGGTCGGCCTTGCCACCACGGCGGGAATCGTCACCCACACCGGGATCGCCGGCCTCACGGTTGGCGGCGGCATTGGTCATCTCATGCGCAAGCATGGCCTCACCTGCGACAACCTCCTATCGGTCGATCTGGTGACAGTCGACGGCAAGCTGGTTCACGCCAGCGAGGACGAGGAGCCGGAGCTCTTCTGGGCAGTCCGCGGCGGCGGGAGCAACTTCGGGATCGTAACCAGCTTTGAGTATCGACTCCACCAGGTGGGGCCCACCGTGATGGCGGGGCTGGTAATGCATCGAGCCGAGCGAGCAGTCGAAGTTCTCCGCTTCTACCGCGACTTCGCCGGGCAGGCGCCACGCGAGCTCGGCAGCGTGGTCAGCCTCCGTACCGCGCCGGCGCTCGCCTGGGTGCCTGAGGATTTACGGGGCCGACCCGTGGTGGCGATCCCGGTCTGTTACGCCGGCCCAATCGCTGAGGCCGAGCGGGTTCTAGAGCCGTTGCGCGGCTTCGGGCCCCCGGCGGCGGATCTGATCACGCCGAAACCGTACCTGGAGCACCAGGCGATGTTCGACGTCACCGTTCCTCACGGGTGGCATTACTACTGGAAGTCCGTCTCTCTCCCACGGCTGATCGACGACACCATCGACACGCTGGCCGACACGGCCTGGAGCAAACAGTCCCCGCGCAGCTACATGATTCTGTTCCATAAAGGTGGGGCGGTCCGCGACCTGAGTGATGACGCCATGGCCTACACCGGACGGGATGCCGAGCACGAGCTGAACATCAATGGCGCCTGGACTGCCGAGGATCCAGAAAATGACGATACGGCCTGGGTCCGGAAGTCCTTCGAACGTATGCTCCCCCATTCCACGGGCGGCGTCTACGTCAACTTCCTTGGGGACGAAGGCGAGGACCGCGTCCGCGCCGCCTATGGCCACGCCAAGTACGAGCGCCTCGTGCAGCTGAAGCGGCGATTTGACCCAGGCAACTTCTTCCGGCTCAACCAGAACATCGAGCCATCCGGCGACCCTCGCTAGCCCCGGGGTCCCGCGTTCTTGACTCTACGAACATATGTTCGTATAATAGAGGTCGAGATGGGGCCCGACGGCGACGACCAGAGCGATCGCGAATTCCTGCTCCTCTTCGCCGCCATCGGCCGGTTCCGCTCGCGCGACAAGGCACGTCGCCAACCTGCCGACCTCGCCGCAGACCTGATCCGGCTGCGCCGGGCCTGCGATCTGCTCGAGCTGGACTTCTCCGAGACGGCCGCCGCGTTTTCGGCGACCAACGAGGATCAGAACCAGGGTTCGACGACGCCCATCGACTGGATCCGCCACCACTGCCGCATGTCCGGCGGGGCAGCCGCGGATCGCGTCGCCGTCGGCGAGGCTCTCCCCCGCCTGGATGAGAGCGCCCGCGCCGTGGAGGCGGGTGAGATCGGCTTCGCGCACCTTCTCGTGATGGCCCGCACCCATCGCGTGTTCCTGGACTCGGGGTCTGCTGACGAGTTCGATGAGACGGAACTCCTGGCCCAGGCTCGCGAGATCAGCGTCGGGCGCCTCTGGCGGGTCTGTCAGCACCTGCGCCATGCGGTCGACCAGAAGGCGATCATCGACGCTGAGCGGCGGGCCGCCGAGGCCCGCTACCTTCGCCTGACGACGAAGGACGACGGGTCGCTGATCGTCACCGGCTGGTTCGATGCCATCGGCGGTGCCGCGGTACGGACCGCGCTCGAACCGCTGGCCCGCAAGGCCGGTGCCGACGACGACCGCGGCCGCGAGCATCGGTATGCCGACGCGCTCATCGAGCTCTCCACGTTCGCGCTCGAGACCGGGCAGGTTCCTGATCAGGCGAGCAATCGCCCGCACCTCATGGTGACGACCTCACTCGAGACCCTGCGTGGCCTGAAAGGTGCACCGGCCGCCGAACTCGACCGTGCCGCACCGATCTCCTCGGAAGCGGTTCAGCGGCTGGCGTGTGACGCGACAATCCGCCGGGTGTTGCTCGATTCGCACTCGCTGGTGACCGATGTCGGGAGAGCCAGGCGCGTGGTCTCCCCCGCCACGCGCGCGGCGCTCAATGCCCGCGACCGGACCTGCCAGTGGCCGGGATGCGAGAGGCCCCAGTCTTGGAGCGCCGCCCACCACCTGCTCCACTGGACGCAGGGCGGGGCGACCGATCTCGGCAACCTCATCCTCTTATGTCACCGCCACCATCAGATGGTTCATGAAGGCGGCTGGCAGGTCGTTCGAACCGAAGACGGCGTAATTCGCACGATCCGTCCCGCGCCTCTTCCGATCGCCTACGTCCGGGAGCCGGCCACGGCCGTCGCCTGACCATACAGAGAGAGAAGCCCGGGCGATCCCGGGCTTCTCTGCGAAAGAGCTCAACGCGACGATCTAGTGGCCGGACCGTCCGCCCCCATTCTCGTTGCGCCCACCCCAACTGACGTTGCGGTTGAAGTCCGCGCTCGCGTGGCGCCCGTCATTCTCGCTTTCGGTTGCCTCGACGTCGGTGTCCTGCCCGGCGCACGCGGTC
>DASQGL010000072.1:0-19276 GCA_035632635.1 Candidatus Limnocylindrales bacterium
GCCGGTCATCTGGGCGCTGGGCGGCATGGACAGCACGGCGGCGGTGTAGGCGCCCGCCGCCTGGAAGAGGATGAAGCTGAAGTTCACGATCCCGGAGACGCCGAACTGCAGGTTCAGCGCCAGGCAGGCGATGATGTCGACACCGCCGTAGATCAGGGCCGTCTGCAGGTAGTAGGTCATCCGGCGGCCGCCAGCGCCCCCTGCCTGGCGAGCAGCCCCTGCGGGCGCAGGACCATCACCAGGACCAGGATGGCGAAGGCGATGACCCCCTTGTACTGGGGCGAGATGACCGCGGCGCTCAGCTCAGTGATCTCCCCGATCAGGACCGCCCCGATCATCGCCCCGTAGGGCTGCCCGGCGCCGCCCAGCACCGCCGCCGCGATGATCGTGATCAGGTAGCCGGCACCGCTTGACGCGGCGAACGACTCGGAGTTCATCGCGGCGACGACCCCGGCGATGCCGCAGAGCGCGCCGGTGATCAGCCAGACGATGTCGATCACCTGCCGGGTGGGGATGCCGCAGTTGCGGGCGAGCGTCGGATTGGCGGCGGTCGCCCGCATCGCCTTGCCCAGGCGGGTGAAGGTGAGCAGCAGGTGGATGAGGAGCATCAGCGAGACGGCCAGCGCGATGATCAGGACCTGCACGGTTGTGAGATCGATCGCACCAAGGCGGATCGTCGGCCCGGGGTCCTGCTTGTAGGACACGTTGAAGTAGCCGACGATCGGGAGCAGGACGTTCGCGATCACCAGCCCCGCCGCCAGCGACACGATGACCATGCCGATCAGCGAGGTGCCCTTGCGCTGGAAGGGAGCATAGAGGAGGCGGTTCAGCAGGAAGGAGAAGACGGCGCCGAAGAGCGCTCCGGCGATCATACTCACCCAGATGTTGATCCCGGAGCGGTTGAACGCGTAGGCCGCGTAGGCGGAGGAGATCATGATCTCGGCATAGGCCAGGTTGATCATGTTCGTGATCCCGAACTGCATGGTGAAGCCGACCGCGGCGATCGCGATCACCGACATGCTGACGAGTCCGAACCCGAACGCGGCGATGAAGAGGTCCACGGTCCCCTACGCCAAACCTACGCGTTCCCGCCGGTCAGCGGCGTGCGACGATCATCCGCCACCACCCGCCGCGATGATCTTGGCGGTCTGCTCCTGCGTCAGCGAGCCGATGGTGACTTCATTGCCCTGGGCGTCGTACTTGACCAGGATGTAGCCCTGCTGCGAGTTGTTCCACTGGTTGTAGTTCGTCGGGCCGCCGGCGCCGACCAGGCGGACCGATTTCCCGCTGTTGATGGCGTCGACGCCTTCCTTGTAGGTGTGCACCTCGGTGGCGCCGCTGACCCCGTTGCCGATCTCCTTGATCTTGGCGTTGTAGACCTGCGGGTCGATGCTCTTGGTGGCGTTCATGGCGAGCGCCGCCTGCAGGAGGCCGTCATACAGGTGCAGCGTGGAGGCGCGCTGCTTGTACTTCGGCGCATCCGGGAACTTGGATGCGGCGGCGTTCAGGTTAGCGACGAACTCGTCGTACCCGGGACCGCTGAAGGTCGTCCCGATGTCGACCGCCTGGTAGTTGTTGACCAGGTTGTCGACCCCGATCGCCCCGGAGACGGCGGCGAACCATTGCGGGTCGACGGTCGCGGAGGTGCCGATGAAGGGGATCAGCTTGCCCCCGTTCAGCTGCTTGACCTCGGCCAGATAGGTGGCGTCCGCGGGCCCGAGCGCCTCGGTGAAGATCACGTCAGGATGGGTCGCCAGCATCTGGGTGACTTCGGTCCGGTAGTCGGACTGGTTGAGCGCGATGGCCTGGTTGATCGTAACCGTCCCACCCAGCTTGGGGATGGCGGTCTGCGCCGGCGGGACGAAGGCCTGCGAGCCGATGTCGTTGCCGAAGACGAGCGCGATCTTGCTGTAGTGGTTGAAGTAGAGCGCGCTCCCCACCATGGCAAACGCGTCGTACTGGTCGGGCGGCACCAACCGGTGGAAGTACTTGTAGGTCGTCTTGTTGAACTCGGATTGCCCGGTCATGCAGAACATGGGGATGTGGCTGGCGTCGATGATCGGGACGACGCTCGAGGCTTCGTCGGAGGTGCAGCCCACCACCGCCATCAAGTTGGAGTTGCTGGCGACCATCTGCCGGGCGGCCGGGACCGCATCGGCGGGCTCACCCCGGGTGTCGAACTGCTGGCAGCTGACCGGGTGACCCATGATGTTGCCGTTGGTGTTCAGCTCGTTCGCCGCGGCCAGGCAGGCCGCGTAATAGGCCGGCCCGAGCCCGGCGTCGACGCCGGTGAACGGCGCGACCACGCCGATCAGCAGCGGCGACGTGCCGCTGGCCGAGGGGGTTGAGGCCTGATTCCCGCAGGCGGCCAGCACGAGGGCGGCCATCGCCGCGATCGGGATGGCCCGGAGTCGACGCCGAAGTGAACGTGCGCCAGGATGGATGTGCTCCACCGTTTCTCCTCCCTTCGATTCGCGAATGCGAATTGTCGACAATATTATCCATAATCTTGTTGGACAATCAATGAGCGGGGAGGTGGCCGGAGCCGGGGCGAGGCGGCCGGTCGCGGAGGGCCGCGACGGATCGGACGTGTACCGAGCGCTGCGCGACGCCATTGCCAGCGGCCGGTTCCAGCCCAACGAGCGGCTCGTGGAGGCGGACCTGGCCGAGCGCTTCCTGGCCGGACGCTCCTCGATCCGCGCGGCCCTCGTGCGCCTCGACCAGGAGGGCCTGGTCACCCTCGAGCCGCATCGCGGCGGGCGGGTCCGCCTGATCTCGGAGCGCGAGGCGATCGAGATCGAAGAGGTCCGCATCGTCCTGGAACGGCTGCTGGCCCGCCAGGCGGCGCTCAAGGTGACGGACCAGGACCTCGAGGCGCTCCGCGAGACGATCGGCGAGATGCGCCGCCGGCTCGCCCAGGCCGATCCGCTCGGCTACTCGGAGCTGAACGCGAAGTACCACCAGCGGATCTGGGCCATCGCCGATCACCAGACGGCCGCCCGGCTGCTGGGCACGCTGAAGTCGCAGAGCATCCGCTTCCAGTACCGCACCATCCTCCGGCCCGGGCGGACCGCGCGCTCGCTGGAAGAGCACGAGGCGATCCTCGAGGCGCTGACCGCCCGCGATCCGGCCCGCAGCGAGGCGGCGATGGAGGAACACCTCAGCGAGGTGGTCGAAACGCTGCGCTGGGCGATCGACGCCCAGCAGCGCCCCCCGCGCTGGCTACCGGGCTAGGCGCGCACGGTTTCCTCGAGCAGCTTGACCCCGGCGTAGAGCGTGCGCAGGTGCGGCACCGGCACGCCCAGCCGGTCGGCGAGCTCGACGACCGAGCCGCAGAGCGCGTCGATCTCCAGCGGCCGGCCGGCCTCCAGGTCCTGCAGCATGGAGGTCCGGTGCGCGCCCACCCGGGCGGCGCCCCGGATCCGGCGGTCGATCGAGACCGGGATCTCGACCCCCACCCGGCGGGCGACCGCGTCCACCTCCTCCATGGCCTGCCGCACGACCGGCGCGATCACGGGTGAGGTCGCGATCGTATCGAGGGTCGCGCGGGTCAGCGCGCTGATCGGGTTGAAGACCGCGTTGCCGAGCAGCTTGACCCAGAGCTCGTCGCGGATCGCGGCCTGGATGGGGGCCTTCAGTCCGGCCTCCTGCAGGGCGGCCGCGATCGCCTGGCAGCGCTCGGAGATCGAGCCGTCCAGCTCGCCGAGGGAGAAGCGCTCCCCCTCGACCTGCTGGACCACGCCGGGGCGGACCAGGGTGGTGGCCGGGTAGACGACGCAGGCGACCACGCGGGCCGGGTCGATCGACGACCCGATCACCCCGCCCGGGTCGACCGACTCCAGGTGCAGGCCCGCGAGCTCGCCCTGGTACCGCTCGAAGTACCACCAGGGGATGCCGTTCTGGGCGCTGACCACCGCGGTCTTCGGACCGAGCGCGGCGGCCAGCCGTTCCGCGATGGCGGGCAGGCTGTGGGCTTTCAGGGTGACGAAGACCGCATCCACCGCTCCCAGCACCGCCAGGTCGTCGGTCAGCGCCGGATGGACGACGTAGTCGGCGCCCCCGGCTTCGATCACGCGGAGGCCGTGCTCGCGCATCGCCTGCAGGTGCGGACCGCGCGCGATCAGGGTCACGTCCGCCCCGGCCCGGGCCAGCCGGCCGCCGAGGAATCCGCCGGTCGCCCCGGCGCCGAGGATCGCGAAGCGCATCGCCGGCGCCGCCGTCACCCGCCGGCGAGCTCCGCGGCGACGAAGCGCCGCTGGACCTTCCCGGTCGGCGTGCGCGGGATCGAGTCGACGATGTGCAGGCGGCGCGGTACCTTGAACTCCGCCAGGTGCCTGCGGCAGTGGGCGATCAGGTCGGCCTCGCTGACGGGCTCGCGCAGCACGACCGCGGCGTGCACCTCCTCGCCCCAGGTCGCATGCGGCACCCCGAAGGCCACCGCCTGCTCGACCGATGGATGTGCCTCGAGGACCTCGTCAATCTCGCGCGGCGCAATCTTCTCCCCGCCGCGATTGATCAGCTCCTTGATGCGGCCGGAGAGTCGAAGATAGCCCGCCTCGTCGAGCGTCCCCTGGTCCCCCGTCCGGAACCATCCGTCGGTAAAGGACGCGGCGTTCGCCTGCGGGTTGTTCTCGTAGCCCGCAATCACGCTCTCGCCGCGGATCGCGACCTCGCCGGCGCCGCCCTGGCGGACCCGGGCGCCCCGCTCGTCCAGGATCGCGATCTCGACGCCGGTCGCGACCCCGACCGAGCCGGGCACGCGCCGTCCCGGGGGCAGCGGGTTGGAGGCCATCTGGTGACTCGCCTCCGTCATGCCGTAGGCCTCCAGCACCGGGACGCCGAAGCGCGCCTCCATCTGCGCCATCAGGGCCGGGGAGAGCGCCGAGCTGCAGGAGCGGACGAAACGCAGGCGCTCCGTCCCGGGCGGCCGGTCTTCCTGCACGCGCATCAGGATCAGCTGATGCGGCGTGGGCGACGCCGTGAACCAGGTCGGGTGAATCGCGCGGGTGAGCGGCCAGAACGCCATCGGGGTGAAGCGGCGAGGGACCACCGCCGTCCCGCCGGAGGCGAACGTCGCCAGCGCGGAGGCCACCAGCCCGTGGACGTGGAAGAGCGGCATGACGCAGAGGGAGACGTCGTCGGCGGTCAGCGCGTACGACGCGACCACGTTGCGCACCGACGCCAGGAGGTTGCGATGACGGAGCGGCACGCGCTTGGGCCGGCTGGTGGTCCCGCTCGTGTGGAGCACGAGCGCGACGTCCTCGCCCGAGCGCACGCCCGCGGACGCCGGTCGCCGCGGGGCCGCGCTCTCCATGGTGAGGCGGCCATCGCGAATCGCGACCTCGATCGCGGTGCCCGTTTCGCCCAGCGCCCGGCGGGCCGCCTCCCCTTCCCCGGGTGGCACGAGCAGCACGCGGGCACCCGTGTCTTCGAGGTAGTAGCGAAACTCGTCCTCGGTGTAGGCCGGGTTCAGCGGGCAGGCCGTCGCGACCTGAGCCGCGGCGAGGAAGAGGACGATCGCCTCCGGTCCGTTGGGAAACGCCATCGCGACGCGATCGCCGCCCCGGACACCGAAGGCCGCCAGCTCTGAGGCCGCCTCGTCGACGAGCGCACGCAGGCGCCCGTACGAGACGGCGCCGTCATCGGGAACGACCAGCGCGGGACGGTCCGGGCGGGCGTGATCGAGCAGCGAGGTCAGCGTCGACACCGGCGCCTCCAGTGTGTCACAGCGCCACCGGGCTCCCGGATTGCGGGTACCGCCAGCGGGCGATTGCGCCGATCACCAGGACCGGCACGACCACCGCGGCCGCGACCCGGAAGACCAGGTCGAACCGATGCGCGCCCGCGTACCCGGCCATGGTCGACGTGGCCAGCGCCGCGCCGGTGAAGACGGCCATCGCGAAGAGACCGGCCGCGGTCCCGCGCGCCTCGGGCACGATGTCGGTGGCCCAGGTCTGAAACGTCGAATGCATGAAGGCGTAGGCGCCGCCGGCCAGGGCGCTGGCGGCCAGCACGGTCACCACGTCCTGCTCCAGCGAGACGAGGATGAACCCCGCCAGCAGCAGCGCGGCGCCCCCGGCCAGGATCTGGGGCGCCGGAAGCCGCCGCGCCACCGGGCGGAAGGCGCGTGTGCCGGCCAGCACGGCGACCCCGTACACCGCCACGACCAGGCCGGCGACCGCCGCGCTCTGTCCGTGCGCCTCGAGCGCGGGCGCCAGGTAGGTGATGAACCCCAGCATCGCGGCGCCTTCCAGGATCGCGAGCCCGAAGAGCAGGAGCGCCCACGGCCGGGTCACGACCTGGACCGCCTGCGCGAACGGGTTCACGGGCCGCCTGGCGGGCAGCGACTCGGGAAGATCGCGGAGCGCGACCGCAAGCATCCCGGCGAGGATCGCCGGGATGAGGAAGAAGACGCGCCAGGACCACAGGTGCGCGACCAGCCCGCCGCCCAGGGTCCCGGCCGCGGTCCCGATCGCGACCCAGACCAGGAGATCCGCGACGGCCTGCTGGCGGATCGCGAACGGAAAGCGGTCGCCGAGGTAGACGAGCGCGGTGGGAAAGACACCGCAAGCCAGCCCACCGGTCAGGAAGCGGGCGACCAGCAGGACGGTGAGGTTTGGGGACAGCGCGGAGATCGTGTCGGCGACGGCCACCCCGGCCAGCGCGCCCCGCATGACGCGGACGCGACCGAAGCGGTCAGCCAGCGCGCCGTAGGCGGGCGGCATCAGCCCGTAGGCGAGGAAGTACCAGGTCGCGGCGCCGGCCGCCGCGCTGAACGGCACGTGCAGGCTGACGCCGATCGGAATCAGCATCGGCGCGATCGAGAAACGATCCGCCATGGTGATGAAGGGCCCGAGGTAGAAGAGCAGGGGCGGTTTGAAGCGCGAGTCGATCGACACCTCGAGCAGTCTAGACATCACGGTCCATTCGAGACCGGACCGACACCCCCACGACTGCCTGTAACCCCCTGTAGCCCGAGAACGTAATCCATATGGGTATCGGGGACCTGGAGAGGAGGGTGACGTGGAAATCATTCGCAACCTGATGCGGCGCAAGCTGCGCAATTTCCTGACGATTTCGGGGATCGTGATCGGCGTCCTGGCGCTGGTCACGATGGGATCGCTGGCCGAGAAGTTCAACGCGCTGCTGGCCGGCGGCGCGACCTACTTCGGATCCAACGTGCAGGTCGCCGACGACAGCAGCGGCGGCTTCGGCGGATTCGGCGGCGGCGGCCTGCTCACGCTCGACAAGGTGAACCAGCTGGCGTCCGTCGACGGCGTGGCAGCCGCCTTTCCCGCGGTGAGCGTGGGCGCCAAGCCGGGGAGCACGAACGTCGTGTCGTTCGGCGTCCCGGACTACATCGCGAACACCGATCCGCGGGAGAATTCATACAGCAGCTTCAAGATCCACCTGGCCCAGGGGCGCGATATCAATCCCACCGGCACCGGTGAGGTCGTGCTCGGATCCGACTTCGCGAGCGAGTTCTCCAAGAAGGTCGGCGACTCGATCGCGCTGCCGATCCGTCCCAAAGACGCGCCGCCCGATTTCGTCAATCACACCTTCACGGTCGTGGGGGTGCTGGCCAAGACGCAGACGGCGCCGGATACCGGTGCCTTCATCAGCCTGCCGGACGCGCAGACGCTGATGAAGGATGCCCTGCCCGTGAGCGTGCGCGCGAGCATCGATACGACGCAGCTGGTCAACGGCGCCACCGTCTACGGGAAGCCAGGCGCCAACCTGGACAGCCTGGCCGATCGGATCAACGCGCAGGTCCCGGGGGTGAAGGCGACCAGGCCGAGCCAGGTGGTGGCCAGCTTCAACTCGGGCGGCGCGATCTTCACCGCGATCACGACCGGCGCGGCCCTGATCGCCCTCGTGGTCGGCGGCCTCTCTGTGATCAACACGATGCTGATGGCGGTCGGCGAGCGGGTCCGGGAGATCGGCCTGAAGAAGGCCGTCGGCGCCCGGATGGGGCACATCATGCGCGAGTTCCTGCTGGAGGCCGTGCTGATCGGCCTGATCGGCGGCGCGATCGGGCTCTTCCTGGGGTGGGGCGTGACCAGTCTGATCAACCTGGGCAATCCGAGCCTCGGCCTCTTCCTGCTCACCTGGCGGCTCGTCGTGCTCTCGCTCCTGTTCTCGATCGGACTGGGCGCCGCGGCCGGCATCATCCCCGCATTTCGCGCCGCGCGGATGGATCCCGTCCGCGCGCTGCGGGCGGCATAAGGAGGCCTCCAGTGGCACTGATCGAAATCGAAGGCCTGCGCAAACACTACAAGCAAGGGAATTCCGTCGTGAAGGCGCTCGACGGGGTCTCGTTCGCGATCGAGGGCGGCGAGTTCGTCGCCATCGTGGGCCGGTCGGGAAGCGGCAAGACGACCCTGCTGGACTGCCTCGGCCTCCTGCTGCAACCGACCGGGGGCACCTACCGGCTGGACGGCGTCGACACCCACACGCTCGGCGACCGCGCTCGGGCCGGGCTGCGAGGCAAGAAGCTGGGTTTCATCTTCCAGGAGTTCAACCTGCTGCCCGGGCTGAACGCGCTGGACAACGTGATGCTGCCGCTGCGTTATCACAAGAACGGAAAGGACGGCAAGGCCCGTGCGAAGTCGCTACTCGAGGAGGTCGGACTCGCGGACCGCATGCACCACCGGCCCGACCAGATGTCGGGAGGCGAACAGCAGCGGGTCGCCATCGCCCGATCTCTGATCATCAAGCCCAGCCTGGTGCTCGGCGACGAGCCGACCGGGGAAGTCGACACCGAGACCAGCCAGCAGCTGGTGGCGCTGATGCGCCGGATGAACCGCGAGCACGGCACCACCTTCGTGGTCGTGACTCACGACATGGACCTGGCCGCCCAGACGGACCGGGTGATCCGGCTCAAGGACGGGCGCGTCCTCTCCGACGTGCGCGCCAGGCCCGACCAGTCGTACCTCGCCCAGCTCGACATCCACGGATCCGGGCCGGCGACCCGGCCGGCCTGATCCGCGTCGCGAGTCGGGGGGCCGGCCTCAGGCCGTGCCTTCCGCCTCGCCGCCCCGCTCGGCGCCCGAGGTGACGTCCCAGCGGCGGGCCAGCTGCTGGGCCCGGTAAAGCGTGGCGTAGAGCCCCGGGCGCTCGACCAGGTCGTCATGGCGGCCGCGCTGCACCACGCGCCCGTGATCCAGGACGACGATCTCCTGGGCCTGCCGGATGGTCGAGAGCCGGTGCGCGATGACGAGCACGGTCCGCTCCGCCACCAGCCGGGCCAGCGCGGACTGGATCAGGTGCTCGGCCTCGGGGTCGACCGAGGAGGTCGCCTCGTCCAGGATGAGGATGGGCGCGTCGCGCAGCAGGGCGCGCGCGATCGAGATCCGCTGCTTCTGCCCGCCGCTCAGACGAACGCCGCGCTCGCCCAGGATCGTGTCGTAGCCGTTCGGCAGGTCCATCACGAAGTCGTGCGCCGAGGCGGCGCGGGCCGCCCGCTCGATCTCGGCCTGACCGGCCTGCGGGTTCGCGACCCGGATGTTCGCCGCCACCGTGTCGTTGAAGAGGAACACGTCCTGGAGCACGAGCGCGATGCTCCGGTGGACGTAGTCGAGCGGCAGGTCGCGCAGGTCGACGCCGCCCAGCCGGATGCTTCCCTCCTGCGGATCCCAGAAGCGGGCGATCAGGTTCGCGATGGTCGTCTTCCCGGCGCCGCTCGGACCGACGAGCGCGAGCACGGCGTTGCCCTCCAACGTGATCGAGACATCGTGGAGCACCGGCCGCCCCGGCTCGTAGGCGAAGGTGACCTGATCGAGCACGACGTCGAAAGCCGGCCGCGCCGGTTCGGACGCCCCGGGACGGTCGCGGACCTCGATCGGCGCCTCGAGCACGGCGAAGACGCGGTCGGCGGCGGCCTGCGCGTTCCGGTACTGCTCGATCTGCCGGTTGAGCTCGGTGATCGGCCGGTAGAGCTGCGTGGTCAGAAACAGGAAGGCGACCAGGTCGGAGACGCTGACGAGCCGGTTGACGGCGAGCAGACCGCCGATCGCGATCACGAGCGCGGTCGGAATCGCGGCCATCCCTTCGACCGCGGCGAAGAAGGCGGTGTGGAGCAGGTTCACCCGGATGGCCGCCTGCTGCAGATCGCCGCTCATCGCCGTCACCTCACGGTGGGCGTCGCGCTGGGCCGCGAAGGCGGTCAGCACCCCCACGCCCTGGATGTGGTCGACCATCTTGCCGTTGAGGCGGCCGAGCAGGTCGCGGTAGACGGCGAAGCCGCGGGCCACCGCGTCGCGAAAGGCGAAGACCAGGATGAGGATCACGGGCAGCGGCGCCAGCGCGACCAGCGCAAGCTTCCAGTTGATCAGGAGCATCACGATGCCGAGCAGCACCGGAATGGTGACCGCCACGATCAACCCGATCATGGCGTGGGCGGTGAAGCCCTCGATCGCCTCGACATCGCCGATCAGGCGGGCCGCCAGAATCCCGGACTGCTGCCGCGTGTGGTAGCCCATCGACAGCCGCTGGAGATGCTCGTAGGCCCGCAGGCGGACTCGATGCAGGACGCGGAACGCGCCGAGGTGCCCGAAGGCCCCCTCCAGGTAGCGCATCCCGCCCATCAACGCGGTGACGGCGAGCGTGAGCGCGCCCAGCTCGAGGACGAGCGCCGGGGTCGCGCTGCCGGCGACGAGCGCCTTGACGATCTCGCGCAGCAGCAGCGCCGGGATGACGGCGAGCGCGGTGAAGAGCACGCTGCCGGCTACCGCGACGCCAAGCGTGCGCCGGTTGCCTTCGGTGATGGCGACCATGCGCCGGAGAAAGGTCATACGCGCGACAGCAGCCAGAATACGATCCCGGTGGCCGACCCGAAGACGAGGTGCGCGCTCAGGTCCTTCCATACGGTCTTCGCGTCATACTCCCAGATCGGCTTGTAGAACCCGCCGAGCGGCAGGATCGCATAGTCGGCGCTGAAGACCGTCGCGCCGAACAGCGGACCCAGCAGCGGCGATCGCCTGCGGGTCGAGCCGACGATGAGCCCGTAGAGCGCACCCCAGGTGAGGCCATACCCCCAGTGCATGACGTTCGTGAGCGTCCGAACGCCGGTGGCGGGCAGCGGCCGCTGCAGGAAGGCCTCGATCAGCCGGCGACCGACCCGGGCCGGAACGGGGGCGTGGTCCCAGTCGGACAGGCCTTCGGCCGTCTCCCAGGCCAGGAAATCGCTCGTCCCGCCCTCGCGTCGGTAGCGGCTGTACCAGACGGCGTCCATGGCGAGCGTTCCGACGGTGGCTGCCGTCATGCCGCGCACGACGGCGCCGAGTGGAGAAGAATACGGATGGGGCACGTTCATCACCATATCGTAGGAGGGCTGCCATGGAGGACCGGATCGCCGGGGCGACGCGATGAGCGAACCCGTCTACGTCTCGCACGTCCGGATCGAGCGGATCAAGGGGTCACTGCGCCGCGCCTTCCTGCCCGCGGAGGGTGCGCCGGTCCTGTTCGGCGTCCACGACGAGGTGGCCGAGCATTACGGGCGCAAGCCGGGTGAGTTCGAGCCGCACGCCACCACGCTCGACTACGTCATCGCGGCCGCGGCCGGTTGACTGACCGGGACCCTGGGAGGCGCGCTGGAGGCGCGCGGGATCGAAGCCGGCGAAGGCTATCTCGTGTCTGAAGCCGAAGGGGACGTCGAGGTCGAGGATGGGGTGCTCGTCATCAAGCGCATCCGTGTCCGCTATCGACTCCGTGGCTGTCCCGAGGACAAGCGGGCGGCCGCCCAGCGGGCACACGAGCATCACGCGACGCGCTGCCCGGTGCACCAGAGCATCGGCTCCTGCGTGACGATGACGACCACGCTCGAGTTCCTCTGAAGGGCGAAGCGCGATGGAGGTCGGGCGGTACCGGCGCGTTCTTCGCCGCCCCGCCGAGCGCCCACCCCAGGACGAACAGGAGGAAGGTCAGGGCGACGATCATCCAGGCGGAGCGGCTCAGCCAGTAGCGGCCCGGGGACGCGCTCACGGTTTCGCCTCCAGGTAGGCGGCCGCCTGCAGGTTGAACAGCTCGGCGTACAGGCCGTGCAGCGCCATGAGCTGCTCGTGCGATCCGTGCTCGATGATCTCACCCTCACGCATGACGTAGATCCGGTCGGCGGAGCGCACGCTCGAAAACCGATGCGAGATCAGGAGCACGGCCCGGCCCGCGAAGAGGTCGCGCATGCGCGCGAAGAGCTCGGCCTCGGCGCGGGCGTCCAGCGAGGCGGTGGGCTCGTCGAGGATGACGAGCGGCGCGTCGCGGAAGAACGCGCGGGCCAGCGCGATGCGCTGCCACTGGCCGGTCGAGAGATCCTTGCCGCCTTCGAAGATGGGGCCGAGGAGCGCCTCGTACCGCTCCGGCCAGGATTCGATGAACCGGTCAGCGCCGGCATGCTGCGCCGCGGCCCGGATCGCATCCGGGTCGTCCATGCCCAGGACGCGCCCGATGCCGATGTTCTCGCGCGCGGTCAGCCAGTAGCGGACGAAGTCCTGGAAGATGACCGTGATCTGCTCGCGCAGCTGGTCCGGATCGACGGTCGCGACATCGACGCCATCCCACACCACCTGGCCCGCATCAGGCGGATAGAGGCCGCAGATCAGCTTCGCGAGCGTGGTCTTGCCGCATCCGTTCTCGCCCACCAGCGCGACCACCTCGCCGCGCCGGATCTCCATCGAGATCCCGTTGAGCGCATGCGGGCGGCGCGGGCCCTCGGCACCGTCAGTGGATCTCGTGCCGTGCAGCATGCCCGGGATCACCCCCGGCATCATGCCGATGCGCCTGCGGAGACGGGGGCCGCGTCCGCGGTGCGGGCGGGACCCGTTGGCCGTCGCCCCGGCGGCCGGGGCAGGGGTCACCGGGTAGGTGAAGTGGACGCCCTGGACCTCGATGCGATCGAAGCCGCGGGGGGCGGGCCCGGTCGGGCGTCCCGCCTTCAGCGCCGGCAGGAGGGCGAGGAACGCGTCGAGGTCCTCGATGAACAGGGACGATTCATAGAGCTCGCCACCCGCGAACACGAGCCCCTGGAGCTGAGCGCCCAGCTGGAAGGTCGCCATCGCCGCGGCGCCCGCCACGGCGAGGCTGAGGCGTCCGGTCGTGATCAGCCAGGCGAGCACGCCGAAGGTGACGCCGCCCGCGATCGCCTGGCCGATCGACCCGGCGAGCGAGATGCCCGCGCGCCGGCGCAGGTTGTCGCGCAGGCGCGCGATCCGCTCCTCCGTGAGGCGATCGTAGATCCCTCGCAGATAGGCGCCCAGCCCGAACGCGCGGACCTCCTTCGCCATGTCGCGCGCCGTCAGCAGGCTGAGCACGTAGCCGCGCTTGCGGTCGTTGGGCGTCATCTCGCGGATGAAGTCGTAGACGGCCTGCGAGACGCGCACGGTCGCCGCCCAGAGCGGGACGAAGCCGAGCAGGGCGATGGCGAGCAGCAGGGGCGACAGGATGATGAGCGCGATCGTCACCCCCGTCAGCCCGAGGATGCTGCGACCCATGGCGAGCACGGCGTTGGTCACCTGCAGCGGGCGGATGGTGGCGGTTTGCTGGGCCCGCTGCAGCCGGTCGTGGAATTCCGGGGTGTCGAAGTCGCGCAGGCCGATCGTGGTCGCGACTTCCGTGACCGGACGCGAGGCACGGCGCTGGACGAGCTCGGTCACGAGCTGCTGCTGCATGGTCGTGTAGACGTTGGCGAGCCCGCTGAACGCCTGCAGCCCGACCAGGATGGCAAGCTGCTCGATGGCGGGCAGGTAATCGTGATGGGTCGACCCGGTCAGGACCGCGGCCAGGATGTTGCGGACGACGAGCAGCTGCACGCCCATCAGGGCGCCCTGGGCAAGCTGGAGCGCGGTGACGAACGCAAACTCCCTCGGTGCCGCCTCGCGCACCACCCGGAAGGCGCCCAGCAGCAGGCGGGGGAGCCGGCGCCACGAGCGGTACTCCTGCGGAATCTCGTCCGGGGCGGGACCGTAGAAGACCACGGGGGCGAGTTAGGCGCGACCTCCCGTCTTCGCCTTCGGCTTCGGCTTCGGCTTCGTGGTCTTCGCCTTTCCCGTCTTGGCCGGCATGGCGCGGGTCACCGTCAGCGCCCGCTCGACCAGGGCGCGCGCCGGGGCAGGCGCGCGCTGCCATCCCTCTTGAACCACCACGTAGCCCGTCATGGCGCGGCCGGGCATCGGCTCGAAGTCCCGACCGCCCCGGCGCTTGACCTCCGCCCGCTCGCCATCGGGCAAGCGCACGAAGAGGTCCTCGCCGAAGAGGCCGGCGAACATGTTGCCGTTGACGAAAGCGGCCAGGTTGCCGAACATCGGCCGGGTGGTGACCGCCGGATCGCGCGGCACCAGCGCGGCGAACGCCGCCTTCGCCTTCTCGCTCGGCTTCGGCATCGCCATGGGACTCATGCGGCTAGGTTTCGTACCAGGGGACGATCATCGCCCGCCCCAGCGTGTGGAAGAACATGTTGAACCCCAGGAAGGCGGGGGTTGCGCTCCGATCCAGCCCGAGCGCGTCGGTATCGAGGGCGTGCACCACCACGAAGTAGCGATGCCTCCCGTGGCCCTTCGGCGGGGCCGCCCCGACGTATCGGGCCGCGCCCCCGTCGTTGCGCAGCTGGAAGGCGCCTTTGGGCAGCTTCGCCCCGCTCTCGTCGCCCGCACCCGAGGGCAGCTCGGTCACGCCGGCCGGGATGCCGACCACCGCCCAGTGCCAGAAGCCGCTCGCGGTGGGCGCATCCGGATCGTAGACCGTGACCGCGAAGCCTTTCGTCTCCTTCGGGAAGCCGCGCCAGGAGAGCTGCGGCGAGACGTCCTGGCCGCCCGCGCCGAAGATGCCGCTGACCTGCGGGGTCTCGAGCTTCTGCCCGTCCTGCACGTCCTGGCTCGACACGGTGAACGCAGGGACCTTCGGCAGTGCGTCGTAGGGATTGACGTGGTTCATCGCTGCGCTCCTTTCGACCGCGACGCCATGACGGCGCGGGCGCGGGCGCGCATGGTCTGGTGTACCCCGGCCATCCAGGGGATGTCCGTGGGCAGGAACTGCTTGGGCACCTTCGCGACCACCGTGTAGTTCGCGTCGCAGACGTTCGCGATCCGGGAGCGGGCGCCCTGGGAGACCAGCTGGTAGGTGTCCATGACCGACAGGCCGGTGTCCTTGGCGATCCACTGGATCAGCTGCGTGTGCGCGATCCGGTAGGCGTCCTCGAGCGGCCGGTAGGAGCCGGCGACCATGAGCGCGTCGTCGGTCTCGAGCCTCGGCCACTCACAGAACGTGCCCTTGACCACCTCCACGGTCAGCACCGTGTTCATCGCGCCCTCGACGGCCACCCCGCAGGCCTCCCCCTCCCCCATCGTGTAGTGCCCGTCGCCAAGCGAGAAGAGTCCGCCCTTGACGTTGACGCCCAGGTAGACGGTCGCGCCGGCCTTCGCCTCGGGCGTGTCCATGTTGCCGCCGAAGGCCTCCGGGACGAGGACGTTGCGCACCTCGAAGGCCGCTGGCGCGACGCCGATCGTCCCGTGGAACGGCTCCAGCGGAAACCGGGTCTCGAAGTCGGAGTCGAGCGCGTGGAAGAGGACGCTGTTGGAGGCGCGGTCGACGCGATAGATCCAGACCTTCTCAGGCAGCGGGTCCTGCAGCGTCGCCGTGTAATGGGTCCCGGTCAGCGCGCCGAAGAGCGAGACGGTGCAGCTCGCGGCCCAGTCGCGCGCGGGCTGGACGTCGATCAGGTGAATCGCGAGCGTGTCGCCCGGCTCGGCGCCTTCCACGTAGAAGGGGCCGGTCTGCGGGTTGATGAACGGGTACTCGATGGTCTTGCTGGGCAGGTCGCGCTCCGAGCGGATGCGGCCCGCGAAGCAGTCTTCCGTGTACAGGTCGAGGACGTCGCCCGGCTTGACCCGCGCCAGCGGCTCGACGCCGCCGAACGTCCAGGCGTACTGCTTCTGTGTCGGGACGATCCGCTTGACGTCGATGGTTTCGATCATGTCCGCCTCCTCATCAGCCGTAAATCGCCTTCTGCCCGACCTGGAGCGCGAGCAGCAACTCCACCAGCAGCACCTTCATCCCGTCCGGGTAGTCGTCGGTTACGTACTCGGTCGTGCGCGGTCCCGTGACCCGGACCCCGGGAACGAGCCCGCAGGTCTGGGCGATCGTCGTGGAGTTCCACTCGACGCCGATCCGGATGGGCGGCTTGACGACGTAGGGCTTGCGCGACGACACGCTGCGCAGCGCCGCGGCGGTCGCCTCCCGGATCTCCGCCTGCGCCACCTCGGGATGCTTGAGCACCGCGGAGAACTTGTCGATCCCGTCCTTGACGGCGACCGTCGCGACACCCGGCAGCACCCGCTTCGCCTCCTCGCCGACCGCGACGTCGCCGGCGACCAGCGCGACCGGGACGCCGAAGTGGCCGGCCAGCCCGGCGTTGAGACGGGTCTCCCCGGTGGGTTCCCCGTTCAGGAAGATGTTCTGGACCTCCTTGCCCAGCATGGTGTGGTTCAGCACCCCGCCCTCGGTGCCGGCGCAGGAGTGGTACCCGACGAAGACGGCGGCGCCGTAGGAGGCGTCCAGGCCCTGCAGCATGCAGAGCGGCTTGTGGAAGCCCTTGATCACACGCGCCCGCCGGTCCAGGTCGTGGACGAGCAGGTTTCGCATGATCCAGTGCGAGTCGTTGACCAGGACCGCCTCGGCGCCGGCGTCGAAGGCGCCCGCGACGGCGGCGTTGGCGTCGCCGGTCATGTACCGGCGGCAGGTCTGGTATTCGGCGCCATTGGGGAGGACGTCCTCCGGGTCCGTGACCCCTGAGACCCCCTCCATGTCGACGGAGACGAAGACTTTCACCTCTTCCTCCCTTCCGCCCCCCCGATTGGTCCAGATGGTAGTTGACGAGCCGAGGTTTGGTCGCTACAAATACAATACCGTCCTTTCGCGGGGGTCGCCGGATGTCCGGCAAGGGCCGGGAATTCTCGTGAGGGAGGACCTATGGCACACCCGTCGCCGTCCGGAGGCCCACCCGTCCAGGGTGAGGCGCTCCTCCAATCGCTCGGCTACCGCCAGGAGCTCAAACGGGGGATCAACACCCTCGGCAACGTGGCCCTGGTGCTCTCCGACATCACGCCGACCGCGTCGCTCCTGATCATCGGAACCATCGTCATCGCGACCGCCGGGACCGGCTCCGTGCTCGCCTACGTCATCGCCTGCTTTCTCGCCATCAACGTGGCGCTCTGCATGGGCGAGCTCGGTTCGATGTTCCCGGTCGCGGGCGGCCTGTTCAGCATCGTGACCCGCGTCCTGGGCAAGCCGATCGGCTTCCTGGCGATGCTCGATTACATGGGGCAGGCCGTCTTCCTGCCGGCCAGCGTCGCGATCGGCATCGGGTTCTACATCGCGGTCTTCTGGTCGAGCGTCCCGAGCAACGTGATCGCGGCCATCGTCATGGTCGTCGTGACCGCGGTGGCGCTCTTCGCGATTCGGTTCAATGCCGTGCTGACCGGCTTCTTCCTCGCGCTCGAGCTGCTCGTCTGCGCCGCGCTGGCGATCTCGGGGCTCGTGCACATCCAGCAGCCGCTCTCCGTGGTCACCAACCCGGTCATGATCAGCGGCGGCAAGCTCGTCCCCGCAGGCCTCAGCCTGGTGATCGCCGCGATCGCGGTCGCCATGTTCTCGGTGAACGGCTACGACAGCGCGATCAACTTCTCGGAGGAGACCGCGGGCGAGGCGAAGCACATCGGCCGCGCCGTGGTCGTGGCCGCCTCGATCGGCATCGCCTTCGAGCTCGGCACGTTCCTCCTCGTCTTTTTCGGGGTCCCGAACATCACGGCATTCCTCGGGTCGTCGACGCCGCTGCTCGACGCCGCGAAGGACTCGTTCGGTTCGACGTTCTACAACATCGTCGCGATCGGAGCCATCCTGGCGATCTTCAACGCATCGCTCGCGATCACGCTCCAGTTCGCGCGCATCGTCTGGGCCGCCGGCCGGGACCGGGCCTGGCCCGGCGTGATCAGCGACTGGATCGGCAAGGTCGAGCCGCGGCGCGGCGCGCCCTGGGTCGCCACCCTCATCGTCGGCTTCCTGGCCACGGTCCTCTGCCTGCAGGGAAGCTACATCGCGGTCGTCACCTTCACGTCGGTGCTCCTGATCGTGCTCTACGGGCTGATCTGCATCTCGGCGCTGGTCAGCCGCGTCCGCCAGCGCGATCTCCCGCGCCCCTGGAAGATGCCGCTCTGGCCCGCCCCGCCGGTCATCGGGCTGGTGGGCGTCCTGATCGCGCTCAGCCAGCAGAAGCTGATCGACCTGGTCACGATCGGCGTGCTCTTCGCCGCCGGGCTCGTCTACTACTTCCTGTTCATCCAGCCACGCAGCGATCGCTACTGGAACGTGCAGGTCAACCCCGAGCTGGAGCTGCGCAAGCTGCAGCACCAGGAGCCGGCGCCGGCCGGCGTCGACCCGTCGCAACGATAGGACGCCCGGGGCCGGACGGGCCCGGTGGGAGCGCCTCCCAGCGGGACCCGGACCGGCCCTTCTTCATCCGCAACCTCGACGCCGGGCCGCTGCTCGAGACGTTCCTGGTCGCGGCGGTCGTCTCCCTGCTGGGTGTCCGCTTCTTCCTCGGGCTGACCGGCTACCCCCGGATCGGCGGCGGCGGCCTGCACATCGCCCACATGCTCTGGGGCGGCACCCTGATGGTGGCGGCCCTGGTCATGCTGCTGGCCTACCTCGGTCACCGCATCCGGCGGGCGGCGGCGATCGTGGCCGGGATTGGTTTCGGACTCTTCATCGACGAGCTGGGCAAGTTCATCACGAGCGACAACAACTACTTCTTCCGGCCGGCGATCGCGCTCATCTACGCCGTCTTCGTCCTGCTGTTCCTCTGGTGGCGCTCGCTCGAGCGCAAGCGGGCCTGGACCGAGGAGACCTACCTGGCCAACGGGCTCATGCTGCTCCACGACGCCGCGCTGCACGACCTGGGCCCGGCCGAGCGCTTCCACCTGGTCCACTGGCTGCGCGCGAGCGGGGCGGCCGGCACGGCACTCCTGGGCGACGTCGAGCGCGTGGTCGCCGCTATCCGGCAGGAGCGGCTCAGCGCGAGTCCGGTGCAACGCCGCCTGCGCGGGATCCGCAAGCGGATCGCCGAAAGCCTGCGCTCACCCTGGGCGGCCCGGCTCGCGATCGGGGTCCTCTGCGTCCGCCTGCTGGCCGCGCTCGCCGCCGCCGCCGTGCTCGCCGGGGGCGGGCGGCTCACCCTGCCCGACGAGCCGTTCGGAAGCCCGCTGATCCTGGCCGTCATGCTCTCGATCCTGCC
>DASQGL010000073.1:0-1855 GCA_035632635.1 Candidatus Limnocylindrales bacterium
GCGTGCGCGCAGCCTCGTCGACCAGGCGGTCTGGGAAGCGGCCTGCCACCTCGTGCCCGACGTCGCGCTCCAGCGTCAGGTCATCGCGCTCATCGAGTGCATCGACTTCCCGGACTGGCTTCCCGCCGGTCTGCGCCGCCTCCCCGCCAGCAGCAAAGGATTCTTCCCGCGGATTGCCGCCGCGGTTGCCGGCGCCTCGACCCGCTTGATTACTCACAACCCGAAGAAGGAGGACTGATCGATGGAACTGCGTGAATACTGGCGCGTCTTCAAGCGTCGCGCCTGGATCCCGATCGTGTTGCTCGTCGTCACCGTCCTGACGGCCGGCGCGCTGACGTTCCTGTCCCGGCCCGCCTACGTCGCCACCGCGACCGTCCAGGCCAAGGCGACCGGCGCCAGCGGCAGCACCGCGACCCAGACCCTGAGCTTCCAGGAGGTGGTCGCATCCGACCGGCTGGCGCTCGCGGTCATCAAGGACCTCGGTCTGAACACGACGCCGGCGGATTTGACCAGGCGGATCAAGGTCACGGCTGGCCACAGTGACCTCTATACCGTCTCCATCACCGACAGCAGCCCCGACGCCGCCGTGGCGATCGCGAACGACGTCGCCAAGCAGTCGGCGCAGCTCTACCAGGAGACGAATGCGACGGCCGCCTCGACGGTCTTCCAGGCCAACATCGACTCGGCCCGCAAGGACTTCCTGCAGCGGGCCTCCGATACCGAGCGGGCGCTGCTGACCTTCGAGAGTCAGAACCCCAGGATCGCGCAGTCCAGCAACATCGATCTCCAGGTCCAGTACCAGCAGCTGCAGCTCGATCAGCAGGCTGCCGCCGCCGCCTACCAGGCCTTCGAGCAGCAGACGACTGCCGATACCGTCACCGCGCTCTCCAACGCCAACAACTTCACGGCCAGCGTCCTCGACCCGGCCGTGGCCAAGCCCGACACCAGCTCGCGCTATCTCAAGGTCGGCTATGCCGCGGCGCTCGCGCTGCTGCTCGGCATCGGGCTGATCTACCTGCTCGAGTACATGGACAACTCGGTCCGTGAGCCCGAGGGCGTCGAGGAGATGGTCGGGGCGCCGGTGGTCGGGATCATCCCGAAAGCGACCAGCCACACGCTTCGACCCGCACGAGGAGGTGCAGCATGACCGCGGAACGCCAGGACCAGCTCGTCCTGACGGACGAGACGCTCAACACGCATTTCGCCGAGGCCTACCGGGCGCTGCGGGCGAACATCAGCTTCAGCTCGATCGACCGCCCGGTCAAGACGATCCTCGTCACCAGCGCGGCGCCCCGCGAGGGCAAGACGACCACCGTGATCAACCTGGGGATCATCATGGCCCAGGCGGGTCACCGCGTCCTGGTCGTCGACGCCGATTTCCGCCGCCCGTCGCTGCATCACATCTTCGGCTTCCTGCCCAACGGCAAGAAGGCGCTCCCGGGCCTCTCCAACCTGATCGTTGGCACGTCCAACCTCGAGGACGTGCTCCTGCCCAGTGGCTTCGCCCGCGTCGGGCTCGTCCCGGCCGGCATCGCGCCGCCCAATCCCAACGAGCTGATCAGCTCGCAGCGGATGAAGGCGGTCATGGCCGACCTCGCCGAGCAGGCGGACTTCATCCTGGTCGACAGCCCGCCCTGCCTGCTCTACTCGGACGCGTCCCTGCTCGCGCCCCTGACCGACGGCGTGCTTTACGTCGTCCGCTCCGGCTCCCAGGACAAGGCCGCCCAGCGCCGGGTGCAGCGCCAGCTGCAGCAGGCCAAGGCGCGCATGCTCGGGGTCGTCTTCAACGACGCCGAGGTCGACGAGTCCGCCGGCAGCTACAGCTACTACTACGCGCGCAACGGCAGCTAACCGC
>DASQGL010000074.1:0-93076 GCA_035632635.1 Candidatus Limnocylindrales bacterium
CGCGCCGCACTCGGCAAGCTCCCCGAGCGTAGCGCGGCCGTGCTGGCCCTGCGCTACAGCGGGCTCAGTTACGCGGAGGTCGCCACCGCGCTTCGCACCCGGGCCGGGAACGTCGGCACGATGCTGCGCAGAGCCGAGGAAGCGCTGCGCAAGGAGGTCCAGGATGACACACCTCGATGACGGAACGCTCCGGCGGCTGGCCGACGAGCCGCTTGCGATCAGCGCGGCGGGGCAGACGCACCTCGACGCATGCGAGATCTGCCGCGCCCGCGGCGCGCGCATCGCGAGTGAGGGGCGGGCGATGGAGCGCCTGCTCGCCCTGCCTTCGCTGCAGCCGCCGACGGTGAGCGCCTTTGGACGCCTCCAGGCTCGCATCGACAGCGAGGAGGCGGCCCGACCCGTTCGCTGGTACGAGCGCTGGTTCGGCGGACCGCTGCCGGTGACCCGGCGGCTGGGGGCGCCAGTCGTCGTGGCCGTGGTCTCGGCCTTGCTGGTCGCCTCCACGGGGTACGCCGTCATGCCGCGGCTGATCACGATCTTCCACCCGACTCGTGTCGTCACCATGCAGGTGTCGCCCAACGACGTGCGGCTCAACGGCAAGACGCTCGACTACGGCACGCTCTCCTGGAACCCGGCGCCCCCCGCGCTCGAACAGGTTGCCAGCCTGAGCGCGGCCGCGACCGCCGCGGGGATGCCGGCCCTGACGCCCCAAAGCTTGCCTGCCGCCGTCGGGACGACCGTCAGCTACGGCACGATCGGCCAGGCGACCGCCTCCTTCCGGTTCGATGCTGCGGCGCTGCACGCGTCGGCGGCCCGGCAGGGTGTCAGCGTGCCGGCGATGCCGCAAGCGATCGACGGGAGCACGCTGCTCGTGACCACGGGTCCCTCGATCCTGCAGGTGTACGGCCCGCTGCCCGCAACCCAGGCCGGGCAGACTGCGTCCGCCAATCCAGGCGCCGGGATCTCCGGCGGGCTGCCGGTCCTGGTGATCGTGCAGACGCGCGTCCCGACCGTGACCTCGACCGGGGCGACAGCCGCGCAGCTGGAGGACTACCTGCTGCGAGAGCCGGGTGTGCCGCCTGACCTGGCCGCGCAGCTGCGGGCGATCAAGGATCCGGCCTCCGCCCTGCCGATCCCCATCCCGAGCGGACTCGCGACCTCACGAGCGGTCCAGGTCCAGGGAGTCCAGGCTGTGCTGATCGACGCCGGGATCGTGAGCGGAGTCGTCTGGCAGAAAGGTGGGATCATCTATGCGGTCGGCGGTCAGCTCACCCCCGACCAGATCCTGCAGGTTGCCAGCTCCCTCCACTGACCGCTCCACGACTCGACCGCCCGAGGCGGCGGCCGACGCCGCCGCCTTAGCCGTCCACACCCAGGACCTCGCCAAACGCTACGGGAAGACCGTCGCGCTGACCGCCCTGACCATGGACGTGCGCCGGGCCGAGGTCTTCGGCTTCCTCGGTCCGAACGGCGCCGGCAAGACGACTGCGGTGAAGCTGCTCGTCGGGCTCGCCCATCCGACCGCCGGACAGGCCTGGGTGCTGGGCGCGCCCGCCGGCGACCGTCGCACGCGTCGCAAGCTCGGGTACCTGCCCGAGCTCTTCCGTTATCAGCACTGGCTGACCGCCCGGGAGGTCCTCGGGCTCCATTGCGAGCTGGCCGCGATCGAGCCGTCCCGGCGCTCGGAGGAGATCGACCAGGCACTCGACCTGGTCGGCCTCTCGGAGCGGGCGGACGACCGGGTCGATGGCTATTCCAAGGGGATGCAGCAGCGGCTGGGCATCGGGGTGGCGCTGCTCGGCCGCCCCGAGCTCGTCCTCCTTGACGAGCCGACCTCGGCGCTCGATCCGGTCGGACGTCACGACGTCCGGGAGATCATTCGCCGGCTCAAGGCGCGCGGCACCGCGGTCTTCCTGAACTCGCACCTGCTCAGCGAGGTGGAGCAGGTCTGCGACCGGGTCGCGGTGGTGGACCACGGGCGGGTGATCGCGACCGGGACCATGGCGGAGATCCTGGGCGGCGACGGCGCGGTGCGCATGCGGGTCCAGGGGCTGACGCCCGGCGTGCCTCTGGGGTCGTTCGGACCGCCGAGCGTGGAAGGGGAGTGGCTGACGTTTCGGGGGCTGGCCGCGGACCGGATTCCGGATCTCGTGGCCGAGGTCGTGGCCCGGGGCGGGCGCGTCTACGCCGTCGAGCCCCGCCTGCAGACGCTCGAGGACCGTTTCCTCCAGCTGCTCAAGGAGAGTGAGGGGTGAGCCCGATGCTCACGATCGCCCGGATCACGGTCGTCGAAGCGTCGCGCCGGCGGCTCTTGCTGGCGCTTGCGATCCTGACTCTGGCCGTGATCGGGTTGACCGCCTGGGGCTTCAGCAAGCTCCCCGCGACCACGACCGGACCGGACAACACGCCGATCTCCCCGTCGGAGCTGCGGCTGGCCGCCTCCCAGCTCACCATCTTCATCGCGTTCATGTTCAGCGGCGTGCTCGCCCTGGGCGCGGTCCTGGTCGCCTCCCCCGCGATCAGCAGCGACATCGAGTCCGGCATCATGCTGGCGATCCTGCCGCGCCCGATCCGCCGGATGGACGTGCTGGTGGGCAAATGGCTGGGCCTGCTGGCCCTGGTCTGCGCCTACGCGGTCGTCTCCTCGACCCTCGAGCTGGGCGTGATCTGGGCGACCACCGCTTACGTGCCGCCGAACCCGCTGGGGGCGATCGTGTTCATCGCCGCCGAAGGCGCGGTCCTGATGACGCTCACGCTGCTGCTCAGCACCCGCATGGCGCCCATGACGAGCGGCATCATCGCCCTGGTCGGCTTCTTCGTCGCCTGGATGGGGGGGATCGCCCTCGGATTCGGCCAGGTCTTCAACAACGCGACCATCGAGAACATCGGGCTGGGCAGCCGGCTGTTGCTGCCGACGGACGGGCTCTGGCGGGGCGCCGTCTACGAGATGGAGCCGTCCTTCGTCATCAGCGGGCTCAGGCTGGCAGGCCGGGGGGCGGCCGGCAGCCCGTTCACGTCGCTCAACCCGGCGCCGCTCGCGTTCGAACTGTACGCGGCCGGCTGGCTGGTGGCGATGCTGGCGCTGGGAATCTGGAGCTTCGCCCGCCGCGACCTGTAGCGGCGCCGACGCCGTAGGCTGAGGCGGTCATGCCCGCCGAGCCCTACACGATCGAGGTGCGCCCCGAGGATGCGGCGCTGCTCGAGCTCGACTGGGCGCAGTCGATCCTCGACTGGAAGACGCCCCGGCTGGTCGACCTGCCCCGCGGAATCTCACGTCACAGCGTGCGCTTCTGCGCCTTCGATCACGGCACGTTCGCGATCAAGGAGCTGCCGCTGCGCGCCGCCCAGCGCGACTACGAGGTGCTTCGCCAGCTCGAATCCCAGGGCGGCCCGGCGGTTCGGGCGCACGGCCTCGTGGTCCGGACCGGCGAAGACCCGGGCTCGGAGCGCGCCGCCTGCCTGATCACGCGCTACGTCGACTACTCGTTCAGCTACCGCGAGCTGCTCTCCGGGCGCGACTTCGGGCCCCGCCGGCCCCAGCTGCTCGATGCGTTCGCCTGGTTGCTGGCCGAGCTCCACCTGCTGGGCTGCTTCTGGTCGGATTGCTCCCTCAGCAACGTGCTCTACCGGTACGACGCCGGCACCATCGACACGATCATGGTGGACGCGGAAACCGCCTCCGTGTACCCGAGCGTCTCCGACGGCCAGCGCCGGGCCGACCTGGAGATCATGGCGGAGAACGTGGCCGGTGAGATGGCCGACATCGCCGCCGAGCGTGGCGGTCCGCTCGACCAGGCGGACCTCCAGATCGGCGAGGACATCAGGCGCCGGTACGAGGCGCTATGGGCCGAGATCGCCGTCGAGGAGCGATTCACGCCCCGCGAGCAGTACCGTATCCAGGAGCGCATCAACCGGCTCAACGAGCTCGGTTTCGAGATCGACGCGATCGAGGTCGTGCCGCACGTCGACCGCGATCACGTCCATCTCAAGACGAAGGTTGCCGACCGCAACTACCACCGCAACCGCCTGCGCGAGCTGACCGGGATTGAGGCCGGCGAGAACCAGGCCCGCCAGATCCTGGCCGACCTCCAGTACTTCGCCTTGGGCCAGGGCGGCGCGGATACCCGGACCGGCCGGGCGCTGACCGCGGTGCGCTGGCGAACCGAGGCGTTCGAGCCGACCCTGAAGCGGCTGCGGGAGGTGATCCCCCCAACCGCCGACCCGGTGCAGGCCTATTGCGACCTCCTCCACCTCCGCTACATGCTCTCCCTGGAGCAGAAGCGGGACGTGGGGACGGCGACCGCCTTCGAGGCATGGGTGCGGTTCGGAAGGCCCGGCTACCCCCTGCCAGGTGGCAGTTGACTTCCCCGGATTGCCGCCTAGAATTTGAGGCGATCTGCCGCCGTTGGTATCCCGCGCGCGAACTCAGGAAGGAGGGAAAACATGCCGACTGCGACGACCGTCTCCCCGGCGACCGCGTCCCGCCTGGGCGAGGAGCTCATCTACCCCGACGGACGCGTCGAGCTCGCCGACGACTCCGCACTCCGCAACTCCCCGCTCTATAACGCCGACCTGGCGCCGGTGCCCGTCAAGCGCCGCACCTGGACCACCTACAACTACATGGCGCTCTGGATCGGCATGTCGCACAACATCCCGACCTACCTGCTGGCCTCCGGCCTGGTCGCGCTCGGCATGGCCTGGTACCAGGCGATCTTGACCATCGCGCTGGCGAACGTCATCGTCCTCATCCCGATGCTGCTCAACAGCCACGCGGGCACGAAATACGGGATTCCCTATCCCGTGTTCGCGCGGGCGTCCTTCGGCGTCTTCGGCGCCAACGTGGCGGCGCTGCTCCGGGCGGGAGTGGCCTGCGGCTGGTTCGGAATCCAGACCTGGATCGGCGGCGGCGCGCTCTACACGCTGGCCGGCGCGCTCTTCGGCAGCGGCTGGACGAACGCCGGTGCCATCTTCGGCCACCCCTGGACGCAGTGGCTGAGCTTCGCCATCTTCTGGGCGATCAACATCGCGATCATCGTCCGCGGCATGGACGCCGTGCGCCGCTTTGAGAACTGGGCCGCGCCCTTCGTCCTGATCGTCGCCTTCGGGCTGCTCGCCTGGATGGTGACCAAGGCCGGCGGCTTCGGTCCGATCGTCAGCCAGGGCGGCACGATCGGCTGGGGTACCGACTTCTGGCTGAAGCTCTTCCCGCCGTCGCTCATGGGCATGATCGCCTTCTGGTCGACGCTCTCCCTGAACATGCCCGACTTCACGCGCTTCGGCAAGAGCCAGCGGGCCCAGGCGATCGGCCAGGTGCTCGGCCTTCCGACCACGATGACGATCTTCCCGCTGGTGGCCGTGCTGATCACGTCCGCGACGGTAGTCGTCTACGGCAAGGCGATCTGGGACCCGGTGGTCCTGACCGGCAAGTTCACGAACCCGATCGTGATCGTCTTCGCGCTCTTCAGCCTGGCGGTCGCCACCCTGTCCGTGAACGTCGCGGCGAACGTGGTCAGTCCCTCGTATGACTTCTCCAACGTCTGGCCCAAGCTGATCAGCTTCCGGACCGGTGGCCTGATCACCGGTGTGCTCGGGATCCTGATCCAGCCCTGGCGCCTGCTCGAGAGCGCCAACGTCTACATCTTCACCTGGCTCGGCTTCTACGGCGGGGCGCTGGGCGCGATCGCCGGCGTCCTCATCGCCGACTACTGGGTCAGGCGGCAGACTCGGCTCAAGCTGGCCGACCTCTATAGAGAGAACGGCATCTACTCGTACACGGGCGGATTCAACCTGCGGGGGATCGCCGCGCTCCTGATCGGCGGGGTCCTCGCCGTGGGCGGGGCCTACTCGGCCCCGGGCAATGGGCCGTTCCCCGCGTCCGGAATCTTGCCACCCCTGTACAACTTCCCGCTCATCCACCTGTACGACTACAGCTGGGTGGTCGGTTTGGTGGCGGCGTTCTTGAGCTACCTTGCCCTCTCGGCGATCTTCCCGGTCGGGCGCGTGGAACGGAGGGCGCAACCGGCGGCGGCGGTCTAGCTTCGCGAATCGACACGAGGTGGACTCCCTTCCTCGCGGCGGGGAGTCCACCAGCTTTTACGGGCAAGAGGAGGAGGATGGCGAGACTCAGCTTCGGCGTCTGCTTCGCCCCGGACCCCCCGCCCTCGCGATGGGTGGATCTGACCAGGCTCGCCGAGCGGTGGGGCTTCGAATACGCCTGGCTGTTCGACTCACACGTCCTCTGGCACGAGGTCTATCCGATCTTCACCCTCATGGCGGCGGCGACGACCACCATCAAGATCGGCCCCTGCGTGACGAATCCCGCGACTCGAGATCCCACCGTGACCGCCAGCGTCATGGCGACCCTCAACGAGATCTCCCATGGCCGCATGGTGCTGGGCATGGGGCGCGGCGACAGCGCCCAGCGCGTGCTCGGCCGCAAGCCGGTCCCGGTGGAGGACATGGAGGAGGATTGCCGGGTCATCCGCGCGCTCGCCCAGGGTCAGGAAGCGTCGGTCGACGGCCGGCCGGTCCGGATCAAGTGGGCCCACGGCGAGCTCCCGATCTGGGTGGCAGGCTACGGCCCCAAGGCGCTGCGTGCGGCGGGCCGGGTCGCGGACGGCGTGATCATCCAGCTCGCCGATCCGGCGATCATCCGCTGGTGCCTGCGGTTCGTTCGCGAAGGGGCGGAGGAGGCCGGGCGCGACTTCTCCTCGATCCAGGTGCAGGCGGCCGCCCCCGCCTTCATCGCCGACGATCTGCGCACGGCCCGTGAGCAGGTCCGCTGGTTTCCAGCGCTCGTCTCGAACCATGTGGTAGACCTGCTCAAGCGCTATGACCCGGGAGACCTGCCGGCCGCGCTCACCGACTACATCAAAGCGCGGGAGGACTACGACTACGATGAGCACGCGAAGCGGGGCGCCGCCCATGCGGAGTTCGTCCCGGACGACGTCGTCGATCGGTTCTGCGTGATCGGGAACGTGGCGCAAAGCCTCAACCGGGTCCAGGAACTGGTCGATGCGGGCGTGCACCAGTTCAACCTCTATCTGATGGTCGAGAACCCGCAATCCGTGATCGAGACCTACGGCCGGGAGATCATCCCGCACTTTCAGTCCCAGCTCGAATCGGCCGCGAGCTCAACCCGCGGCTAAGAGAGGAGAGAAAAGGATATGGCGAAGATACGAGCCGCCCTGATCCAGGCTCATGCGAACATGCCCAAGGAGGATGCGATCCGCAAACACGAGCAGCTGATCGGGAAGGCGGCGGCTGCGGGCGCCCAGATCACCTGCCTGCAGGAGATCTTTCACGGCCCCTATTTCTGCGCCGAGCAGGACCCGAAATGGTATGCGACGGCGGAGCGCGACGACGGTCCGACCGTCCGCCGCATGCAGGAGCTCGCCACAAAGCACAAGATGGCGCTGGTCGTTCCCTTCTACGAGGAGGCGCAGACCGGCGTCTACTACAACACGGCGATCCTGATCGAAAACGACGGTCGGGTGCTGGGCAAATATCGCAAGACCCATATCCCGCACGTGGGGCCGTGCTTCTGGGAGAAGTTCTACTTCAAGCCGGGCAACCTCGGCTACCCGGTCTGGGACACGTCGGTCGGCCGGATCGGAATCCTGATCTGCTACGACCGGCATTTTCCGGAGCCGGCCCGCGAACTGGGACTCAAGGGCGCCGAGCTCGTCTTCAACCCGTCGGCCACGGTCAAGTCGCTCTCCCGCTACCTCTGGGAGCTCGAACAGCCGGCCCATGCGGTCGCGAACGGCTACTTCATCGGGGCGATCAACCGGGTCGGCGTCGAGAAGCCGCTCAACGGCGCGGAGTTCTACGGTTCGAGCTACTTCTGCGACCCCCGGGGCCGCATCATCGCGAAAGCGTCGGAGACCGAAGACGAGGTGCTCGTCTGCGAGCTAGACCTCGACTTGATCCGCGAGGTCCGCAACACCTGGCAGTTCATGCGAGACCGGCGTCCAGAGACGTACCACGAGCTCGTGGAGCTGCTTCCATGAAGATCCTGATCAAGGGCGGCACCGTGGTCACCGCCAGCGAGACGGCCAGGGCGGACGTCCTCGTGGTGGACGAGAAGGTCGCCTCCATCGGCTCCGGGCTCGACGGCAAGGCCGACCGGGTGATCGACGCCACCGGGCGGCTCGTGATGCCGGGCGGCATCGACGCGCATACCCACATGGAGCTGCCCTTCGGCGGTACCTTCGCCTCGGACGACTTCGCCACGGGCACGGCGGCGGCGGCCTGGGGCGGCACCACCACGATCGTGGACTTCGCGGTGCAGAGCTACGGCGAAAGCCTGGGCAAAGGTCTCGAAACCTGGATGAAGAAGGCGGCCGGCAAGGCGCACATCGACTACGGGTTCCACATGATCGTACGCGAGATCAACGACGGAATCCTCAAGGAGATGGATGCGCTGGTCAGGCAAGGCGTGCCCTCCTTCAAGCTCTTCATGGCCTATCCCGGTGTCTTCATGCTCGACGACGCGTCCATCTTCAAGGCCATGAGCCGGACGGCCCAAAACGGCGGGCTGATCATGATGCACGCCGAGAACGGCGGGGCGATCGACGTGCTCGTCCACCGCTACCTGGCGGAGAAGAAGACCGCCCCCATCAACCATGGGCTGACGCGGCCATCCTCGATGGAGGGAGAAGCCACCCATCGGGCGATCGCGCTGGCGCGGCTGGCGGACGTGGCCGTGTATATCGTCCACCTCAGCTCGAAGGAGGCGCTCGATGCGGTGCGGGAGGCGCGCGACGACGGGGCGCCCGCGTATGCCGAAACCTGCCCCCAGTACCTCTACCTGAGCCTCGACGACCTCGGCCGCCCGGGCTTCGAAGGTGCGAAGTACGTCTGCTCCCCGCCGCTCCGCCCCCGACTCCACCAGGAAGAGCTCTGGAAGGGACTCTTGAAAGACGACCTGCAGATCGTCTCCACCGACCACTGCCCGTTCCACTACCGGAAGCAGAAGACGCTCGGCAGAGGCGACTTCTCCAAGATCCCGAACGGTCTCCCGGGGGTCGAGGATCGTTTCACCTTGATCTACGACGGCGGCGTGGCTCGAGGGCGGATCAGCCCGAACCGGTTCGTGGAACTGGTCTCCACCGCTCCGGCCCGCATGTTCGGGCTCTACCCCAAAAAGGGTACGATCGCGCCCGGCTCCGATGCCGACATCGTCGTCTTCAACCCCAGGGTGGAGCGGATGCTGTCGTCGAAGACGCACCATATGAACGTCGACTACTCGGCCTATGAGGGCCGCAAGGTCAAGGGAGTCCCCGAGGTGGTGATGCAGCGAGGCAAGGTGCTGGTCGAGAATGGGAAGTTCCACGGCCGCAGGGGGGACGGCCAGTTCCTGAAGCGGAACAGGTCCCAACCGTGATTCGCGTAAGGAGGAGAATATGATCGCGACCAAGACGGTGTCCGCCTTCATCGGAGGTCGGTTCGAGGAGGCGCGTTCGAAGCAGGTCGATGAGATCCCCAATCCGGCGACCGGGGAGACCATCGCCCAGCTACCCCACTCGACGCCCGATGACATCAATCGGGCCGTTGAGGCGGCGGTCAAGGCTTTTCCCTCGTGGAGCGAGACGCCGGTTCCCGACCGGGCCCAGGTGCTGTTTCGCTTCAAGGCGCTCTTCGATCAGCACGTCGATGAGCTGGCCGCGATCGTGACCCGGGAAAATGGGAAGACGCTCGACGAATCGCGCGGCGAGGTCAAACGCGCGATCGAGGTCATCGATTTCGCCTGCGGCGCTCCGACCCTGATGATGGGGCAGAACCTCGACCAGATCGCCCGCGGCATCGACGAGGAGCTGACCCGCTTCCCGGTGGGCGTGGTGGCCGGCATCACGCCGTTCAACTTCCCGAACATGGTGCCGCTGTGGATGATCCCGGTGGCGCTCGCCTGCGGGAACACGTTCGTGCTCAAGCCCTCCCAGCTCACCCCGCTCTCCGCGATGCGGATCGCCGAGCTGCTGGTGGAGGCCGGGGTGCCGGACGGCGTCTTCAACGTCGTGCACGGCGCCAAGGACACGGTCGACGCCCTGCTCACCCATCCGGACGTCGCCGCCATCTCGTTCGTGGGCTCGGCCCAGGTCGCCGCCGAGATCTACCGCAACGGGGCGGCTCACGGGAAACGCGTACAGGCGCTCGGCGGCGCGAAGAATCACATCCTGGTCATGGACGACGCCGACCTCGAACGGTCGGCCCCGCACGTCGTCTCCTCGGCCTTCGGGAACGCCGGCCAGCGCTGCCTGGCCGGCAGCGTCGCGGTCGGAGTCGGCAAGGTCGGGGACGCGCTCGTGTCCGAGCTGCGCAGCGAAGCGTCGAAGTTGCGGGTCGGGCCGGGGACCGATCCGAAGACCACCATGGGTCCGGTCATCCGCGGCGAGCGCAAGCGGCGTCTGATCGAGTACATCGACGAGGCGCAGGCGCAGGGCGCTCAGCTCGTCCAGGACGGACGGGACGGCGGGCCGAAAGACGGCTTCTTCCTCGGTCCCACGATCTTCGACCGGGTCACCCCGGACATGCGCATCTGGAAGGACGAGCTGTTCGGCCCCGTCCTTTCCGTGGTGCGGGCTGCCGACATCGACCAGGCGCTCGCGATCTTGAACTCGAGCACCTACGGCAACATGGCGTCGATCTTCACCACCTCGGGCAAGAATGCACGCGAGTTCAAGCGGCGGGCCGAGGCCGGCATGCTCGGCGTCAACATCGGGGTGGCGGCTCCGATGGCGTTCTTCCCGTTCACCGGCTGGAAGAACTCGTTCTTCGGAGACCTGCACGCCACCGGGATGGACAGCGTGCGTTTCTACACGCGGCACAAGGTCACGACGACGCGATGGCTGTAAAAGAGGCGGCGCCGCACGTGCTGAGCGCCGAAGAGATCGTTGCCATGTGCCGGCGCTACACCCTCTACGACTGGATGGCGCAGTCGGCCGCCGACCCGATCCCGGTCGACCACGCGAAGGGTGTCTACTTCTACACCCCGGACGGCAAGCGTTACATCGACTTCAACAGTCAGCTGATGAGCGTGAATGCTGGCCACGGCCATCCGCGGATCATCGAGGCCATCACGCGCCAGGCAGAGAAGCTCGCCTTCGCCAATCCATTTATGGCGCACGAGCCGAGGGCGTTGCTCGGGCGCAAGCTCGTCGAGCTGCTGCCCGGCGACATCGACAAGGTGTTCTTCACCCTTGGCGGCGCGGAGGCGAACGAGAACGCGGTGAAGATCGCGCGGGCGGTTACCGGACGGCAGAAGATTGTGTCGCGGTACCGTTCCTACCACGGCGCGACCGGCGCCGGCATCGGCATGACCGGCGACCCGCGCCGCTGGCCCAACGAGCTGGGGCTCTCCGGCTTCGTCCACGTCCTCGATCCCTACCACGGTCCGCAGCGTGAGGTCGACTCCACCGAAGACGCGCTCCGCTACCTGGACGAGACCATCCAGCTCGAGGGACCGCAGACGATCGCCGCCTTCGTCCTGGAAACGGTCACCGGTACCAACGGCATCCTGATCCCTCCAGACGGCTACCTCCAGGGGGTTCGCGAACTCTGCGACCGGTACGGCATCTTGATGGTCTGCGACGAGGTGATGGCCGGTTTCGGCCGCACCGGCGAATGGTTCGCGGTCGACCACTGGAAGGTCGTCCCAGACATCCTGACCATGGCCAAAGGCTTGACGAGCAGCGCCGTTCCGCTGGGTGCCGTGGGTATGCGCCGGCACGTCGCCGAGTACTTCGATACCCACACCTTCTGGGGCGGCCTCACCTACAACAGCCACCCGCTCGGCTGTGCGGCGGCGCTGGGCACGATCCAGGCCTATGAAGAGGACGACATGATCGGCAACGCCAGGCGGATGGGGGTCGTCATGCGACGCCACCACCTGGAGTTGCAGCGCAAGCACCCCTGCGTCGGGCTGGTCCGCAACATCGGACTGTTCGGGATTCTCGAGCTGGTGCGTAACCGCACGACGATGGAGCCGCTCGCGCCGTTCAACGGGACGTCCCCGGAGATGAAGGCGATCGCGGCTCACCTGCGCGAGCATGGCCTCTACACCTTCCTGCGCTGGCACACGATCATGACCAACCCGCCGCTCTGCATCACCGAAGCCGAGCTGGCCGAGGGGTTTGCCATTCTGGATTCGGCGCTCAGCATCGGCGACCAGGCTGTGACATCGTGACCAGGACGACCGAGGCGGAGGTGCAGGCTTTCCTGAAGGATTACCCGCCCGAGATTCGTGCGGTCGCCTTGCGCGCCCGCCAGCTGCTGGCCACCGAGATGCCGGACGCGGTGGAGCAGGTGAAGCCGGGCTGGAAGGTGATGCAGTACGGCGCGAATGCCTCGATGCAAGCGCAGCTCATCGTCATCCAGCCCCAGGCGAACTGGGTCAACCTCGGATTCGCACACGGGTCGGAGCTCCCGGATCCGGTGGGGCTGCTCGAGGGGACCGGCAAGGGCATCCGTCACGTCAAGCTGCGCACCGTCAAAGACGTCGAGCGCGAGCCGGTGCGGGCGCTGGTGAAGGCCGAAGTCCGCATCGCGGAGGCCGGCCGCTGACTCCCTCCCCATGAAGGAGGATGGCGCGCGTCGCCGGGCCGGCCGCACCCTGATCCGGCGTGGGCTGCAGCGAGAGACCGCCGATCGGCGCCTCCTCCAGGCGGCCCCGCTGGACGATACGCTGCACACCGACCAGTGGCGGGTCCTGCGGATCATGGCCGAGTTCGTCGATGGGTTCGATGCGCTCGCTCGGGTGGGTCGCGCGGTCACCGTCTTCGGGTCCGCCCGCGTCCAGGACGCCGACCCGATGTACGCTCAGGCCCGGCGGGTTGGCTCGGAGCTGGCCCGGCAGGGCTTCGCCGTCATCACCGGCGGAGGTCAGGGCATCATGGAGGCGGCCAACCGCGGTGCGCATGAGGCGGGCGGCCTGTCCGTCGGGTGCAACATCGAGCTCCCCTTCGAGCAGGAGTTCAACCCGTATGTCGACCTCGGTATCGAGTTCCATTACTTCTTCGTCCGCAAGATGATGTTCGTCAAGTACGCGGAAGGCTTCGTTATCTTCCCCGGCGGATTCGGCACCCTTGACGAGCTCTTCGAGTCGCTCACCCTCATCCAGACCGGCAAGATCACCCATTTCCCGGTGATCCTCTTCGGGTCCGACTACTGGCATGGGCTGCGGCAGTGGGTGAACGAGGTCGTGCTGGCGCAGGGCAAGATCTCGCCGTCCGACCTCGATCTGCTGACGGTCACCGACGATCCGGAGCACGTCGTCGCCGTGATGCAGCAGTTCCACGAACGCAAGCTTCGGGAGGCGAACGCGGCGCCGGCGCCCCACCCGCGAAAGGGCGGCATGCAATGACGGAGGAGGTGCTCGACGTCCGGCTCCTCACCGATGGCGGTCAGCGGGCCGAAGACGTGGCAGCGGAACTGGCTGCCTTTCTCGAGGCCGCCAGCGCCACGATCGAGATCGCGATCTACGACCTGAATCTATCTGGGCCGCCCGCAGCCGTGGTGGCCGCCGCCGTCCACGCAGCAACCGGCCGCGGGGTCAAGGTCCGCCTCGCCTACAACGTCGACTTTCCCGAGCCCATCCCGATCCCTCCCCCGGCGCAGCCGGACCAGGCCTTCATCGACAGCCTGGGGGTTCCGGTACGAGGGATCGCCGGCGTGCCGGCGTTGATGCATCACAAGTACGCGATCCGGGATGCCGCGACCCCGAATGCGGCCGTCTGGACCGGGTCCACCAACTGGACGAACGATTCCTGGACCCGCGAGGAGAACGTGATCGTCCGGATCCTCTCACAGGCGCTTGCGGGGGAATACCGGCGCAACTTCGAGGAACTGTGGTCGACGGGACGGGTCGAGATCTCCGGCAAGTACGACCTGCCCCTGGTCGACCTGGTCGACCGCCAGTGCGGGCCCGTCCGCGCCAGGGTGTACTTCTCGCCGGGTCGCGGCCGGCGCATGGCCCATCTGATCGCGGACCGCCTCGCCCACGCCCGCCGGCGGATTCGCCTCTGCTCGCCGGTGATCAGCGATGGACCGATCCTGGGCACCCTCGCCGAGATGGTCGCGCACCCTCATCCCGATTTCAAAGGCGTCTATGACCGGACCCAGATGCAGGAGGTGCTCGCCCAGTGGCAGGTGAACCCGCACGCCGCCTGGAAGGCCCCCGCGTTCAAGACGGTCGCCGCCGGCCTTCCATTCGGATCCAAGGTCACCACGCCCTATTCGCCGACGAGCGTGCACGACTACATGCACGCCAAGGTCCTGGTCGTCGACGATACGGTGCTGACCGGGAGCTACAACCTCTCGCACAGCGGCGAGGAGAATGCGGAGAACCTGCTGGAGCTCAAGAGTTCGGCCCTGGCCGACTTCTTCGCCGGCTTCATCGACCAGCTGTACGCGCGGTACGCACCCGTCCCTGCGGCGGCCCCACAATGATCCCATGACGCTCCTCGCGCGCGTCGCGCTCGAGATGCTGATCCTGGTGACCGCCCCCATCGTCGTCCTCGCGATCGGCCGTCACGGCTGGCATCGGAGCCACCTCGCCGGACATCCGGTGTTTGCGATCGTCGCGTTCAATGCCGCGCTGATGGCGCTGATGGCGCCGCCGATCGTCCGCCTGACCGCCTCATCGACGCTCCTGCTCGGGCTGAGCCAGCTGGTGTTCCTGCTCGCCGCGATGGCGTTCTGGTGGCCGGTCTTGCGGCCGACGACGCGGGGCGGCCTGAGCCCGATGACGAAGATCGGGTATCTGTTCGTCGCCGGCGTTCCGCCGACCATCCCCGGTGTCGTGCTCGGGTTTTCGCGCGGGCTGCTCTACCCCGGGGTCCAGGCGAGCGGGGCCTTCGGACTGACGCCGCTCGAGGACCAGCAGCTCGCCGGGTTGCTGCTCTTCGCCACGGCGAAAGCGGTGCTCGTGACGCTGACCCTTTTCACGCTCTGGCGCCTGCTGGCTCAAGACGGGGAGCCGCCCGACGACTCATGGGATGACGACACGATCGCGGCCGGGCCACCCGATACGCCCGCCTGGTTCCGCCGCCTCGACCAGGACCTGCCGCAGGAGCAGGCGGGAGCGAGGCCGATCGGCGCACCCGGCGCGGATCGAGCGTGGGTGGGCGCCGGTCAGACGAGCGGCCAGGGGTAGGCCCAGCGCGAGCTCGGCTCCGGGTAACGGCCATCGCCCGCCACCCGTCGGGCCCGTCCCGCAAGGGCTCGGACCTCGGCGGGCGCGAGCAGCCGGGTGAGCGGCCTTGCCCAGGGGGCCTCCTGCTCGAGGTCCCGGGCCAGCCGGGCAGCGTCCTCGCGCAGCCGGGGCGGGATCTCTTCACGCGCGAACTCCCAGATCACCGTGCGAAGCTTGGGAAGCGGGTGGAACGTCAGCCCGTTGTCGACGCCCCAGATATGGCCGTCCCCGTCGAGCAGGCAGTGCCCGCTCTTGCGGTCGGCATTGTTCACGATGCAGTCGAAAGCCGCCATCACCCGAAACGCGTCCGCGTGCGCCGCCAGCAGCGTGAAGTAGTGTTCCTGCAGATCGGCGCGGACGAACAGCTGGAGGGATCCGGGGCCGAGCGGCCCGTCGCCTCGGTAGACGGTGGGTGGCACGATCTCCCAGCCCAGCGCGCGGTCGACCAGGTAGGCCGCGACCTCCCGCTTGCCCAGGGTGCCCGAGGGAAAGTCGCCGAGCGGGATCTCGCCGCGCATCGGTTTGTAGATTGCCAGCGTTTCCCGGTCGCCGTCCGGCGCGCAGACCTGGGCGAGATAGGTGTAGTTGGAACAGTCCGGCATCAGCCCTTTGACCGTGATCGCCCCGCGCCGCAGCAGCCGCAGCGCCGGCTGCGCATCCTCGACCGGGGTCACGCGTGGTGCCCGTTCAGCCGAGGGCAGATGCCTCCGTTGTGATCGCTCGGACCGCCGCACATGGGACAGGGCGGTCTGCCGGCTGCCACCACGGCGATCGCGTGCTGCGCCAGGGCCTGCATCTGGCCGGCCTCGGCCAGGAACCTGCCGGTGGCCGGCTCGTCCCCCTCGGCCGTCAGCTCGACGAGGGTGACCTCGAAGAGGCGGTCGGCCTCGTCATAGGCCAGGGTCATGGAGCCGATCCGCCAGGCCTCGTGAAGGGGCTCCTCCAGGGCGAGGTCGCCGATCAGCGCGCCCTCCGGCACCGACACGGTGGAGAGCAGCTGTTGCAGCCGATCGGCGAGCAGCTGGAGCTGCTGCTTCTCCATCGCCAGGCTGACGAGCTGCGTGCCCGCCCGCACCTGCAGGAAGAAGCTGCGCTTGCCCGGCGTGCCCACCGCGCCGGCCGTGACCCGGGTGACCCGCTCGAACTCGAAGCTCTGGGATGGCATCACCCCATTCTCCCCCGAAAAAAGTGCCCGCCGCTCGGGGGAGAGCGGCGGGCCGACGGGGGAGGGGGCGGAGGGGATCTCCGCTCCCTCCAGTTTGCGCAGACCGCGTCCGGCGGCGCCATCGGGCCAGCACCTGATAGCCCCCTAACGGCGCCCGACCTGCGTCACCCGATCGTGCCGGATCGCCTGCCTAGAATGAGTTGTGAGCTCGGTCCTGGATCCCCGTCGGTGGCATCGCGCCCTCACGACGTTTCAGAAAGTGGCGATCGCGAACAGCGCGATCATCATCGTGGGGGCGGTCGGCGGGCCCCTGATCGTCCTGAACGTCTCCGGTCAACGCCTCCCCTACCTCCTCCTCTTCCTGGCCGCCGGACTGCTCGCGATCCTGCTCGTGAACTTCGTGATCCTGCGGCTGGCGTTCCGGCCGCTGCGCGAGCTGGAGTCGACGATGACCCGGGTCCAACCGGGCCTGCAGGAGCAGCGTGCGCCGGACAACTTCGACGATCCGGACGTCCGGCGGATGGCCCAGGTCTTCAATTCCATGCTGGACCGGCTCGAGCACGAGCGGCATGACGCGGCCCAGCGGGTGCTGCAGGCGCAGGAACGAGAGCGCCAGCGCGTCGCGCGGGAGCTCCACGATCAGACCGGCCAGGCGCTCACCCACGAGATCATCAGCCTGGATCTGCTCCGCGAGCGGACGACCGACCCCAAGGCGCGGCAGCAGCTCGAGGCGGTCAAGCGCACGCTCGAGGAGACGCTGGAGGAGGTGCACCGCATGGCGCAGGACCTGCGGCCCTCCGTGCTCGACGACCTCGGGCTGGTTCCGGCGCTGCGCACCCTCGCCCGGCAGCGGAGCGGCCCGCGGGTCCGCCTGCAGACCGATGGCGTCCGCGATCGCTTCCCGGCCCCGATCGAGACCGCTCTCTACCGGATCGCCCAGGAGGCGGTGACGAACGCGAACAAGTACGCCCGGGCGTCCACGATCGAGATCGACCTCCGCTGCCGGAACGGCGGCCGCGTCGAACTCCGGGTTCGCGACGATGGCATCGGATTCGACCCGGCGACGATCCCGGATCACCAGGCGCCGGGCCGGGCCGGACTGGGCCTGTTCGGCATGCGCGAGCGGGCCGCCCTCCTGCACGGCAGCGTCGAGGTGCGTTCCGCGCCGAACCGGGGGACGGAGGTGGTGGCCGAGCTTCCCCTGAGCGAGGTCGATGGTTACTGAGCGGCGTCCCATCCGCGTCATGCTCGTCGAGGATCACAACCTCGTCCGGGCAGGCATTCGCGCGGTCATCGATGGGCAGAGCGACATCCAGGTGATCGCGGAGGCGACCGATGGGCGCGAGGCGGTTCACCTCGCCCGCCAGCGCTGCCCGGATGTCGCCGTGGTCGACGTCGCGATGCCCGGGATGTCCGGGATCGAGGCAACCCGGGAGATCCGCCGCCTGTGCCCGCAGGCGCAGGTCCTGATCCTCACGGCTCACGACAACGAGGAATATTTCTTCCAGACTCTCAAGGCGGGCGCCGTCGGCTACGTCTTGAAGAAGGCGGCCGCCAGCGACCTGATCGCCGCGATCGAGGCCGCCAGCCGCGGGGAGCCGTACCTGTACCCGTCCGTGGCGCGCCTGCTCGTCTCCGATTACCTGCAGCGCGCGCCCGGGCGCGATACCTACGAGCCGCTCAGCGACCGCGAGCGGGAGGTGCTGCGGCTGGTCGCCGAGGGTCGGACGAACCGCCAGATCGCGGACACGCTGTTCCTGAGCATCAAGACGGTGCAGACCCACCGGGATCACATCATGAAGAAGCTCCGCATGCACGATCGCACCGAGCTCGTCAAGTACGCCATCCGCAAGGGGCTGATCGAAGCCGACGGATGAAGCTCGGGCTCTTCCTCCCGACCGAGACCGGTGTCGACCTGCCCGCGATGATCGCGCTCGCCCGTCGCGCGGAAGATCTCGGATATGACTCGGCCTGGGTGCCAGAAGCCTACGGCACGGATGCCGTCTCGATCCTGGGGGCGCTGGCCGCCACTACCTCAGGGATAGGGCTGGGGACGGGCATCGTCAATGTCTTCAGTCGTACGCCGGCGCTGTTGGCGCAGACCGCCACCACGCTCGACCAGCTCTCCGGGGGACGGTTTCGCCTCGGGCTCGGGACCTCCGGTCACCAGGTGATCGCCGGCTGGCACGGCATGGCCTACGAGCACGCGGTGCGGCGCCTGCGCGAGGCGATCGAGATCGTGCGCACGGTCATGCGTCGGGATGCCGTTCGATACGAGGGCGAGATCTTCCATCTGGGCCAGGGCATCAAGCTGATGACCCATCCGATCCGCCCCAGGGTGCCCATCTATCTCGCCACGCTGACCCCGGCCGGCCTGCGCCTGACCGGCGAGCTGGCCGACGGCTGGATGCCGACCGTCTTCTCGCCCGATCACCTGGCGCTGTTCCGCTCGGACCTCGAGGCCGGGGCGCGGCTGCGGGGCGGGGGACTGGAGGGTCTCGACCTCGCCCCCAGCGTCCCGGTGGCGATCGACGACGATCGGTCCCGGGCTCGGGACGCCCTCCGGCCCTGGACGGCGCTCTACGTCGGGGGAATGGGCTCTCACGCCCGCAACTTCTACAACCAGACCGTCCGGCGCTACGGCTTCGAGCGAGAGGCCCTCGAGATCCAGCAGCTGTACCTGGGAGGCAAGAAGCTCGAGGCGATCGCGCGCGTGCCGGACGCGCTCGTCGACGCGATCGCGATCGCCGGCCCGCCGGGCTACGTGCGAGAGCGCCTGCAGGCGTATCGGGCCGTGGGCGTGACGAGCCTCCTGGCCCGCGTCCACGCGAAGGATCAGGCCGGCGCGTTGCGCGCCGTCGAGCTGCTGGCCGGGGCCAACCGCTAGCCGGCGGCGGGTCCGGCGCCCAGTCCTGGCTCGGTCATGCGGGCCGGCTGCAGGAGGCGGTCGAGCTCGTCAGGCCGGAGCCCCGCACGCTCCGCCGCCACCTCGCGGATCGTCCGCCCGCTGCTCAGGGCTTCCTTGGCAATCGCGGCGGCGCGATCGTACCCGATGGCGGGGGCGAGCGCGGTCGCCAGCATCAGGCCGCGCTCGACCATCTCCGGCCCGTGCTCGGTGGCGCGCAACCCACTCACGCACTGCTCCGCGAAGTTCTGCGCCGAGCGGGCCAGCAGGCTGATCGAGTGCAGGAGGTTGTAAGCGGCCACCGGCATCATCAGGTTCAGCTCGAAGATGCTGCCCGACTGGGCCGCGATCGTGATGGTCAGGTCGTTGCCCAGCACCTGTGCGACGGCCATGGTCAGGGACTCGACGATGACCGGGTTCACCTTGCCGGGCATGATCGAGCTGCCTGGCTGGACCTCGGGCAGCTTGAGCTCGCCGAGCCCGGCGCGCGGACCGGATCCCAGCCAGCGGATGTCGTTTCCGATCTTGTACAGGCTGACCGCGATGGTGCGCAGCGCCCCGGCAGCCGCCAGCACCGAGTCGAGCGTGGCCTGCGCCTGGAAGTGATTGTCCGTCTCTTTCAAGGTGGCCCCCGTGCGGCGGGACAGGTGCGCCGCCACACGCCGGGCGAACTCCGGGTGCGCGTTGATGCCGGTGCCCACGGCCGTGCCGCCGAGGGGGAGCTCGGACAGCTCGAAGACGGCCGCCTGGGCACGGCGAATGCCTCGCACGAGCTGGCCGGCATAGCCCAGGAACTCCTGCCCCAGCCTGATGGGGGTGGCGTCCTGGAGGTGCGTCCGCCCGGTCTTGATCACCGGCATGAACTCGTCCGCCTTGGTGCGCAGCGCGCCGCCGAGCAGGTCCAGCGCCGGGATCAGGTCTTCAGTGATGGCGACCAGCGCCGAGAGCTGGATCGCCGTCGGGATGACGTCGTTGCTCGACTGGCAGAGGTTCACATGGTCGTTGGGATGCACCGGGCTCCGCGAGCCACGCTTGCTCCCGAGGATCTCGTTGGCTCGATTGGCGATGACCTCGTTCGCGTTCATGTTCGTCGAGGTCGCCGATCCCGTCTGAAAGACGTCGACCACGAACTGATCGTCGAACTGCCCGCCTTCGATCTCCTCGCAGGCCTGGACGATCGCGCCGCTCAGCCGCGCGTCCAGCAGGCCGAGCTCGGCATTGACGATCGCGGCGGCACCCTTGATCTGGGCGAGCGATCGGATGAACCGGCGCGGCAGGCGCAGATCGCTGATGGGAAAGTTGCGCCGGGCGCGCTCCGTGCTGGCGCCATAATAGGCCGCTTCCGGAACGGCGAGCTCGCCCATCGAGTCCCGCTCCATCCGTTCCCCTCCCATGCGTGGTCATCGTAACAAGCGGGCTCCCGGCGATCCCGTATCCTGTTCGCGATGCAGGGGCGCGTCGCCGCCATTCAGGTCTGTCCGGGTCACCGCGAGCCCATGCGCGGCGTGAGCGTGGCGGAGTTGGACGCCGGGATGGGCCTGCGCGGCGACACGCACGCGAAGCCGGCCTCGAAGCGGCAGGTGCTGCTCGCGGACAAGGAAGCCCTGGACGCGCTCGGACTCCTGGCGGGCACGATCAAGGAGAACATCACGGTCGAGGGGGTCGACGTCATGCGGCTGTCCCCGGGCACCCGCCTGCGGCTCGGCGCGGCCGCGATGCTCGAGGTCACGACGGTGTGCGAGCCGTGTTTCCGCATGGACGAGATTCGCGCCGGCCTGCGCGCCGAGCTGGAGGGCCGGCGGGGCATGAACACGGTCGTGATCGAAGGAGGCCGGGTCGCGGTGGGTGATCGGGTGACCGTGCTCGAGCCCGGCCCGCTCTCCCCCTGACCGTGCCGGTCAGGGCGATCGATCTCCACGTCCACCTGCCCATGCAGGAATGGCTGGAGGGCAGCATGGGGCCGTACCGGGAGCCCGCTGAACGCTACTTCCGCACGCAGGTGCACGTCAAGACGGCCGACGAGCTCGCCGTCGAGTACGCGCAGGAGGGGGTCTTCGGCATCCTCCTCGGCTGGGACGCCGAGACGGCGACCAGGCGGCCGCCGGTGAGCAACGACCTCGTGAGCGGCATCGTGAAGCGGCACCCACGCCGGTTCGCCTTCTTCGCCGGCGTCGACCCATGGAAGGGAGCGAGCGCCGTACGTGAGCTGGAGCGCTCGGTCAGGGAACTGGGCGCGATCGGGGCCAAGTTCCATCCTTCGATGCAGGATTTCTTTCCCAGTGACGAGCGGCACTTCCCGCTCTGGGAGAAGGCGTCCGAGCTGCAGATCCCCTGTCTCTTCCACACGGGAACGAGCGGCATCGGCGCCGGCACGCCGGGCGGTCAGGGCATCCGCCTCGACCCCTCACGGCCGATCCACCTCGATGCGGTGGCCGCCCGCTTCCCCGACTTGCGCATCATTGCCGCCCATTTCGGCTGGCCCTGGCATCAGGAGCTGATCGCCATGGCGATCCACAAGCGGAACATCTACGTCGAGCTGTCCGGGTGGTCGCCGCGCTATTACCCCCCGGAGCTGGTGCGGGAGATCGGCGGCCGGCTCCAGGACCAGGCGCTCTTCGGCAGCGACTATCCGTTCATCAAGCCGGCGCGCGTTCTCGAGGAGCTGGACGCGATCGGGCTGAGAGCCGAACCGAAGGTCAAGATCCTGCGCGAGAACGCTGCCAGGCTGCTCCGGCTGGAAGTGTGAAGCTGCCCCGCGGCTATCCGCGCTACGTCCTCGGGGTGATGGTCGCGATCACCTTCTTGAACTACGTCGACCGCTACGTGCTGCCGGCCGTGGCCATCCCCATCGAGCGTGAGTTCCACCTCAACGACGCGCAATTCGGCGCCCTGACCACCGCCTTCCTGCTCGTCTACGCGATCGCGGCCGTCCCGTTCGGGATCTGGGGCGACCGCGGGATTCGCCGGACGGTCATCGGCGTCGGGGTGACGATCTGGAGCGTCGCGACCCTGTTTACCGGGCTGGCCCGCAGCTTCGCTCAGCTGTTTGCGGCCCGCGCCCTGCTCGGCATCGGGGAGGCGGGCTACTTCCCGGCCGGGACCTCGCTGCTGGCCGACTACTTTCCGCCCTTGAGCCGCGGCCGGGCGATGTCGGTCTGGAGCGCGGGCAGTTTCCTGGGGATCGCGATCGGTTTCGCCGGGGGAGGCATCATCGCCAGCCGCTACGGGTGGCGCGTCGCCTTCTACCTGACCGCCATCCCGGGGCTGATCTGCGGGTTGCTGGCATTCCGGCTTCGGGAGCCGGTTCGCGGGGCGGCGGAGGCCAGCGGTCGTCAGGCGCAACCGATTGCCAGCGTGACCTTCGCCCATTTCCGGGCGCTGGCGACGATCCGCACGCTCCGGGCCACGATCGCGGCCGAGACCATCCTGTTCTTCGTCCTGGCCGGGGCGGCGGCCTGGCTGCCGACCTACCTCGGCCGCTCCTTCAACCTGGGAACCGCGGGGGCCGGGACCCTTGCGGGCGGCATCCTGGTCGTGGGCGGCCTGATCGGATGCCTGGCGGGCGGCGCGATCGCCGATCGGCGCGTCCGCCGGGTCGGCGCCCGGGGCAACCTCGAAGTCGGGCTCGCCGGGTTCGTGCTGGGCGCCGTCTTCGTGGTCATCGCGCTCGTCGCCTCATCGCTGGCGGTCTTCGTTCCCGCCCTGCTGGTGGGGGTCGTCGCGCTCTCCCTCTATAACGGGCCCTACACCGCCATCAAGCAGGACGTCGTGGTGCCAACGCTGCGGGCCAGCGCGATCACCCTGGCCCTGCTCGTCGAGCATCTGCTGGGCGACTCGTATTCCCCGTTCGCGATCGGCCTGGTGTCGGACAGCCTGGGTAGCCTCCGGCTCGCGCTCATCCTGCTCCTGCCGCCGATGCTGCTGCTGGCCGCGGTGGCGGCGTCCTTCGGCCTGCGCTCCGCCGACCTCGATGCCGTCGCCATGGAGGCGCGTTGGGCTCGGGCGGAGCCGGTCGCCTGAGCCTGGCCAGCTAGAGGCCGGCGAACAGATCCGTCTCCTCGAGCCGCGCCGGGGCCCCCGCGAGGGAGAAGAGCTCATGGGTTTCGTCCCCCGCGATGAACGCATCGAGCGGCTCCCATTCCTGCGCCTGGCTGCGATGGCAGGCGAAGGCGCGACGCTTGTGCTCGACGTAGGCGCTCACCTCGATCCGGGTCGTGACCGGCGGCTGAGCGGGCAGCTTCAGCTCCGCCACCGTGCCCGCGCTGGCCGCCTGGAAGTACAGCTTGTGCGGCCGGAAGGCGCTGATGCCGACCGCGCGCAGCTGCGCCGGGTAATGATCGGGGTCCCCGGCCTGCGGTGTGGCCTCCACCACCATTCGATGCAGCATCCGGTGGTCGGGGTGACCGTACCCGCCCTCCGGTCCAAAGGTCACGACCACCTGCGGCCGGTGGGCTCGAATGCATCGCACGATGTCGGAGCAAAAGCGAGCCCGCACCTCGGGAACCTCTTCCACCCGCTCCAGCGCGCCATCCGGGTAGTCGAAGAGTTCGAGGAAAGTCACCCCGAGGAGATCCGCCGCCCGTCGCAGCTCCACTTCGCGGACGTCGGTCAGCCGGCGGAGGTCCCCGGCATCGTGAGCCTGCCACAAGCCGCCACCGCCCCGCGTCATCGTGACCAGGGAGACCGTGACCCCCTCGGCCGCATACCTGGCCATCGTCGCGCCGCAGCCGAAGCACTCGTCGTCGGGATGGGGCATGATCACCATCAGCCGCTTCCCGAGTCGACCGCCCACGGCTCGCCATAATAGGCGGATTGAACTTGAACGATCCGGTCTTGACCATCCATCGGAACCTCTTCGTGGCCGGCCTGCTGATCAGCCTCGTGGTCGGCGTCTGGGGGATCGTGACCTATCTGCGCAAGAGGATGGCCAGCGGTGCCCTGCGCTCGACCCTGGTCCTGACCGCCCTGCTCTTCACGGTGCAGGGGGCGATTGGGCTGGTCCTGTTCTTCACCGGGCACCCGCTGCGGGACAAGCTGCACTTCCTCTACGGGGTCCTGCTCGTGCTCGCCCTTCCGATCGCCGCCAGCTACGTCTCGCAGAACCGGCGACGGGAGCCCCTGATCTACGGCATCGTCGGGCTGATCATGGCGGCGCTGGCGATTCGGGCCTTCAGCACGGGCGGCGGCTGACGGCAACACCGCTGAAAAAACGAAGGAGAGAGGCCTCGGCCTCTCTCCCGTACCCTAGTCCGTTTCGACTAGCGGCTCTTGCGCGTCGCCTTCTTGGCCTTCTTGGTGGCCTTCTTCCGGGTCGCCATGCGTCACCTCCTTATCGCGTGAGCGGCGGACCGCGGCGCACTCGTCGCTGTGCGCTTACTGCAGATAACGCTCTGTGAAAATGGAACCTTGCGCGATTCGCTGCTTGCGAGCCGTCAGAACATCGCGAGCTGCTGCGGCTGACGCAGCGGCGCCGCGCGCAGGCCGCGCCGCCGCAGGGCCAGCGCGAGGTCCTCGTCGAAGCCCAGCACCGTATACGTCATCTGCGGCGCGACCGCCTGCGCGAACTGGCAGAGCTCCTGGAAGTCGGCATGGTCGGAGAGCGGGAACGCCGCGTCGACCTGGAGCCGGTCTTTGAGACCCGCGTCCATCGCCCAGCCGGTCAGCGCCGCGAAGCGAACGGTCGCATCAGCGCGAAGCGCCCACGCGCGTCCCGCAGACGGCGGCATGAGCAGCACGCTGCCCGCTGCCGCGGGCTGGTCGGGGCCCAGCCCCCCGGCGATCGTGCATCCGAGCTCCCGATACACGTCCGTCACGGCGTGCAGTGCCGGGTGCAACGCAAGCGTGAAGCCCGCGTCGCTCAATGCGGCGATGACCTCCTGCCCCTTGCCCAGGGAGTAGCCGAGCAGGGCCGGCGTCGCCCCCACGTTGAGGACGCCGCGGCACCAGGCGACCAGCGCCGCGATGACCTCGGCGTGGTCGGGAAACGTGTAGCGCGGCTTACCGAAGGTGCTCTCCAGGATGAGGACGTCGGCGGGGCGCGGACGGGCCGGGCTCGTCGTGTAGCCGGGCCGAACCTTGAGGTCGCCCGTGTACAGGACCCGGCCGAAATCGGTCTCCAGCAGCGTCTGGGCGGACCCGAGCACGTGGCCGGCCGAGTAGAAGGTGAGTCGCGTGCCGTCGAGGGCGAGCGGGGTCTCGTAGGGAACGGTGCGCAGGTCGTCGATCGTCACGCGGCGATGGCTCACGAGCCGGCCGGTCTGCGGCGTCATGAAGGCGAGCGGGTGCGCCGCCACGTGGTCGCTGTGTGCATGGCTGATCACCGCCCGCGGCCTTCTGAGCTTGGGGTCGAGCCAGAGGCGTTGCTCCGGGAGATAGACGCCGCTATCCCAGAGGATCGGGTGCGAGATCATCCCGGCCGAGTGAGACTAATGGTGGGCGGCCGCGCTCGCGTCGAACAGCTCCTGCCTCAGCGCGCAGTGCATGCAGTAGCGGTGCCCCGGCGGGCCGGCGAAGACGCTGGTCTTGCCGCAGGTCGGACAGGTCTCCTTCGCTTCCACGGCGGCGGGCGCCTCTTTCGCCGGTACCACGATCAGGGAGGTGGAGGCTGGCGGCACGTCGGCCGGACGGGTCGCTGCCGGGGAGGCGTCGGTGGCTGCCGCCGGGTCGCGAGCGTCGTCGCTCACGGCCCTGGCGCGATTGCCGAACAGTCGGGTCAGCCAGGCGAGCACTCGCGGCTACGGTAGTCCCTTATCGCGTGCCTGTCAAATCGGCGGGTCAGGCGAGCAGGGCCAGCTGGGCCGGCTCGGGAGCCGGCTCGATGCGGAAAGCGCGGCGGTCCCGGATGCCGCGCTCGCGGCGCAGCCGCCCAACGGTCGCCTTGAGAGGGTCGCTGACGGCGTTCGGCGCGTAGGCGGCGGCCCCGGGGAACAGCTGCGCGTAGCGGGCGAGCAGGTGCGGATACTCGCGCGTGAGGAATTCCAGGTAGTGCTCCTTCGTCCCCGGCTTCAGGTAGACGACATTGGCCCAGACGAAGCACGCTCCGGCCTCGGCGGCCGCCGCGACCGTCCGATCGAGCTGGGCGGGCGCATCGCTCAGTCCCGGGAGGATGGGCGCCATCCCGACTCCCGCCTCGATGCCGGCATCGACCAGCCGCGTGAGGATGCGAAGCCTGGTGCGGGGTGGTGGCGTCGTCGGCTCGGTCTTCGCCCAGACCTCCTCATCGACCGTGGGGACGCTGAAGGTCACCGTCAGCCTGGCTCGCGAGGCGAGCTGCGTGAGCACGTCGAGATCGCGGACGATCATGGTGCCCTTCGTGATCAGGGAGACCGGGGTCCTGAAGTCGGAGAGCGCCTGAAGGCAGTGGCGGCTGAGGCGGTACCGGCCCTCCGCCGGCTGGTAGGGGTCGGTCGCGGTGCCGAAGGCGATCGTCTCCCGCTTCCAGGCCCGGCTCGACAGCTCACGTCTGAGGACCTGGGCGACGTTCACCTTGACGCCGATCCGGCTGGAGAACCCCTGTCCCGGATCCCGGTCGGCCAGCCTGGCGTGCGCGCGGGCGAAGCAGTACACGCAGCTGTGCACGCAGCCCTGATAGGGATTCAGCGACCAGCGGAATCCCATGTGCGCAACCCGGTTCAGGGCGCTCTTGCAGTCGATCTCGAAGTACTCGCGTTCGGGCATGGGGTGTTCCATGATAGAACAAACGTTCGTAGCCGGGGGCTACCCGGGCAGCTGCCCGGCGGCGATCCGGGCGGCGAGCGCGAGGATGCCCTGCACGTACTGCTGCGTGCCGGCGTAGGGCCCGTCCGATTGCAGACTCGGCCCTCCCTGGTAGTAGGCGGCCAGCGCCGCCCCGGCCGACCCGTATGCGTGCAGGTTCTCCGCCAGGATGGCCGCGCCCAGATCCGTGTTGTCGTAGGGGTCCTGGAGGTCGACCGGCCTTAAGAGCAGCCGCGGCCCGTCCGCCGCCGCCGTCTGCGGCTCGATCTGCATCAGGCCGATCGCGCCGGTAGCCGAGACCTTCGACTGATCCCAGGCGCTCTCCCAGTAGGCCAGCGCCATCACGAGACTCGGATCGACGTCGTGACGTCGCGCCGCCGAGATCAGCAGCGCGATCGCCAGCTGGCGCTGATTGTGGCCGGTGGGGACGACGGCCGGCCGGGACCCGTCCGGCTGGACGTCCCACTCGCCGGAGCTTCGGCGAAGGGGGACGGCGGGAGGTGCCGGCAGGCGTGACAGCGGCCTGCCGGGCTCGAGCCGTATCCCGCTGAGCGGGCCCGCTGCCAGGTGACGCACGACCGCCATGGCGTCGTAGGGCGTGACCGCGTGGGGGGGCAGACTGACCGCCCCGCTCGCCACGCCGAGGAAGAGGCTCGCGCCAAGGCTGCGCAGACGCATCCGCCCATGAAACCCAAACGGGCTTCACCGCCGCAAGCTCTGGCTCAGGCGGCGCCCGGGTCCGTGTCGTTGGCCATAATGGGGAGGTCCCTGCAATGAATGTGGTCGTCTGCGTCAAACAGATTCCCGATCCGAACGCGCCCGGCAAGCTCGACGACGCCACCAGGCGGCTCACCCGGGATGGCGTCGACGTCGTGCTCGACCCGGGCGACGAGCACGCGGTGGAGGCCGCCCTGGTCGTGGCCGAGCAGCATGGCGGTGAGGTCACGGTGGTCTCGATGGGGCCGCCCCGCGCGGTGGACGCCATCCGCAAGGCGCTGTCCATGGGGGCCGCCCGGGGCGTGCACGTGCAGGATCCCGCGCTGCAAAACTCGGACGCGCTCTCGACGGCCCGCGTCCTGGCGGCGGCTGTCAAGGCGCAGCCCTTCGACCTGATCGTCACCGGCCAGGAGTCGACGGACGGCTATTCGGGCGCGGTCCCCGGTCAGATGGCCGAGCTGCTCGGCCTCCCGCTGCTCTCCTTCGCCAAGAAGCTCACCGTGGAGGGCGGCAAGGTCTTGATCCACCGCCAGACGGACGAGGGATACGACGTGGTCGAGGCGCCCCTGCCGGCCGTGGTCACCGTCACCGGGGGCATCAACGAGCCGCGCTACCCGTCGCTGCGCGGCATCATGCAGTCGAAGAACAAGGAGGTCAAGCAGCTCGCGCTCAAAGACCTCGGACTCGACGGCCAGGCTGGAGGCTCGGCCGCGACCCAGGAAGTGGTCGCACTCGAGGCCGCCCAGGCCCGCAAGGCGGGGCGTGTGATCGAGGACAAGGGCGAGGCGGCGAAGGAGATCGCCGACTTCCTGGCCGGACTCAAGGTGATCTGACCATGGCTGCGGTCTGGGTCTTCGCGGAAACGACGGACGGCAAGCCGCGACCGATCGCGCTCGAGCTGCTCACCAAGGCGCGCAGCCTGGGGGAGACCTCGGCCATCGCGCTCGGCCCCGGCGCGGCGCAGTCCGCGGAAGCACTCGGACAGTACGGCGCCGGCGTCGTCTACGCGCATGAGGATCCGGCGTTTTCCGAGGTCCTGGCCCAACCGGCGGTGGACCTGCTCGCGAGTCTGGTACAGAAGCACAAGCCGGCCCTGCTCCTCTTCGGGATGACCTACGACGGCCGAGACATCGCGTCCCGCCTGAGCGCGCGGCTCGGCGCCCCCCTGATCGCAAACGCGACCGACATCGGGCCGCATGCCGGAGGCAGCTGGGCGGTGGTCTCCCCCCTCTTCGGCGGCTCGACCCTGGTCACCACCGTGCCCAAGGGCGATGGGCCGGCGATCGTGCTGGTCCGCCCCAAGGCCTTTACACCCGAGCCCCTGACCGGATCCGCGGCCCGGCTACAGAGGCTGACGGACCCGGTCGATCGGAGCCGGCCGTCCGCCCGAGTGGTCAGGCGGGAGACGGAACAGGCGCAGGGTCCCCGCCTCGAGGACGCCGCCATCATCGTGAGCGGCGGCCGCGGTCTGGGCGGCCCTGAGCACTTCAAGCTCGTCGACGATCTCGCGGCCCAGCTCGGCGCCGCGGTCGGCGCCAGCCGGGCGGTGGTCGACGCCGGCTGGAAGCCCTATGCGTTCCAGGTCGGCCAGACCGGCAAGACCGTCAAACCATCCGTCTACATCGCGATCGGCATCTCCGGGGCGATGCAGCACACGGTGGGCATGAAGGGCGCCAGGACGATCATCGCGATCAACAAGGATCCCGAGGCGCCGATCTTCAAGCTCGTCGACCTGGGCGTGGTGGGCGACGTGCACAAGGTGGTGCCTCAGCTGACCGAGGAGCTTCGCAGGCGTAAGGCGTGAACGAGCTCGGCCTGCTGGCGGTGCACGCGCACCCCGACGACGAGTCGATCACGATGGGTGGGACGCTGGCACGCTACGCGGCCCAGGGAGTCCGGACGACCCTGGTGACGGCCACCCGCGGCGAGGTCGGGGAGATCCTGGACAAAGACCTCGATCCGAAGGAGGCGGCGCCCCGGCTTGGCCAGATCCGCGAGGCCGAGCTGCGCCGTGCCTGCGCCATCCTGGGCGTCGACGAGCTGATGTTCCTCGGCTACGAAGACTCCGGCATGATGGGCGAGCCTCGCAACCACGCCCCGGGGACCTTCTGGCAGGCCGACGAGCACGAGGCGACCGCGCGCCTGATCGAGGTCGTCCGCCGGGTGCGCCCGCAGGTGATGGTCGCCTACAACGAGATCGGCGGCTACGGACACCCCGACCACATCATGGCTCACCGGGTCGCGATCATGGCCTTCTACCACGCCGACAACACCGAGCTGTTCCCCGGCGGAGAGCCGCACCGGGTCAGCAAGTTCTACTACACGGCGTTTCCGATCTCGCAGATGCGCGCGCTGGCGGAGCGGCTCAGGTCCGCCGGGGTCGAGAGCCCGTTCGAGTCGGACGGCGAGTCACTCTTCGGCGTGACCGACGACCGGGTGACCGCCCAGCTCGACGTCAGCGCGGAACTCGACAAGAAGATCGCCGCCATGCAGGCCCACCGGACCCAGATCCCGCCCGACAGCTGGTTCATGCGGCTGCGCGCTGCGCTGGGCCGCGACGCCTGGAACCGCGAGGCGTTCGAGCGCGTCCGGACGCGGGTCGACGCCCGGACGCCGGAGGACGACCTCTTCGAGGGCCTGCGCTAGGGCGTCAGGGTGCCGGCCGCGTGCCCGTTCGGGGAGAAGTCGGCGTGCAGTGGCCGGGGCGCCCGCTCGACGATCCCGTCGATGACCCCGTAGTCTTTCGCCTGCTCCGGCGTCATGAAGAAGTCGCGTTCGACGTCGTGCGCGATCTTCTCCTTGGTCTGGCCGGTGTGGCGCGCGTAGATCTCGATCATGAGCTCGCGCATCCGGAGGATTTCACGGGCATGGATCTCGATGTCGGTGCTCTGGCCCTGTGCGCCGCCGCTCGGCTGGTGCAGCAGGATCTGTCCGTGCGGGAGGGAGAGTCGCCTGCCGGCGGCGCCGCCTGCGAGCACGAGCGATGCGGCGCTGGCCGCCATCCCGGTGCAGATCGTGGCGACCGACGGGTGCACGTAGGTCATGGTGTCGTAGATGGCGAGCCCTGCCGTCATCGAGCCGCCCGGGCTGTTGATGTAGATGGAGATTTCCTTGTCCGGGTCCTCGCTGTCGAGGAAGAGCAGCTGCGCGATGACCAGGTTGGCGACGTCGTCGTCGATGGGCGTGCCCAGGAAGATGATGCGGTCGCGCAACAGGCGTGAATAGATGTCGTAGGCGCGCTCGCCGCGCTGGGTGGTCTCGATCACGTTGGGAATCAGCATTGGGGTCCTCCTAGAGAGTGAATCCGATGCGCCGTCTCGGCGGGGCCGCCTGCGTCGCGGCGAGGTAGACACTGAAGTCGACGACACTGCGGAGCGCCGTGGGCCCCAGGCTCTGGGCGGCCAGCCGAAGCTGGGCGCGCGGGTCGGCGGGCCAGGAGCGCGGCGCGCCGGCGTCCGTCGTTCCGAGGGCGCGGGAGAGCTCGAGGTAGAAGTCTCCGGCGCTCAGGTCGAGGGCGTGGGCGAGGGCGACCAGCCGGTCGACGGAGACGTCCTTGAGCCCGCGCTCGATCTCGGACAGGAAAGCCGGTGAGCAGGCGGCCCGTCCCGCCAGCGCCACAAGACTCTGGCCGCGCTCCTCGCGGCGCCGGCGCAGCACCGAGCCGAGGGCCCGGCGGACGCGCATGGTTTCGCTACCAGCGTATGCCATTCGCTTGCGGCAAAAGCATAGCAGGATCGTCAGGAGACCGGGAAGGTCTGGCCGCAGGCCGGGCAGACGACCGGGTTCTGGCCCGGGGGCGCGCTGAAGAGTTCCTCGCAGGCAGGGCACGCGTAGTCCTCGAGCGGCTGGACTTCGGCCTCGTCATCGGCCGCCATGGCCGGCGCCACCTCGGCCAGGTCGACCGCCGGGCTCCCGCACGCGCTGCAGCGGTAGAGCGGCGCCTCGTCCGCACGGTGCTCGAGGTAGCGACCCTGCGCATCGACGAACACGGAGGCGTTCCAGAGTTCGAAGCGGTCGGCGCTGCAGCGATTGGGGCAGGCGAGGAACACGGGCAGTCTCAGACCGGGAGCGGCTTGAACGCCCGCAGCCGCTCGGCCGCCCGTCGGAGCGTCTCCATCTTCTTGGGAAAGGAGAAGCGCAGCTGGCGGCGGCCGCGAGCCGGATCCAGGTAGAAGCTGCTGCCCGGTACGGTGGCAAGCCCGACTTCGCGGATCATGCGGTGGGCGAGCGCGACGTCGTCCTCCTGGAAGCTGCTGATGTCGGTCATCACGTAGTAGGCGCCGTCCGGTGGGTAGGCGGCAAAGCCGGCGCCCTGCAGGATCTCCAGCATGAATTCGCGACGCTCGCGATAGGCGGCCAGCAGGTCGACGTAGTACTGGTCCGGAAAGTGCAGGGCCGTCGCCGCCGCGATCTGCAGGGGATGCGGCGCGCCGACGGTGACGAAGTCGTGGACCTTGCGGATCGCGTTCGTCATGGCCGGCGGCGCGATCGCGTAGGCGAGACGCCACCCGGTCACGCTGTAGGTCTTGGACAGGCCGCTGATCAAGACCGTGCGCTCCCGCATGCCGGGAAGCGTGGCGAGGGGGACGTGCTCGCCCGCATAGACCAGGTGCTCATAGATCTCGTCGGTGATCGCGATCGCGTCGTGCTCCTGGCAGAGGTCGGCGATCAGATGGAGCTCGTCCCGTGAAAAAACCTTGCCGGTCGGATTGTGCGGCGTGTTCACGATGACCGCCCGGGTGCGCGCGGTGAAGGCCCGGCGAAGCTGGTCGGCGTCGATGGCCCAGCTGGGCGGGCGCAGCGGGATGATGCGTGGGGTGGCGCCGGCGAGGATGCAGTCCGGTCCGTAGTTCTCATAGAAGGGCTCGAAGACGATCACCTCGTCCCCCGCGTCGACCAGCGCAAGGATGGTGGAGAGCATCGCCTCGGTGACGCCGCAACAGACCGTCAGCTCCGTTTCCGGATCGACCCGCATCTGACGGAAGCGGTACTGCTTCTCGGCGATCGCCTCCCGCATCGGCCGCGCCCCCCAGGTGGTCGCGTACTGGTTGTGGTCGGATCGGATGGCGAGGACGGCCGCCTCCTTCAGCTCGGCCGGAGCCGGGAAGTCGGGAAACCCCTGCGCCAGGTTGAGGCAATCCGCACCGTGCGTCTCGATGCAGAGCCGCGTCATCTCCCGGATCACCGACTCGGTGAACAGGCTCGCCTTGTGCGAGTGGAGTGGCCGGGCCATGGGCGGACTAACCGTATCATGGGGCCGTGCAGGTCCTGGACACCATCCTGGACGCCGTCGGCGGGACGCCGCTGGTTCGCCTGCACCGCATCACGGCGTCGCTCAGACCGACCGTGCTGGCGAAGGTCGAAAGCCTGAACCCGGGCGGCAGCGTCAAGGATCGCATCGGGCTGCGCATGATCGAGGATGCGGAGCGCCGCGGCGTGCTCAAGCCGGGTGGCACGATCGTCGAGCCGACCTCGGGGAACACGGGACATGCGCTCGCCATCACCGCGGCGATCAAGGGCTACCGGATGATCTTCGTCATGGCGGACAAGCAGTCGCCGGAGAAGATCGCGCTGCTCCGTGCCTACGGTGCCGAGGTCGTCGTCTGCCCGACCGCCGTACCGCGCGAGTCCCCGGAGAGCTACTACTCGGTCGCCGAGCGGCTCAGCCGCGAGATCCCCGGGGCGTACCAGCCGAACCAGTACTTCAATCCGGAGAATCCGCGGGCGCACTACGAGACCACCGGTCCGGAGATCTGGGAGCAGACGGACGGCCGGGTGGATGCCGTGGTCGGCGGGCTCGGGACCGGCGGGACGATCACCGGCGTCGCGCGGTTCTTGAAGGAGCGCAAGCCGTCCGTGCAGATCATCGGGGCCGACCCCGAGGGCTCGCTCTACTCCGGCGACACCGTGCGCCCGTACAAGGTCGAAGGCATCGGCGAGGACTTCATCCCGGGAACCATCGATCTCGGCCTGATCGACCGCATCATCCGGGTCAGCGACCGGGACTCGTTCCTGCTCGCCCGGCGCATCACGCGCGAGGAGGGCATCCTGGTGGGCGGCTCCGCCGGCACGGCGATGAAGGCGGCCCTCGAGGCCGCGGCCGGCATGGCCGAGGGAGAGCTGCTGGTGGTCATCCTGCCGGACACCGGCCGCAACAACCTGAGCAAGATCTACTCCGACGAGTGGATGCGGCAGAACGGCTTCCTCGAGCGCTTTCCCCGGCAACGCGTCCAGGACGTGGTCACGATGCGGGGGCGTGAGATCCCCGAGCTGATCACGGTCGCCTCGAACGAGAAGGTCGGACGGGCGATCGACAGGCTGCAGGAATACGGGATCTCCCAGATGCCGGTCGTGCAGCCCGACGGCCGGGGCGCCGAGGTCAGCCTGGTGGGAAGCATCCAGGAACGCACCCTGCTCGACCGCGTCTATCGCGATCCGGGCCTGATCGAGACCGAGGTGGGAGCCGCCATGGACGGCCCGTTCCCGACCATCAACGCGGGCGCCCACATCGACGAGGCGTTCAACACGCTGCTCAGCGGCGCGACCGCCGTGGTGGTGGTCGATGAGCGGAAGCCGGTCGGGATCATCACGCGGCTCGACCTCCTGGAGTTCATGGCGCACGCCCGCAGCTCCCCGTGAGCGAGCCCGAGTCCGGTTTCGCCACGCGGGCGATCCACGCCGGGCAGTCCCCGGACCCGTCGACCGGTGCGGTCGTCGTCCCCATCTACCAGACCTCGACCTATGCCCAGCCGGCGGTCGGCAAGCACCGGGGCTACGAGTATTCGAGGACGGCCAATCCGACCCGGACGGCGCTCGAGACCTGCCTCGCCGCGCTCGAGGGAGGGCGATTCGGTTTGGCCTTCGCCTCCGGCATGGCGGCGGAAGCGACCACCATGCGCCTGCTCTCCCCGGGCGATCACACGATCGCGGTCGACGACCTGTACGGGGGCACGTATCGCCTGTTCATGCGCGTGCTCGAGCCCATGGGGCTGGCCTTCAGCTTCGTCGACGGGTCACGACTCGAGTCGATCGAGAAGGCCTGGACGCCGCAGACCCGGATGGTCTGGATCGAGTCCCCGACGAACCCGCTGCTCAAGGTGGTCGACATCCGGGCCATCAGCGACATCGCCCACCGACAGGGTGCCCTCCTCGTGGTCGACAACACGTTCTCGAGCCCATATTTTCAGCGCCCGCTCGCGCTCGGGGCGGACATCGTCGTCCACAGCGCCACCAAGTACCTGGGCGGTCACAGCGACACGATCGCGGGGGCCCTCGTCGTGGATCGCGAGGACCTGCGCGATCGCCTGGCCTTCTTCCAGAACGCCGCGGGCGCCGTGCCCGGGCCGATGGACGCCTGGCTCGTCCTGCGCGGGCTGAAGACGCTGGCGCTGCGCATGCAGGAGCACGCGCGCAATGCCGCCGGGGTGGCCGAGTACTTGCGCGGGCACGCCCGAGTCGAACGCGTCTACTACCCGGGGCTCAAGGATCACCCGAACCACGCGCTCGCGCGGCGGCAGATGAGCGGATTCGGCGGGATGGTGTGCTTCGAGGTCACGGGCGGCCTGCCTGCGGCGCGCCGGGTGGTCGAGGCGACCCGGCTCTTCACCCTGGCGGAAAGCCTCGGCGGGGTGGAGTCCCTGGTCGAGCTGCCCGCCGCCATGACCCATGCCTCGATCCCTCCCGAGGTGCGTCGGGCGCACGGCGTCGCGGACGGGCTGATCCGCCTCTCGGTCGGCATCGAGGATCTCGCCGATCTGATCTCGGACCTTGACCGGGCGCTCGCTGAAGCCTGAAGCTCAGGTGCTAGAGGTGAATGCATGAGAGTGAACGTCAACTTCTCGAACATCCTGGTGGCGATCATCCTGCTCCTGCTGGGCCTGGCCGTCTTCACCCGTCACCGGGTGGCGTCCTACGTCGTCGGGGGCTTCCTGGCGGTGCTCGCCCTGCTCAGCATCCTGGCCTTCCTGCACATCCTGGTGGTGCAGAGCGGCCCGATCAACATCGGGTAGGCGCCGTGCGCAGGCGCGAGCGACCGCCGGAGCCGGACGAGCCGGTCCCGGGTACGCACGGACCGCCTCGGCCGCCGCTGCCCGAGCCGCCGCGCCCGCCGCATCCGCCCATTCCCTGAGCCGTCACCGGTCTGTCACGATCGGCCGGCTGAGACCGAAAATGCCTGGGTAGACTCAGATCATGCAGGTCCTCAAGATCACGCCGCGGGGGTACTGCCACGGCGTGGTCGAAGCGATCCGGGCTGCCAAGCAGACGGCGAAGGAGCGCCCGGGGGAGAAGATCGCGATGCTCGGCTACCTCGTCCACAACACGCACGTGACGGACGAGCTGCAGCAGCACGGCATCCAGCTGGTCGACGCGGACAACCGGTTGGAGGGACTCGACCAGGTCGCGGGCGGCACGGTCATCTTCACGGCGCACGGGGTCTCCCCGGCGGTCAAAGAGCGGGCTGCGGCCCGCGGGCTCAGCCTGGTGGACGCAACCTGCTCGGACGTGGTCGTCACCCACGACCTGGTCAAAGACCTCGCGGAGCGTGGCTACGACATCGTCTATATCGGTCGCCGAGGACATCCAGAGCCGGAAGGCGTGCTGGGGGAGGCCCCCGGGAGGGTCCATCTCGTCCAGGACCCCCAGGACGTCGATGAGCTGGACATCCGCAACGACAAGATCGCGGTGACCTGCCAGACGACGCTGAGCATCTGGGACACCGCCGCCATGATCAAGCGGGTTCGCGAGAAGTACCCGCAGACCGAGGCGTACAACGAGATCTGCCGCGCGACCCAGGATCGCCAGGAGGCGGCGGTCGAGGCCGCTAAAGAGTGTGACGTCGTCATCGTGGTCGGCAGCGAGCGGAGCTCGAACTCGCGCCGGCTCGTCCAGGTGGTCGAGGAGCTCGGGCACAAGCCCGCGCACCTGGTCGACACCGTCAAAGACATCAAGCTCGAGTGGCTTGAAGGCAAGAAGAAGGTCGGGGTGACCTCGGGCGCCTCGACCCCGACCCAGCTGACCCGCGAAGTCATCGAATACCTGGAAAAGCTGGACGTGCCCGCCTGACGGCTCCGAAGCGCCGGCCCGTCCCCTCGGGCGTCCCCTGACTCCGCGGCGGCGATAGACTCGGCCTGTCTTCCCGTTGCACTCACGACAAGGGGGTTATCGATGCGCTTCTATCCGGACCTGTACGGCCGTCGCTTTGCCTGGATGCTCGGCGACCTGGTGGCGCTCATCTGGACCGCGCTGTGGGTCGATGCCGGCCATATCGTGGAGCGCCTCTTCAGCCGGCTGGACGTGCTCGCGACCGGCGTCATCAACGCTGGGCGCACGTTTGACGGCTGGATTCGCTCCTTCGAGAAAGCCGTGCCGTCCGGCGTGCCCTACCTCTCCGACTTCCTCCGCCAGGTCGCGAATGCGCTCAAGACCCACTCCGGCGATCCGCTGATCACGGCCGGCCAGACCGGCTACCAGGCGATCCACACGGTCGCTCTCCTGCTCGGGGTCCTGACCGCCGCCGTCCCGATCGCGATCCTCCTGATCGTCTACCTGCCCCGGCGGATCCGCCTCGTCTACGACATGCAGGGCGTGCACGTCACCCTGCGCCGGGCGCTCGCCCGGCCCGAGGTCGCCCCGCAGATGCTCGAGATCCTGGCCGGCCGGGCGATCTACACCATGCCCTACCACGAGCTCTTGCGCTACTCGCACAACCCGGCGGAGGACTGGTACGCGAGGCGGTTCGACCGCCTGGCGCAGGCCGAGATGGCCCGCCACGGCCTGTCCGTTCAGCGGTATTTCGGCGACCGCCCGGCGGCCTAGCGGCCTGGGGGCCTCCCGGGAAAGCAAGAAAGGCCCGACCCGGCCGGTTGCTTTCTACTGTGATCAACCGGCCAGACATGCCGGTCGGGCAGCCGCAGCCATACGCGGTGCAGCCCCCGTCGGCCCCTGCCGCCCCGGACTTCTTTCCCTCGGCCCCGGGCCGGGTGGAGGACTGCGGGCTGCCGGTGGCGCGCCTGGCCGACCTGTTGCTCAAGCACCTGTACTTCAAATCGCCGCTTTCGGCCAAGGACTGGGCGGCCATGGTCCGGCTACCCTACGCCACCATCGTCCCGGCGATCCAGAGCCTGGTCGAGCAGGGCTGGGCCCAGACCATCGGGCGGATGGGTCCCGCGGGCAACGGCGCCGAATTCGGGGAGTCGCTCGGATACCTGATCAACGACCCGGGGCGGCAGCGCGCCCGGGACGTCCTGACCCGGGACCACTATGTCGGCCCGGCGCCGGTGACCTACGCGCAGTACGAGGAATCCGTGCGGGCGCAGGTCAGCCAGGTCGACGTGACCGCCGCCTGGCTCACCCGTGCCCTTCAGCATCTCACCCTCAGTCCCGAGATCCTGGTCCAGCTCGGGCCTCCGATCAACGCCCGCGCGCCGCTCTTCCTCTACGGCGCGCCCGGGAACGGCAAGACGAGCATCGCGGAGGCCTGTGCCGATCTGCTGGGAGCGCCGGTCTTCATCCCTTACGCGATCGACATCGAGGGCCAGATCATGCGCCTGTACGATCCGCTTCACCACGTCCAGATCAAGCGCGACATGCCGCCTCAGCTGGACACCCGGTGGGTGCTGGTCAAACGACCCTTCGTGAAGGTCGGAGGCGAGCTCACCCTCGCGCAGCTCTCGCCATCCTTCGATGCCCTGATGCGCTACTACGAAGCCCCCATCCACCTCAAGGCGAACCTGGGCATCTTCCTGCTTGACGACTTCGGCCGCCAGGACGCGCCGCCGCGCTCCCTGCTGAACCGGTTGATCGTGGCCCTGGAGCGGCGGGTCGACTACCTGAACCTGTCCGGCGCCGGGATGGCCGTGGCCGCGCCGTTCGAGGCCATGGTCGTCTTCAGCACCAACCTGGAGCCGGCCGATCTCGTGGACGAGGCCTTCCTGCGCCGGGTGCGGTACAAGATCCACGTCCCCGACCCCTCGGCGGAGGAGTTCCGCCAGATCTTCGAGCGGGCCTGCCGTGAATCCGAGATCGTCTTCAGCGAGGCCGGATACAACTACGTCGTCGACCGCTATTACAAGCCGTTCAAACGGCCGTTTCGTGGCTGCCAGCCGCGGGACATCCTGCAGCAGCTCGACGAGGCTGCCTACTTCCTGCAGCGCCCGCCGCTGCTGGAAAAGGACCTGATCGACCTGGCCTGCCGTTCCTACTTCGTCCAGACCGGCTAGCCCGCGGGCCAGCCCGCGGCGTCAGCGGTGATTGTAGAACTCGATCTGCCAGCGCCACTCCGACCGGTCCGCCGCGTGCCACCAGGCTTTGAGGATGCCGGCCTCACCACCGGGAAGCAGCACCACCCGCCCGATGTCGGCGTCGGCCGGCCACCCGTCCTCCAGGCCGATGGCCTGACCCCGACGGGTCAGGTAGCTCATCGGCCCTGGCTCGCCGCGCTTGAGGTTCGAGCCCCTGGCGACCACGTCGCCACGGGCGCCGAAGACCGTGACATCGAGGGAGGCGGGCGCCGCGTGGACGAGCAGGCGATCCCCCGCATCCTGGGCGTTGATCCGGCACCGCGCGAACGAAAGACCGCTGGCGCCGGGTCCCGGCATCCAGAGATCCCAGACCTCGATGGAGCCGTCCATTTCCGGATTATGCGCCGCGCAAATGCAAGAACGCCCGGGATTGCTCCCGGGCGCTCCTGCAGGAGGCGAGGCGTTCGGCGTGGGGTCAGGTTCGGATCTGCTTGATCAAGCGATCCTGAGCTTCGAAGATGATGTCCTGGATGTCCAGCGCATTGGCCCCGGACGCGTCCATCCGGTAGGCGAGCTGCTGGTCGACCGCCTCGACGATCTGCCGCAGCCGCGCCTGCATGTCGAGCGGGACTTCCATCACGTCCGTTTCGAGCAAGCGCTCGACTTGCTCCAGCGCCTGGTAGAGCGAGTACCGAAGCGTGCGACGGGCGGACTCTTCCCGGCGCAGCTGGTTGAACCATTGATCCTGCTGGTTGATCATCCGGAGCGTGTTTCTGAGCATCAGTTCTCCCCCTGGCTCACGCAAGCGCGACAACCGTGCGCTCGGCCGGCGTCTGCCGCCGCCGGTAAACCTTTTCGTTCCGGATCCTTGGCTGGCAACCTCCCCTAGATGTTGGGCCCGACGCGTTTGTGGGGTACTAGATGTAGATTGGCCGCATTCTATCGCTAGCCTTTGGGCCTGTCAAGGCGGACCCGGCGCTCCGCTGCGTCGTCCCCGCTGGAAGAGCCGTCCCTGACGTCGCCTCAAGCAGCAGAGCCATAAAATACGCGGGCCTCTTGAGGTCGTAAAGCCGGAACATTTGTTGCCCATTCTTTTCCACCGGCGACTAACAGGACGTGCATAACTGCTGTGGAAAAGCAGCGGATATCAGGACCGCGACGTCATGCGGGGCGCCCTTCGTACTTCGCAAGCGTGTCATCGAGCGCGGTCGAGAGGTCCACCTCGAGGCTGTTCGCGAGCAGAACGACGATGAAAAGGACATCACCGAGCTCATCAGCAATCGAGCGCGGCGTGTCCTTCGAGGTGCGTGGCTTGTCACCGAAGCGGTGGTTGAGCTCTCGACCCAGCTCTCCCACTTCTTCGACCAGCCGCACGTACTGGGAGAGCGCCGACCAGTAGCGGCCGCGCGACCGGATCCAGGCATCCAGCTCGCGCTGCAGGTCGGAAAGCGTCCGAGGACTAGGCCGATTGGCGGGGGGCATCACAGCTTGGGCAGACGCTGATGCAAGGTGACGGCCTCACGGAACAGGTCGCCAACCTGCAAGAGGCGCTCCCCGATGGTCCGGATCGTCCACCGGTTCGGCGTCAGCGAGGGATCATCGAGCTCGGCCCAGCTAACCGGGGTCGAAACCGGCGCACCTGGGGCCGGGCGGACGGAGTATGGACCGGCCAGCGTCTTGTTGATGACGTTCTGGGTGTAGTCGATCCGAATCTTGCCCGTGCGGCGGCTGACCTGCCAGTCTTCCGTCACGCGTTCGGGCATCAGCTGCGCGACCGTGCGGGCGAGGGCTTCGACGAATCCGCGGCTCTGTTCGTGCGTGTAGCGTCGCTCGATCGGAATGTAGATGTGCAGCCCGCTCTGGCCGGTCGTCTTGGCCACCGCCTTCAGCTCGAGGTGGTTGAGGGCGTCCTTGAGGACTTTGGCCAGCTCGACGACCTCCCGGAACGTAGCGCCCTCGGCAGGGTCGAGATCGATCACCGCCCAGTCGGGATACTCCGGCTTGTCCACGCGCGAGTACCAGGGATGCAGGTCGATTACCGCGTGGTTGGCCAGCCAGGCAAGGGTCGCCGTCTCCTCGATCAGGATCCAGTCCTTCTCGCTCTTCTGATCCTTGTATCGAAAGGTCGGAATCCAGTCGGGCGCGTAGGCCGGCTTGTCCTTCTGCCAGAAACTCTTGCCGTGGATGCCGTCCGGGTGCGGGTTCATCGAGAGTGGCCGGTCGCGGTAGTAGGGAATCAGAATGGACGCTACCTCGACGTAGTAGCGGATCAGGTCGCGCTTGCGCAGCGAATCCTCGGGGAAGAGCACCTTGTCCAGGTTGGTCAGGTGGACCGACCGGCCCGCGACCTCCCAGTCTCCCTGGTTGGGCAGCGCGTCGAGCGCGGCCAGCTCATCGACCGTGGCCGGCCTGATGCCCGAGCCTTTGCCGATCCGCGCCGCCGCCTGCATGAGCGCGCTGCCGGCCTGGTCTCGCCGGCCGGGCGCGGCCCGCGGGCTCAGCACCACCGACCGTCGGGCGGTGTGGGCCCGGCGCGTCCTGGCCGTTCCCCGGGTGGGGCGGGTTCGGCTCGCCGGCTTTGCTGCAGGCTGCGCGGTCTCGGCCTGCCGGCGCTGGCGGTCCGTGTCCTGTGGTTGCTCACGCCGGACGCTCCTGGGATCGACATCGTCGCGCAAGCCGAGGAACACCGGCTGACGCATGAGACCATCCTTCGTCCACTCGGCGAACTTGACCTCCGCCACGAGCTGGGGCTTGACCCAGGTCGGCTTCTCGTTCGTCCGGGGCGGCTCGCCGGAAAACGGCGACTTCTTGACGCGCAGCTTCTGCAGCTGCTGGTACACGGTTTCGAGGCTTCGCTCGTCGAAGCCGCCGCCGACGTGGCCGGTGTAGACGAGGTTGCCATCGTCGTACACGCCGACGAGGAGCGCGCCAAAGTATTTGCGACTGTGGCGCGGTGCGGTGTAGCCACCGATCACCACCTCCTGCTGGGCAACCGTCTTGATCTTCAGCCAGCTGCTGCTGCGCACCCCGGGCAGGTAGGGACTGTCGCGGAGCTTGGCGACGATGCCCTCGAGCCGCTTGGCCCTGGCCGCCTGGTAGAAAGCCTTGCCCTGCCCGATGATGTGGTCCGAGTAGCGCACCAGCGGCGATGGGCGCAGCCCGTTCTGCAGCAGGCGTTTTCGGTCCTCGAGCGGGACCTTGAAGAGGCGGCGGCCGTCCGCGTAGACGATGTCGAAGACCACGTATTGCAGGGTGACCGGCTGATTGCCGCGGTTCTGCAGGAGCTGGAACGAGGGACGGCCCTCCTCGTCGAGCGCCACGACCTCCCCGTCGAGGACGGCCTCCTTCAGGCTGAGGAGATCCGGCAGGCCCTTGAGCTGTGGGTACTCGGCGTCGACCGACCGACCGCGGCGGGTCTGCAGGCTCACCTTCCCATCCCGGACGAAGCTGATCAGGCGGATCCCATCCCATTTCACCTCGAAGAGCCAGCGGTCGTCGTCAAACGGCTGCTCGACCAGGCTCGCCTTCATCGGATCGAGCGAGGTCGGCATCGGACCCGGCTCCGCCTGCGCCAGGTCGATCAGGCCCCCCTGGCCCTCCGCTCTCGAGCTCGACCACACGGCGTCCTTGCCTTGCTCGATCTCCTCCTTCGTCCGCCCGGTCTTGACCGAGGTCCGAAACGCCTCGATGTCGAAGTTGGGATCGGCGGCCTCGTCGCGCTTCTTGATCAGCAGCCAGTCCTTCTCCGAACGCGTTCGCACCAGGGCGAACCGGCCGCGCAGCCGCTCGCCGTGCAAGCGAAACTTGATCTCGCCCCGGCGGAGCGACTCCGCGGGCGTGGACTCCTCGAGCTCGTAGGTGCCCCAGTCCCAGACCATCACGGTCCCCCCGCCGTACTCGCCTTTGGGAATCAGGCCTTCGAAGTCGTAGTAGCTCACCGGGTGATCCTCGACGTGAGCGGCGAGCCGCCGCTCGGCCGGATTCAAGGTCGGCCCCTTGGGGATCGCCCAGGAGACGAGCACGCCGTCCATCTCCAGGCGGAAGTCGTAGTGGAGGCGCGTGGCCCAGTGTTTCTGCACCACGAACCGGTTGTGACCGGTTGGCTCGGGCGTGCCCTTCGGCTCCGGAGTCCTGGAGAAATCGCGCTTCCGCTGATACTCCGCCAGCGATCGAGGCATCCCATTTGCAGTTTGGCAGAATGGCCGGATGCCGACGGCATTGAAGGAGGCGGTCGAACGTCGGGTAAAGGACCTGGTCGGCAGGCGCCGGCACTTCCACGCCGAGCCCGAGCTGTCCTTCCAGGAGCGCGAGACGGCCCGGGTCATTGCCGACCACCTGGGTCAATGGGGATTCGAGGTGCAGACCGGCGTCGCCTCGACCGGGGTCGTCGGCTCACTCCGCGGTGGGCGACCGGGCAAGGGCGTCCTGGTCCGCGCCGACATGGATGGCCTCCCGCTCGAGGAACGATCCGAGCTGCCCTTTCGGTCCATTCATCGCGGCGTCATGCAGGCCTGCGGCCACGACGTGCACATGGCCATCGCGCTGACCCTGGCCGAGCTGCTGGCCGAGCGGCGTGCGGAGCTTCCCGGGCTCGTCCGCTTCGCCTTCCAGCCGGCGGAGGAGGTTGCCGGCGGAGCCAAACCGATGGTCGAGGCAGGGGTGCTCGACGGCATCGACCGGGTGATCGGGCTCCACGTCTGGGCCGGGCTTGCGACCGGGCTCATCTGTGCTCGCCCGGGGCCGCTGATGGCGAGCGCGGATCAGTTCTCCCTGACCATCACCGGCAAAGGCGGCCACGGGGCGCTGCCCCACCTGACCGTCGATGCCGTCGTGATCGCGGCCCAGGTGATCACCGCGCTGCAGACGCTGCGCAGCCGCGAGACGCCTCCGGCGGCGCCCATCGTCGTCACGCTCGGCAGCATCCACGGCGGAACCGCGCACAACATCATCGCCGGCGAGGTCGTGATCGAAGGCACGCTGCGCACGTTCGACTCCACGCTCCGGCAGCGGTTGCTGGGCCGGATCCAGGAGCTCGCCCAGGCGATCGCTTCGGGGATGGGCGGGGCTGCCACCTTCAGGCACCTCTCCGGGACCCCGCCGGTCGTCAACGACGCGGCGATGGCCGGGCTGGTGGCTGAGGCGGCGGAGGTTGTGGGAGCCGAGAATGTCGTGTCGTTCGAGCCGTTGATGGTCGGCGAGGACTTCGCCTATTTCCTCGAGCAGCGTCCGGGATGCTTCTTCCTCCTGGGAGGGGCGCCGCCCGGCGGGCCGCGCGTCCACCACACGGCGGACTTCGCCGTCGACGAGGCCTGTTTGCCGATCGGTCTCGAGGTGCTCGGCGAGTCGGTGCTCCGAATGCTGAGCGACTAGACGGAGGCTAGAATCGCGGCTTTCGGAGCGAGGGGCGCACCGTGTAGCCGATCAGCAGGAGGCTCAGCAGCAGGCCGATCAGCATGCTGAGCGGATTGAGCGGCAGGCCGGCGACGGAGGCCAGCAGGCCCAGGGCCGAGAAGAGCAGGGCCGTCATGCCGACCAGCCGGACCAGCCGATTGAAGGGGCTGCGGAACGGGAAATGCAGTCGAGGCCGGATGGACGGCAGCCGCCGCGGCGCCGGGACCGGTTCTGTCGATTCCCCCTCGCGGGCAAGCGACCGTGCGAGATTCTCAGCCAACCCGCCAGTTATAACGCCGGCCGGCCGGTCGTTCCGTGACGTCCTCGTTACACCCGGCTCCCGAACAGGTGACACCCCACCGCCGGGAGGCTGAGGGAGGCCCTTACCTATAATTCCTGTGATGGCGCTGACGGCGGTGGACCTGGCCACGGTGGAATCCGCCATGTCCGGCCAGTTCCCCTTCTGCTTCCCCAATACCACGCTCGCCCAGGCCGCACGCATGATGGCGCAGAACCGGGTGCTCGAGCTCCCGGTGATCGTCGACCAGCGTTGCCTCGGCTACATCTCGTATCTCGACATCCTCCAGCGCTACGTGAAAGCCAGGCTCGAAGCCCGCGCGACCGATATCATCCGGACGCCGCTTCCGGAGGTCCGGATCACCACGCCGCTCAAGGAGGCCGTGCGCGTCCTCCGCGAGACGGGCCGGCAACTCGTCCTCGTGACCACGCCCGAGGGCATGCCGCTCGGCGCGCTCACCGTCAAGGACCTGGCCGGCGCGCTGGGACGCCGCTGATGCCCACCCTCAGCAAGGTCACCCGGCCGCTGCTGGCCACGATCGCGGCGCAGGAGAGTGCCGCCGGCGCGCTGGCGCGCCTGCGCGCCTCCGACGCCGAGGCGCTGCTCGTGGTCCGGGACGGCGAGATCGCAGGGGTCTTCGGACATCGCGAGGCGGTGCATGCGCTCCTCGACGGCGCGGAGCCGGTCGAGCGCTACATGCGGCAGCCTTTGCCGAGCCGCTCGGTCGCGGACTCGATGGAGGCCGGCGCCGACATCATGTTCCGCGAGGACACCCCGTACGTGATCCTGACCCAGGACGAGGGCCCGCTGTTCCGCAAGACCGCCAGGCCGGTCGGGATGATGACGGCGTTCGAGGTCCTGGAAGAGATCGGCCGGACGACCACGGACACGGCCGCGAACAAGGTGTTCCTGGGGCGCCGGGACCTCGGCCTCAACGTTCCCGTGTCGCCTTGCCAGCGCGCCTGCCCGATCCACCAGGACATCGCGACCTACGTCGACTACGTGTCGCAGGGACGCTACCTCGACTCCTGGCTGGTGATCCATGAGACGAACCCGTTCCCGTCGATGCTGGGCCGGCTGTGCAACCACCCGTGCGAGACCGACTGCAAGCGCGGCTGGGTGCAGGGCCCGGAGAACGCGGTCTCGATCAAGTCGATCAAGCGCTTCGCGACCGACTACGCCTTTGCCCGCGGGGTGAAGATCCGCCACCAGCTCGCACCGGAGAACGGCCGGCGCGTGGCCATCGTCGGATCGGGCCCGGCGGGGCTGACCGCCGCCCAGGACCTCCGCCTGATGGGTTATGGCGTCGACCTCTATGAGCGCGAGGCGAAGCTGGGCGGCCTGCTCTCGGCGAGCATCCCGCATTTCCGCTTCGAGATGGACCAGCTGCTCTGGGAGATCGACATGATCGTGCAGATGGGCGTCACCGTGCACCTCAACGCGAATGTGGGCAAGGAGATCCCGCTGAGCGACCTGCTGGCGAAATACGACGCGGTCTTCGTGGCCGTCGGCATGATGACCGGCCGCATCCTGCCCGTTCCAGGCTCGGACCTGCCCGAGGTCATCTCGGCCATGGAGTTCCTTCGGGTCCGGTCCTACGACCGGATCCCGGACAGCTTCCCGAAGGGAGGCGACGTCGTGGTCATCGGCGGCGGCGCCGTGGCGACCGATGCCGCCCAGACCTCGATCAAGAGCGGGGCGCGTAAGGTCTGGATGGTCTCCATCGAGCCCGCCGACCGTCTGCCGGCCTTCGGCAATGAGCTGGTCGAGGCCCGTGAGATCGGGCTGACCCTGCACACCGGGGTGATCGTCAACGCGATCAAGGCGGACGAGCAGGGTCATGTCAACGGGGTGGAGTTCATCCGCGTGGACGAGAGCAAGCTCGAATTCGACCCCGAGAGCGGCAAGCTGCTCATCAACACGGTCCAGAAGCTGCCGGGCACCGAGCATGTGATTCCCTGCAAGTACGCGATTTTCGCCTCCGGCCAGATCATGGACTTCCAGGACAAGGAAACCCCACTCACCCCGCGTAAATTGATCGAGGCGGATACCGGCGGTCACACCAGGGTCGGCAAGCTCTTCGCAGGCGGCGACTGCGTCGAAGGACCGTCCTTCATCGTCAACGCGGTGGGCTGGGGGCATCGGGTTGCGCGCGCCATCAACGAGTTCCTCGGGGCGTCCGTGCCGCGTGACGCGAAGGCCCTGACCGTCATCGAGGCGACCGACGACCACCGGGAGGCGGACTACTACAATCGCGAGGAGCCGCCTATCCTGCCGCCCGAAAAGCGCATGGACATGACGCCGGTCGAGCTGCCCTGGAACGACGAGCAGGCGATCACCGCGGCCCTGCGCTGCTTCCAGTGCGACACGGTCCACCACGTGGACGAATCCACCTGTATCCTGTGCGGGGCCTGCGATGACGTGTGCCCGGAGAAGGCGCTGGACGTCGTGGTCTACGGCGAATCCCGCGATACCTCCAGTGGCGGCTTCGTCGAGATCTGCAACACGGTGGTCGGCGAGGAGTTCGGGGGCAAGGCCGGCAAGATTCTGGTGAACTACGATCGCTGTACGAACTGTCGCATCTGTGAGGACCATTGCCCTGTGAACTGCATCACCTTCCAGCGTGTCCGATTCCGCGACGACGCCATGCAGATCATCCCCCTGACGCCGGTCGCGACGAAAGCGCCGGCAGGCGTTTGAGCATGGCCGAGATCAACGTGGTCGACCGGATGACGCCGCTTGAATCGGCGACCCTGACCCGTCCGGCGTTGACCGCCTGGCGCGTGCTGCCCGTCCCCTTCTACATCCTTGTCCTGGCGCTGATCCGCGGCGATCTCGCGCATCCGCTCAGCGCTCCGGGCGACCTCTCCCTGCACCTGTACTTCGGCGCGCTCATCCTCTACCTGGGCGGGATGCTGGCCTTCTTCGCCTATTTCGCCTATCGGCAGGACCTGTTCCGCTGGGTGGGGCTGGCGTTGGTCGTGCCGGGGGCCGCCGTGCACCTGCTGGCGATCGTGTTTCGCGGATTCGCGGACGGACACTACCCGCTGGCCAACATGTACGAATACAGCTCCATGCTGGCGCTGGTCGCGGTCGCGGTCTTCCTGCTCATGACGATCCGCTATCCGGTGGCGGCGCTCGCCGGCGGGCTGGCGCTCTTCGTGGTGGTCGCCCTGATGGGACTGGGCTTCGCCCTCTACCAGTCGCCGGAACCCCTCGTCCCGGCGCTGCAGAGTTACTGGCTGAAGATCCACGTCACGAGCATGATGGTCTCCTCCGGGGTGCTCGTTTCCAGCTTCGTGTTCGCGGCGCTGTACCTGGTCAAGGACCGCAGCCTGCAGGTGAAATCGTGGCTGCACGATTCGGCGGTGGCCGTCCGCCTCCCGTCGCTGGAGACGCTGGACCGGCTCACCTTCCGGGCTATCCTGCTCGGGTTCCCGATCTGGACGTTCGGCACCATGGCCGGGGCGATCTGGGGTGAGCATGCCTGGGGACGGTGGTGGGGCTGGGATCCGAAGGAGACCTGGGCCGCCATCACCTGGATCGTGTACGCGATCTACCTCCACGCGCACAGCCTGCGCGCCTGGCGGGGGCGGCGCACGGCGCTGATCGCCACCGCGGGGTTCATCTCGATCCTGGTGACGCTCTACGCCGTCAACCTCTGGATCGTGGGCCTGCACTCATACGCCCGGGGGGCGGGCTAGCGAACCGCCGCGCTGGTGCGGAGCTGCCGATGGCGCATCGGCACCGATAAGTGAAGTTCAGGCCGCGGATCATCCGGGCGGCGCCCAGCCACACCTCGGAGGCGCTCAGCCCGTCCTGGCGCACGAGCCTGTACGCGACCTGCTTCGCGCAGATGACCGCCATGCTCGCCTTCGGATTCGTCCTGCCCTTCCTCGCCCTCTACCTGAAGGAGCTTGGGGTCCAATCCGACCGGGCGATCGAGCTCTGGTCCGGCGCGCTGGTCGCCTCGACCGCGGTCTCGCTGGCGATCTTCAGTCCGGTCTGGGGCGCGCTCGCCGACCGGCGGGGCCGCAAGCTCATGGTGCTGAGGGCGATGATCGCCGGCGGATTCGTGCTTGCCGCCATGGGATTCGTGCAGAACGTCTTTGAGTTGCTCGGACTGCGAATCCTGCAGGGAGCGGTGACCGGCACGGTCGCGGCCTCCACCGCCCTCGTCTCCACGATCGTGCCCAAAGATCGGCTCGCTTACAGCATGGGGTTGCTGCAGACCAGCATCTACCTGGGCATCTCGGGCGGTCCCGTGGTCGGCGGGGTGATCGCCGAGGCGGTCGGTATCCGCGGCACGTTCATCGTGGCCGGCATCCTGTTGGCCAGCGCCGGGCTGGCGATCTGGCTCTTCGTGCACGAGCATTACCTGCCGCTCACGACCCAGCGGCGGCCTGGATTCTTGCAGTCGATGCGGGCCGGCCTCCAGTCCCAAACCCTGATGCCCCTGCTGGTGGTCGTCATGCTCATCCAGCTCAGTTCCGCGATCGTGTTTCCGATCCTGCCGCTGTTCGTGGCCAACATCAGCGGCCCGCAGGATCCGGTCAAGCTCTACTCGGGCCTGGCGTTTGGCGCAACCGCGGTCTTCAGCGCGCTGGCCGCGGTCTCCTACAGTCGCGTCGTCGAGCGGAGCGGGTATCGCCGGCTCCTCGTCTTCGCCGCCTTCGCCGCGGCCGCCTTCTTCCTCCCCCAGGCGTTCGTGCGGACGCCCGGCCAGCTGCTCTTGCTTCGAGCCGGGCTCGGGCTCTTCTTCGGCGTCCTGATCCCGGCCACCAACGCGATGGTGGGGCTGGGGACGCCGGGCAACCTTCGTGGGTCCGCCTACGGGTTGACCAGCAGCGCCACGGCGATGGGCAATGCGATCGGCCCACTGATCGGATCCGTGCTGGCAGCCACGCTCGGCCTGCGGGCGATCTTCATCGCCACGGCCGGCGTGCTCGCCCTGCTGGGGGTGTGGATCATCGGGCTCGTGCGCGAACCGGTCACGCCGGCGTGATCGCGCCGCCTCGCTAAACTCAGGCGGATGGACCTGCTCGATCCGTCGCTGGCGGACTCGGTGATCCGCCGCGCGCTCCGCTCGGGAGCGGACTTCGCCGAGCTCTTCGTCGAGCGCAAGCGGAACCAGTCGGTCAGCGTCGAGGAAAGCCAGGTCCAGCGCGTCAATTCCGGGAACGACCGCGGAGCCGGGCTGCGGATCATCCACGGCGGCGTCGTCAGCTACATCTACACCGAGGACCTGTCGGAGGATGGCCTGCTGAAGACGGCTGACGTCGCCGCCTCGGTGGGGCGACGCGGGGGCGGGAGTTTCGCGCTGAGCGAGATCGCCGGCATGCCCCACAAGCCCCAGGCGGTCGAGGTCGACCCCCAGACGGTGGACGCGGAAGCGAAGATCGAGCTCCTGCTGGAGGCTGACCAGGCGGCCCGCGCCGCGGGTGGCGAAATCCGGCAGGTCGCGGTCGGCTACGGCGAGAGCCGCCAGGAGATCCTGGTCGTGACCTCCGAGGGCATCCGTCACCAGGATGCGCGCACGCGCGTTCGATTGATGGTCCATGCCGTCGCCGAGCGCAACGGCGAGATCCAGACCGCGATGGAGGCGCCCGGCGCCCAGCGCGGATTCGAATTCTTCGACGACACCTCCCCGGCCGACTACGCGCGCATGGCAGCCGAGCGCGCGCTGATGCTGCTCACCGCCGCACCGTCGCCCGCCGGCACCATGCCGGTCGTGGTGGGGAACGAGTTCGGCGGGGTGCTCTTTCATGAAGCCTGCGGGCACGGCCTGGAAGCCGACTTCGTGAGCAAGGGTTCCACCGTGTTCGCGGGCAAGATCGGCCAGCAGGTCGCGAGCCCGATCGTGACCGCGATCGATGACGGCACGCTGCCGGCGCGCTGGGGCACGCTCGCCGTCGACGATGAGGGCGTTCCCACCCGGCGCAACGTGCTGATCCAGGATGGCGTGCTGGTCAGCTACATGTTCGATCGCCTGCGGGCCGGTCAGCTGGCCCATCCTGCAACCGGCAACGGCCGGCGGCAGTCGTACCAGCACCTCCCGATCCCCCGGATGACGAACACCTTCATCGCGCCCGGCGCGCATTCGGTCGAGGGCATCATCGCCGCCACCCCGCGCGGGCTGTACGCGCGCAAGCTCGGCGCCGGGCAGGTCGACGTCATCACCGGCGATTTCGTCTTCGCCGTGACCGAGGGCTACCTGATCGAGGGCGGCCGGATCGGGCGTCCGGTCCGCGGGGCGACCATCGTCGGCAACGGGCCCCGCGCGCTGCACAAGATCGACATGGTCGGCAACGACCTCAAGCTCGCCCCCGGGACCTGCGGCAAGGAGGGCCAGGGCGTGCCGGTCTCGGTGGGTCAGCCGACCATCCGCATCAGCGAGCTGCTGGTCGGCGGAACGGGCGTGGTCCCGGCCGGCGCGATGCGTCCGTGACGGCGTGAACGAGCTCGCGGAGCGGCTGCTGGCGCGGGCCCGCGCGCTCGGCGCCGAGGAGGCGGAGGTCTACCTGTCGCGCGGCTCCGAGTTCACGGTCAAGGTCTTCCAGGGCCGGGTCGAGTCGCTCGTGTCGGCGGACAGCCGCGGCCTGGGGCTGCGGACCTTCCGCGAGCGGCGGGTCGGCTTCGCGTACACGTCCGAGCTGGAACCGGCTGCCCTCGATGCGCTCGTCGAGGAGGCGATCGGCAACGGGCGCTACAACCACGCCGAGGAGGCGAACGTGCTGCCTGATCCGGAGCCGATCGAGCCGCTTCAGGGCGTCTATGTGCCGGAGCTGCTGACCTACGACCCGGAGCGCAAGGTCGACTTCGCGCTGGCGCTCGAGCGGGTCGCGACCTCGCTGGATCCGCGGGTTACGCGGGTCAGCGATGCCGTCTACAGCGATGGCGCGGGTCGCGTCGAGCTGGCCAACAGCCGCGGTGTCGATGCGGCCTTCGAACGGACGGTCGCCTACGGCGTGATCGATGCCATCGCCGAGCAGGACGGCGAGATGCAGTCCGGCTTCGCGTTCACCTACGGACGCGACCTCGAGGCGCTCGACGGGGTCGCCGCCGCGCGCGAGGCGGTCGACAACGCGACCGGCCTGCTGGGGGCTCGGCGGGCGAAGACGGCCCGGGTGCCGGTGGTGCTCCATCCGCATGCCGCCGCGATGCTGCTCGGCGTGATCGGCAGCTCGTTCAGCGGCGACGCTGTGCTCAAGCGTCGCTCGCTCCTTGCCGGGAAGGTCGGGCAGGTGGTCGCCTCGACGCACGTGGCCATCGTGGACGACGCCCGCCTGCCTACCGGCCTCGCCAGCCGTCCTTTCGATGGGGAAGGGGTAAGGGCCCGCCGCGTCGAGCTGATCACGGATGGCGTCCTGCGCGGCTACCTCCAGAACACCTATACCGCCCGGCGCAGCGGCGAGCGCTCCACGGGAAGCGCCGTCCGCACCTACAAGAGCGTGCCCGAGGTCGGCGTCACGAACCTGATGCTGCAGCCCGGAGGCGAACGTCGCGAGGCGCTCCTCGCGCGGGTGTCGAACGGCCTGCACGTCGAGCAGCTGCACGGACTCAACACCGTCAATCCGGTCTCCGGTGAGTTCTCCTTCGGGGTCACCGGTCACTGGATTCGCGACGGCGCGCTGGCCGAGCCCGTCCGCGAGATGACGGTGGCCGGCAACCTGATCAGTCTGCTGCGGTCAATCGTCGGCCTCGCCGACGATCTGCGGTTCCTCTTCGCCGGCGGTTTCTGCGGGTCGCCGAGCGTCCTGATCGAGGAGCTCCCGATCGGCGGCGACTGACGTCGCGTCCCGCAGGGCCTCGGGGGCGGTGGAGCAGAGCGTGGTGAACGCGGTCATGCCGGCGATCACGTCGCTCCGATCGATGCCGCTCCGCCCCGCCGCCGCCGCGCGGGCCATGGCGATGACCTGGGCGCTGAAGCTCGCGTAGCTCATCAGCATGGTGCCCCGCACGGGGTGGAGCTTCTCGCTCGTGACGGCGGCCTCGACCGCGCCGAGCAGCCGGGCGGCACGCCGCAGAACCGGATAGGCGTCGTCACGGGTGAGCGCTACCCGGCGTAGACGATGGAAGAAGGCGGCATCCGGCTCAGCCGGCTGCCTCGCTTCGAGGAAGCGGTCCGCGCCGGCGAGCAGGCGCAGCATCGCCGCGTAGGTGACCTGAAGTCGCGCCTGGCCGGTCCGCTCCTGCGTGTGCCCGTAGTGCCAGAGGACGACGGCGTCGGCGAACGAGAAGAAGACGTTGCGATAGAGCGTTTCGCCACGCAGCGTCGCCATCAGCGCGTTGTGCAGCTCCGCGCGAGCCAGCTTGAGCAGCGGCCGCTCGAAGAGGTCGTCGACCATCCCCGCCCACTGGGGGCGGGCGGCCAGGGACGCCGTCGCCATGGTCCGAAAGGCGGGGAGATCGCGCAGTCCTTCGATCGAGACCGCAAGCGACGCGGCCTCGCGGCCGGCAGCCTCGAGGAGACCGGCGCGCGCCTCGACGATGGCGGCGGTCGGTGCGCTGGCGCTCATCCGGTCGCCTCCAGCGCCGGCCATTCGATCCGGGCCTCAAGCCGCTCCAGGTAGCGCGGGTCGATCGTCTGCGTGGGCGCCGCGTACGGCTCGTCGCTGAAGCCGTGGAAATCCGTGCCCACCGTCCAGGGCAGACCGCTTCGACGTGCCATCTCCTCGTAGACCGGGATCTGCTCGGGCTTGTGCCGCCGCGTGTACACCTCGATGCCGTCGACCAGCTGGAGCACCTCTTTCAAGAGGTCCTGGTCCGGGACGGAGCCCGGGTGGGCGGCGACCGCGAGCCCGCCCGCGGCATGGATCGCTTCGACCGCCTCGGCCGGCGAGGCCATCGGCGCGTAGACCTCCGCCGGCAGGAAATCGACGGCCTCGCGAACGCTCTGCCAGGCCTCCTTCTCCGGCATCAGCCGGTGCTGGAGGACGAGCTTGAGCACGGCGCCGGGCATCACCATCGGCTTGTGGGCGAAGGCGTCGAGCCCGAGCACCCGTCCGAATCCACGTTCGCGCAGCACCGCGATCCAGGCCTCGGTCTGGCGCCGGAGGACGCCCTGGTTGCGGTGGAGGAGCGCGAGCAGCTCAGGGTTGCGCATGTCGACGCCGTGACCGAGGATGTGCCGCATCTGCAGGGGCGGGTACGTGGTGACCTCGACCGCCGGCACGTAGCCGAGCCCCCGCGCGTGGGCGACGGCACGAGCGCGCAGGACCCCGTAGAACGAGTCGTGGTCGGTGAGCGCCATGACGCGCACCCCGTGGTCGGCAGCCAGGTGGGCGACCTCGTCCGGGTCTCGCCATCCGTCACTGACGGTGGAATGCATATGGAGGTCTGCCAGCACCGCTCCAGTCTACGGATCGAGGTGCGCGCCGCCTCTTCCCAGGCGACGAGCCGGTTTTCGAGGTGGTGACGGTTTTTCGGGCGTGCCGCGTTGGGTGGAATAACGGCAGTCGGCAAACCGCGGTTGTATGGAGAGGATGACGATGCTTGGGGAACGTGAGCTGGTCGCACTGATCGAGGCCAACGACTATCCCGCCAGGGTGATCGAGACCGGGCTCGTCTGGGTCGAGCTGGAGATCGTCGACGGGAGGTCCAACACCCTGACCCGGAGGCGCCTGTCCAAGTCGGCCTTCGCCGACCTGATCCTCGACTGGCGCGAGCGGCGCACGGCGAAGACGCGGGAGCTCAGCCCCGCGCTGCGCAAGATCGGCATCGCCGCCTAGCTATAGGCGCGAAAGCGCGGCTCGCCTGGCGGCTCGCTCTCATGCTTCGCCGGGCATCCGCGAAAGCGCGACTCGCCCTGCGGGCTCGCCGCGCTGCGGCGGCGGCTCGCTCTCATGCTTCGCCGGCCATCCGCGAAAGCGCGACATACGCGCGAAAGCACGGCTCGCCCTGCGGGCTCGTGGCGCCGGCTCCGGTAAAATGACGGGGTCATGCGGGTATCACGCTTTCTGTCAGCGAGGCTATCGTCGGGCTTGCTCGTCGCCGGTCTGCTGGCAGCCTGCGGCTCGGAGGCGCCCGCCTCGGCGCCCACCCCCACCCCGACTCCGGCCCGGCCCGGACCGGCCATGGTCCAGGTCGAGAACTCGATCCAGGCCCGACCCCAATCCGGCCTGCAGCAGGCCGACCTCGTCTTCGAATACCTGGCGGAGGGCGGCATCACGCGCATGACGGTGATCTACTTCAAGCCGGGCGGGCAGACGAAGATCGGCCCGGTGCGCAGCGCCCGACCGGTCACGATCCGCCTCCAGAAGGCGTACCAGGGCCTCATCTTCTTCAGCGGCGCGAACCAGAAGGTGCTGGACGAGATCGCCAGCCAGGGCATCCCGGCGCTCTCGGAGTCATCCGACGGCGGCCAGTACTTCTTCCGCGACCACAGCCGGCTGCCGCCGCACAACCTGTACACGACCGGGGACCGGCTCGCCTTCGGCGTCGAGCGACACGCACCCAGGATCACCTACCATCTGCCGTCACCCGGCGCTCCCTCCGCCAGCCCGGCGCCCGGGCAGGCCGTCCGGGTGCAGTTCGACCAGACGAGCTTCCACCGGGTCATCTATACGTACTCGGCTGCGGCCAATGCCTACGTCTACAACACCGTGATGGGGCCGCTGATCGACGCGTCGACCGGGCAGGGGATCCAGGCGGTCAACGTCATCCTCCTCCAGGTGGCCCACCACGACGCCGGCTTCACGGACGTGCTCGGCGCCCCCGCCCAGGACTTCGACCTGCAGGGGCAGGGCCCTGCCGACCTCTTCACCGGCGGCCGTCACTACGCCATCACCTGGGACCTCCGGGACCCGACCCAGCCGCTGCGATTCCTCGACGCCGCGGGCAGGCTGGTGCACCTCCCGGCGGGGCTGACCTGGGTGCACCTGGTCGACCCCGGCACGCCGATCAGCGTGTCCTGACGCCGGCGCCCAGGTCCTGACCAGGGCCTGCTGACGCGCGTTCCCCGCGGCGCATCCCGCTCGGGCTGGACAGTCGGCGCTCTGGGTGCTATACCGCTTACGGCAGGCGGAATCGGTCTAAGGAGGGATGCCCATGCGTCAGCGGGTCTCGATGACCATCAACGGCGCGCGCTACGAGCACGAGGTCGAGCCTCGGACGCTCCTCGTCCATTACATCCGGGAGCAGGCGGGCCTCACGGGAACCCACATCGGCTGCGACACCAGCAACTGCGGCGCCTGCACGATCGAGATGGACGGTCACAGCGTGAAGTCCTGCACCGTCTTCGCGGTCCAGGCCAACGGCAGTCAGCTCCTCACCATCGAGGGACTCGCCAACGGGACCCAGCTGCACCCGTTGCAGCAGGCGTTCTGGGACGAGCACGGCCTGCAGTGCGGCTACTGCACTCCGGGCATGATCATGGCCGCCCGCCAGCTGCTGGCGCGGAATCCGAACCCGAGCGAGCGGGAGATCCGGCTCGGAATCGAAGGTAATCTCTGCCGCTGCACCGGATACCACAACATCGTCAAAGCGATCCAGACGGCCGCCCGGGTCATGGGCGAGGGCGCCAAGCGGAAATCGCCGGCCACGGTTTCGTGAGCGCGGGAGGGATGTGAAATGGCTGTCTCCCAGATGATCGGCGCCTCCATCAAGCGTCGCGAGGATCCCGAGCTGGTGACGGGTACCGGCTCCTTCGTCGACGACCTGCCCCAGACGGCGGTCCTCTACATGCACGTCGTGCGCAGCACCGAGCCTCACGCGCGCATCCTTGGAATCGAGACGGCGCGGGCGAAGGAAGCCGGCGGCGTGGTGGCCATCTACACCGGGAAGGACCTGCGCCAGGAATTCCAGTCGCCGCTCCCGGTGACCGTGACCTTCGTCCCCGAGAAGAAGGTCCCCGACCAGTACCCGATCGCGGTTGACAAGGTGCGCTATGTGGGGGAGCCGGTCGCCATCGTGCTGGCCACAAGCCGCGCCGCCGCCGAAGACGCCGCCGAGCGGGTCGAGGTCCGCTACGAGGCGCTCCCCGCCGTGACCGACATCGAGGCCGCGATCGCCAAGGGCGCGCCGGTGATCCACGAGAGTCTCGGCTCCAACCTGTCCTATGACGTGCAGCGGTCGGCCGGCGACATCGATGCTGCCTTCCGCGAGGCCGAGGTGACGGTCAAGCAGCGGCTCCAGCAGCAGCGGCTGATCCCGATCGCGGTCGAGACCCGTGGCGTCGTCGCCGACTACCGGCGCTTCGCCAACAGCCTGACCGTCTGGTCCTCGACCCAGATCCCGCACTTCGTCAAGGTCTGGCTGGCGGTCATCCTGGGCATCCCGGAGAGCCAGGTGCGCGTGGTCGCGCCCGACGTGGGCGGCGGCTTCGGTTCGAAGATCCGGGTCTACCCCGAGGAAGTGCTGACCGCGCTGGCGTCGCGCAAGGCCGGCCGGCCGGTCAAGTGGATCGAGGACCGCGAGGAGAACATGCGCGCGACCCACCACGGCCGCTCCCAGATCTGGGACGTCGAGATCGCGGCCAAGAAGGACGGGACCGTCCTCGGGCTGCGGGCCACCCAATGGCTCGACCTGGGCGCCTACTGCTCGCAATTCGGCACCTTCCAGACGATCGGCCTGCTGGTCGTGCAGGGTCCCTACCGCCTCAAGGCTCTCGACGGGCGGCTGGTTGGCATCTTCACGAACCGGACTCCGACGGACGCCTATCGCGGGGCCGGCCGGCCGGAGGCGACCTATGTCATCGAGCGCGTCATGGACCTCGTCGCCCAGGCCACGGGACTCGACCCGGCGGCCGTGCGGCGCAAGAACCTGGTGCGAGCGGACGAGCAGCCATTCACCAGCCTGCTCGGCTTCACTTACGACTCGGGTGACTACAGGGCCGGGCTCGACCGTGCCCTCGAGCTGGTCGGCTACGAGAAGCTGCGCCAGGAACAGGCCGAGGGACGCAAGCATGGACGGTACATGGGCATCGGGCTGGCCAGCTATCTCGAGATCTGCGGGCTCGGCCCCGCCGCGCCGACCCAGGCCAACACGGGCGTCTCCCTGTGGGGCATGGGGGTGGTCCGCCTGCACTTCACCGGCAAGGCCACCGCGATCACGGGCAGCTCACCCCACGGCCAGGGGCACGAGACCACGTTCTCGCAGATCGTGTCCGATGTCATCGGCATTCCACCCGAGGACGTGGACGTGATCCATGGCGACACCGCGAACGGGCCGATGGGCATGAACACGTACGGCAGCCGCAGCACCGCCCTGGACGGGAACGCGGTGCACATCTCGGCCACCCGGGTTCGGGACAAGGCCAAGAAGATCGCGGCCCATCTGCTCGAGGCCGCCGAGGACGACATCGTCTACGAGCAGGGCAAGGCGTTCGTCAAGGGGTCGCCGTCGAAATCGGTGACGATCCAGGAAATCGCGATGGCGTCCTTCCAGACGAACCGGATCCCCCCGGGTATGGAGGGCGGACTCGAGGCGACGACCTTCTACGATCCCACGAACTTCGTCTGGCCGTTCGGGACGCATGTCTGCGTGGTGGAGGTCGATCCACAGACGGGCGCCGTGCGCATCGCGCGCTACCTGGCGCTCGACGACTGCGGCACCCGGATCAACCCGATGGTGGTCAACGGGCAGATCCACGGAGGGATCGCCCAGGGCATCGGCCAGGCGTTGCTCGAGGAGGGGGTGTACGGCGACGACGGCCAGCTGAAGACGGGCACGCTCGTCGACTACCTGATCCCGAGTGCCGCGGACCTTCCCTTCTTCGAGCTCACGGAGACGATCACCCCGAGCCCGGTCAACCCGCTCGGGGTCAAGGGCATTGGGGAGGCGGGCACGATCGCCTCGACGGCGGCAACCATCAACGCCGTGGTCGACGCCCTGCAGCCGTTCGGCGTCAAAGACGTCGACATGCCGGCGAGCCCGGCGAAGGTCTGGCAGCTGATGCATCGCAACGGAGGGAAGAAAGCATGATTCCGGCGGCCTTCGATTACGTGGCGCCGCGCACCCTGCCCGAGGCGGTCGCCGAGCTGGTCAAGCACGGCTCGGAAGCCAAGGTGCTGGCCGGCGGGCACAGCCTGATCCCCCTCATGAAGCTGCGGCTGAGCACCCCGTCGTTTCTGGTCGACATCGGGCATATCAAGGACCTCAGCTACATCCGCGAACAGGACGGCCACATCGTGCTCGGCGCCCTGACCACGCATCACGACATCGAGTTCTCCGACCTGATCGTTGCGAAGCTACCCCTCCTGCAGCGGGCCGCCACCCAGATCGGCGACCCCCAGGTCCGCAACCGCGGCACCGTCGGCGGCGCCGCCGCGCACGCCGATCCGAACGGGGACTTCCCGACCTGTCTGCTGGCGCTGGACGCGGAGTTCGTGGCGGTGGGTCCGCGCGGGGACCGCCTGATCAAGGCCCGCGACTTCTTCGTCGATACGTTCACGTCGGCGCTGGAGCCGGACGAGGTGTTGCGCGAGATTCGCATCCCGACGCCGCCCGCCGGTACCCGATCCACCTACGTCAAGTTCAGCCGGCGATCCCAGGACTGGGCGATCGTGGCCGTGGCCGCCCAGGTCACGGTCCGGGATGGGAAGGTCGAGCGGGTCGCGGTCGGACTGACCGGCATGGGCCCGACGCCGCTGCGCGCGGCCGCGACCGAACGGGCGCTCGCCGGCAAACCGGCCACGCCACAGGCGCTCTCCGAGGCGGCGGGCCACGCCGCCGACGGGATGGAGCCGCCGGAGGACCTGAACGGCACGCCCGAGTATCGCCGCCATCTGGCATCGGTCCTCACCCGTCGCGCGCTGGAGGAGCTGACCGCGTCGAAGTAGCCATCTCGAACAGGCGCTCGTGAAGCCGGCGGCCTCGCCGCCGGCTTTTCATTCGCGTCGCCCCGTGCGGTGGCGTCAGCCCGCCGTCTCCGCGACCTAGCCCACCAGCGCGGGGCCCGCGGCGGCCGGCAGGCGCAGGATGCTTCCGCTCGCCTGGAGCGCGACAAGCGGCGGGCCGACGTGGTGCAAGGTCCGGTGGGACGCGGACGTGACCGGCTTGGGAAAGGTGGTCAGCGGGTGCCGGAGTACGGTCTTCTCGACACCTTCGAGCATGGCGGTGTTGTGCACGAAGCCCGCGCCGCTCTGGATGTCGGCCGCGCTGGTGGACGGGTGGCCCCCCCACGGCGTCCCGATGCCGAAGCCCCAGGCTGCCCACAGGTTCAGGCTGACGGTTCCGTAGCGCAGATCCACCAGCGCCTGCTCGAGGGCGACTGCGACCCGGGGGTCACGCAGGCTCCGGGGCGACACGACCACGGTCGCGCTCAGCGTGCCCCAGACCCGCTCGTTGAGGAAACGGACCGCCTGCTCGAGAAAGGCGACCGGGTCGTCCGCGGGCAGCGACGTGTGGGAGAGGATGGCGCAGAACGGCTCGCGCCGGAAGGCCACCTCGTCGTCCGCCGCAGGATCGAGGTCGGGGAGCAGCGTCCAGGGCAGCGCGCCGTCCGCTGCGCCCGGGGAGGCGGTCACCGTGCGATGCCGCGCGGTCAGCTCGCGCCACCGTTCCTCGGACCCCGGGTAGTACGCCTGGCGAACCGGGGTCCGGGCGAGCGCCGCCTCGATGCCGCGAAGCAGCTCAGGTCCCTGGCCGAAGCCGCGGGCCGTCACCAGCAGCTTGTTCGCGTTGCAGTTGAAGGACGCGTTGTTCGTCACGCCGCCCGCGATGTGGTCGGCCTGCCACTGCAGCTGACGCGGCCGGTAGTCCCCGGGGACGACGATGACCGGCGAGATGCTCCCCAGCTCCGCCGTGACCGGCTTGGAGAGCACCGGCCGCCGCTGCGCCTTGCGCAGCTCCTGCTCGGGACCCGGCGGGCCGAACACCAGCGCCTCGTAGGTCCGGTCGGAGCCCGTGATGTGAATCTCGTCCACCGCCGGGTGGGCGGCGAGGTAGGCGCCCTCCTCCGCGCCGCCGTAGACGATGGCGAGGAATCGCTGGCGAATGGCATGCTCGAATGCCTGCTCCAGGAGCGGCCCGAGGTAGGCGTTGACCGGGTGCATCTTCAGGATGCACACCTTCCCCTCGTTGAACAGCTTCGTCGCCACGTCGAGTGGCGGGATCGCGTTGACGTTGCCGGCGCCGAGCACCAGGACGCAGGCCGGTCGCCCCGCATGGCCGTCCCGGTAGAAGGACGCGCGCTGGTCGGCGGCCGCCCCGCGGCGCAGGTGCACCTCGGCCCGCAGCGAGGGGAAGACCGCCCAGTCCAGCGCGCCGCCCGGGTAGACGCGCACCGACACGCGGGAGTCGATGGTTTCCCGAAGGCCCCCGACGCGCGTCGAGCCCGTCCGCGCGATGGCTCGCAGCGCGTCGTGCCATTGCCGCAGGAGGGTCAGGGTGATGACCGGACCCGAAAGCCATTCCTCGCCTTCGGCAGGCGTGCCCAGGGGAATCCGTTTCGCCAGGCAGGCGAGGTGGACGCTCGGCTTGGCAATGCCCGCGTAGCCGCGGCGCATGGACTCGACCAGCGCGATCCGCTGGGTGATGGGCAGCCGCACGAAGGCGGCCGCCCCCTCCTGGAGCCGCGCCAGCGCGGCGTCCATCGCGGCCTGCCGCGTCGGGCCGGGCGCAGCAACCGTAGCAGCCATTGCTACGAGCCTAGCCCTCGACGCCCTGGCGGAGCAGGAAGTCGCGATAGAGCGGGAGGCTGAACGCGACCTCTCCCCGCTCGGCCGGCCGGTACAGCTGGCCCCGCTCGACCAGCCGCGCGATCGAGGCCCGCAGCAGCGCCCGGCTCCCCGGCCAGGTGACGGCTTCGATCCGGGCGCGCTCGCCGACCCGGGCGATCGCCAGCAGCGCCTCCCGCTCGGCCCGCGGGAGCTTGCGGAAACGCCCTTCGAAGAAGCTCTCGTCCAGCTCGTTCAGGAGCAGCGGCCGGAGCAGCTCCAGGGCGTCGACGTCGAATCGATCCTCGTCGGGGACGCTCTCGATCAGGAAGGAGGCATAGTACTGGAGGAAGTAGGGATACCCACGCGTCTCGGCCACGATCCGCTCGATCAGCGCCGGTGAGAAGGTCACCGACGAACGGCCCAGCGGACGCGTGATCGCGGCCCGGGCGTCGGTGGGCTCGAGATTGTCCAGGCGAAAGACGACCAGGTCCCGCTCGAGGTAGCTGCGACTCTTCACGATGTTGGGAATGACGGTCGGCAGGCCGCTGACCACGAGGACGACCGGCAGCCCCTTCAGTTGGACGCGCTTGACCGCGTTGAAAAGCGTGGCCAGGGGCGCCTGGCCCTTGCGGCGGCCATCCCAGACTTCGTGGAACTCGTCGTAGAAGAGCAGGAGACCCTTGTGCTGATGACGGACGACCGGCATCAGCTCGTCGAACATCCGGACCAGCCGGTCGGTGGGGGGCGCGGGCGGCTCCTTCGCATAAGCCGGACTGTAGGTGATGCCCCAGGCGGCGACGTCCTTGGGCCGGAACGTCTCGACCAGGCGGCGGCCGGTCCGGCGCATGCGCAGTGCGAGCGAGGCGCCCGTCCCCACCCGCAGGAGATCGCTGGCGGTCGCGCGCACGAGCGCCGCCGTCTCGTTCAGGGTCTCGTCGAGCTCGCGCTCTGCCGAGAGCCAGCCGTTCAGCTGGGCCAGCTTGCGGAACTCTCCGAGCAGGACGGTCTTCCCCGTCCCGCGCAGTCCGGTGAGCACCACGTGGCGCGGCACACGCGTGGCGCGCTTCAGGTGCCGTTCGAAGGCTCCGAGCATCGCATCTCGACCGGCGAGGAAGGGTGGAGGGTAGCCGGCCCCCGGCGTGAACGGGTCGCGGATCGCTCGCGGGCTCGCCACGTAGCAACCGTAGCACGCGTTGCTACGGGCATTGGCTGGTCACCTTAGAATGGGTGGGCGATGGAAGGCCTGCCGTTTTCGACCATCGAGGAGGTCGAAGACGCCCTCCGCGAGCATCATTACGTCGCCGGGCGCGAGCTTGCCACCACGATCTTCCTGGGCCTCAAGCTCGACAAGCCGCTCCTGCTCGAGGGGGAGGCCGGCGTGGGCAAGACGGAGGTCGGCAAAGTGCTCGCCGACATCCTCCAGGCCGACCTGATCCGCCTGCAGTGCTACGAGGGCATCGACATCAACAACGCCGTCTACGAATGGGCGTACGCGCGCCAGATGCTGCACATCCGGCTGCTCGAAACCCAGGCCGCCGATCGCGCCGCGATGGAACGCGAGATCTTCAGCCCCAGCTTCCTGGTCAAGCGCCCGCTGCTCCAGGCGATCGAGCACGGCGGCGCGCGACCACCCGTGCTCCTGATCGACGAGATCGACCGGTCGGACGACGAATTCGAGGCGTTCCTGCTCGAGCTGCTCTCGGACTTCCAGATTTCGATCCCCGAGATCGGGACGATCCGGGCGGAGCGTCCGCCCGCGGTGGTGATCACCTCCAACCGCACCCGCGAGATCCATGACGCGCTCAAGCGGCGGTGCCTCTACTTCTGGATCGACTATCCGAGCGTCGACCGGGAATTCGAGATCGTCCAGGCCAGGATCCCGGACGTGCCGCGACGGCTCAACCGCCAGGTGACCCGGTTCATCGCCCAGGTCCGCCAGCTCGACCTCTACAAGCTGCCCGGCATCGCCGAGACCCTGGACTGGACCCGCGCCCTGCTGGCCCTGGGCGAGACCGAGCTGAGCGAGCACGCGGTGCAGGCCACCCTGGGGTCGATCGTCAAGTACCAGGAGGATCTCGCCCGGTTGCGCGGCGAGCAGACCCGGACGCTGCTCAAGGCCTCGGGTGCCTGAGCCGGGCCGCACGTTCGTCCGGAACTGGCTCTGGTTCGGGAGCCTGCTGCGCGGTCTCGGGTTCGACGCCGGGCCGGTGCGGACGCTGGGATTCCTTCGCGCGCTGACGCTGATCGATCCCGCCAACGAGTCCGACCTGCGAACCGTGGTCCGGGCGCATTTCGCTCGACGGCGAGAGGATCACCCGGTCCTCGATCGGGCGCTGACTCTCTTTCTCGCCCGGGCGAGCGCGCTGGAGTCGGCGGCTGAAGGGCCGGCGGGCTCGGAGGCCGGATCCGAGGTCTCGGACTGGCCCGCCGACGCCGCCCGCCAGCTGAGCGTCCTCGACGGCGACGAGACGGTGGATGATGCCGAAGAGCTTCCGGTGGCCAGCTTCTCCGCAACCGATCGATTGCGGCACAAGGACTTCGACACCATGACCGATGCCGAGCTCAGTGAGATCCGGCGCCTGATCCGGATCATGCGGATTCCGGCGGGCCTTCGCCGATCCCGGCGTTTCAAGCGCGGAGGCGACGAGCGGCTCGACCTGCGCCAGCTGCTGCGCAACAGCCTTCGCTTCGGCGGCGAGCCTCTGCAGTTCTCCTTCCGACGGCCGCGGCTCAAGTCGCGCCCCCTCGTGCTCATCTGCGACATCAGCGGCTCGATGGAACGCTACACGCGAGTCCTCCTGAACTTCGCCTACGCGATCGAGAATGCGACCGACCGGGTCGAGGCCTTCGTCTTCGCCACCCGGTTGACGCGGATCACGCGCATGCTGCGGAGCCACGACGCGGATGCCGCGCTCGACCGGGTGACCAGCGCCGTCCAGGACTGGTCCGGCGGGACCCGCATCGGGGAGGCGATCGCCACCTTCAACCGGCGCTATGGCCGCCGGGTGCTGGCCCATGGAGCGACCGTGGTGCTGATCAGCGACGGCTGGGACCGGGGCGACCCGCGCGAGCTGCGCGATGCGGTGGCCCACCTCCAGCGCTCCTGCTACCGGCTGATCTGGATGAATCCGCTGATGGGCGCGGCAGACTACGAGCCGCTCACCATGGGACTGCAGGCGGCCCTCCCCTACGTCGATGATTTCCTGCCCTGCCACGACCTGGCCAGCCTCGAGGCGCTGGGGCGGCTGCTGCTCGAGACGCAGGTGCGGCGGCCGGTGAGGCGGCAGGCCCAGATCGTGGCCTGAAAGCGCCCGGCGGGCTGGGTACACTCGATCCATGCGGGACGTGCTCGAGGACGTCAGGTCGTGGATTTTGGCGCAGGACCCGGTCGCGCTGGCGACGGTGATCAGCACCTGGGGCAGCGCGCCCCGTCCGGCCGGATCGCGGATGGCGATCAGCCGGTCGGGCAAGATCGCGGGCTCGGTCAGCGGCGGATGCCTCGAGGGCGAAGTCTTCGAACAGGCGCAGCTGGTCCTCAAGGGCAAGCCGGCGCAGGTGTTCCATTACGGCGTCAGCGATGACCTGGCCTTCTCCGTCGGGCTGAGCTGCGGGGGTGAGGTGGACGTCCTGGTCGAGCCGCTCTCGGACGTCCACCGTGGCCTGATCGAGGCGCTGGAACACGAGCGACCGGTCGTGCTCGAAACGGTGCTGGAGGGGACGCCGGGAGCGCGCCGGCTGTTGCCTGTGGACGAGCCCGGCTCCGCCGCCATCCTGGCGGGCGAGATGCCCCAGCGGCGCGACGGCGTCTTCCTGGAGCCGTTTCCCCGCCCGCACGAGCTGATCATCGTCGGCGGATCCCACGTCGCGATCCCGCTCACCCGCCTGGCGAAGGACCTCGGGTTCCGCGTCACCGTGATCGATGCGCGGGCGACGTTCGCCGACCCGAGCCGTTTTCCGGGCGCGGATTCCGTCATCCACGGCTGGCCGGACGAGGCGCTCAACCGGTTGACGATCGACCGGTCGACCTACGTCGTCGTCCTCACCCATGACCCGAAGTTCGATGATCCGGCCATCCGGGCGGCGCTCAGCGGCGGCGCACGGTACGTGGGCGCGATCGGCAGCCGGAAGACGCACACGCAACGGATTGCCCGGCTCTTGCAGGCTGGAGTACCCGGCGCGCAGCTGGAGACGGTGCATGCGCCGATCGGTCTGGACCTGGGCGCGCAGACCGCGGAAGAGACGGCGCTCGCCATCCTGAGCGAGGTGGTGGCGGTGCGTCACGGGCGCACCGGCGGCCCGATGCGGGCGGCGGCGGCCGCACCGGCATGAGAGCCGAGGCGCTCGCCGGCGCGCGGCTGACCGGCGAAGCCATCGCCGGCGCGATCCTCGCGCAGACGCTCCAGGACCCCGCGGATCATCACCGGCCGCTGCTCCACAAGGGGCGGCGCCTGCAGCCGGACGACCTGGCCCTGGTCCGGCGCGCCGGAGTCAGTGAGCTGCACGTCGTACGGATGGACGTGGACGACGTGCACGAGGATGATGCCGCCCGCCGCCTGGCGGCGCTGGTGGCCGGTGAAGGCATCGCCGTGCACGGTCCGGTGGAGAGCCAGATGCGCTTGGCGGCCGACACGAACGGGATCTTCCAGGTCGACATCCGGCGGCTCGAGGCCTTGAACGCGATCGAGGACATCTGCGTGTTCACCCTGTTCGACGGGCAGCTGGTGCCCCGCGGCAAAACCGTGGCGGGCGTCAAGGTCACCCCGTTCGCCCTGCCGCGCGCGCGGCTCGAAGAGGCCGAGCGCCAGGTCGCGGGATCCGACGGGGTCGTGCGGGTGCGCGCCTTCAGGCCGATGCGGGTGGGCGTGCTGGTGCGCGAGCGGCTGGACGCCTCCGCCCGCGAGAGGTTCCAGGCCTCGATCGAGGCCAAGGTGGCCTGGTTCGGCTCTCGGCTTACGGCCATCCAGTACGTGGCCGACGACGCCGGACTCGTCGCCGCGTCCCTGCGCCAGCTGGCCTCGCAGGCCGATCTCGTGCTGACCGCGGGAGCGAACGCGACCGATCCGCTCGATCCCACGCTGATCGCGCTGGCGGCGATCGGGGCAAAGATGGAGAAGCAGGGTGCGCCGGCGCATCCCGGGAGCGCCGTCTGGCTCGCCTACCTGGGCGACGTGCCGATCTTTGGCGTGGCCGCCTGCGGCATGTTCTCGCGTGCGACCGTGCTCGACCTGCTCCTGCCCCGCCTGTTCACCGGGGTCAGGCTGTCGGCCGGCGACTTTACCGGGCTCGGCCACGGCGGCCTCCTGTCCCGCGACATGGCCTTCCGCTTTCCCTCCTACGGCGCATCCGATACGCTGGACGCATGATTCTCACGACAACCTTTCAGGTCGACGCTCCTCTGTCCCCGGTGTGGACGTACATGCTCGATGTCCCGCGGATCGCCCACTGCGTCCCCGGCGCCCAGCTGACCGAGGTGATCGACGAGCGCACTTACGCCGGGAAGATCGAGGTCAAGCTGGGCCCGATCGGCGTCGCCTACAAGGGTCGCCTTCACCTCGAAGAGGTCGACGAGGAGGCGCACACCGTGAAGCTTCGCGCCGAGGGCAACGAGTCGCGCGGGCGGGGTGGCGCCTCCGCCAGGGTGAAGGCCAGCTTGAGCGAGGCGGATGGGAAGACGACCGTGATCATGGAGTCGGACGTCGCCGTCAGCGGGCTGGTCGCCCAGTTCGGACGGTCCGCGATCATGCAGGAGGTCTCGCAGCGCCTCGCGCAGCGGTTTGCCAACTGCCTCGAACAGGAGCTTCGGGCTCAGTCCACCCGGTGATCCCGGCGATCCTGCTGGCCGCCGGGCAGGCGAGCCGGTACGGACGCCCCAAGCTGCTCGAACCGTTCCAGGGGGAGACGCTCCTGCGCCGCGCCGCCCGGACCCTGCGCGGCGCGGGCTGCGACCCGCTGATCGTCGTGGTGGCCCCTTCACAGGCGCTGCGCGCGGAGGTCGACGATCTCCATCCGATCCTGGTCGAGAATCCGTCCCATGCGCTCGGAATCTCGCACTCGATCGCCCTGGGAGTCGAGGCGCTGCCCGCCGGGGCCGAGGCGGTGCTGATCGCGGTCGCGGACCAGCCGCTCGTCTCCGAGGACGTCATCCGCGCGCTGCTCCGGGCGTTCGAGCCAGGTCTGATCGTGGCGCCGCGCTACGGCGCGGATCGAGGCAACCCACGCGTCTACGACCGTCGGTTCTTCGCCGAGCTATCGGAGCTCCAGGGGGATCGCGGAGCGCAGACGCTGGCCGACCGCCACCCGGAAGCCGTGCGGGAGGTGGCGCTGGCGGAGCGCCACGGTCTCGACATCGACACGCCGGACGACTGGCGAAAGCTCGCACGCTAGCCGGTACAGCAGACCGATCACGGTGCCGATCACCAGGGCGTCGATCCGCCAGCCGAACAGGGATCCGTAGACGGCCAGGTTCTCGCTGATCGATCGTATGCCGTTCATCTTGCTCTCTCCGACCTGCGCTCAGCATCGGCCCGGCCGCTGAGAGGGATGACGGAGACGGCTGAGAAACGCCTGAGAACGGGTCAGCCGGCGCTCGACAGCTCCGACGGCGCGCGTTCCGCCTCTTTCAGGATCTGCGCGAAGCGGTCCACCAGCCGCCGCTCCCACTGGCTGCCGGCGCCCTGGCGGAGGACCTCGAGCGCCTGCGCGGGTGACCGACGGGGCCGGTAGGGCCGATCGCTGGTGATGGCGACGAACGCGTCGGCCACCGCCAGGATCCGGGCGAAGAGCGGGATCCGGTCGCCCACGAGCCCGTCCGGATAGCCGGAGCCGTCGACCCGCTCGTGATGATGACGGACCGCCGGCAGAACCCGGTCGGCGTCCGGAATCGCCCGCAGGAGCCGTTCACCCTCCTCCGGATGGCGCATCACCTGGCTGAACTCGGCGGCATCCAGCGGGCCGGGCTTGGCGACGATGCTTCGCGGCACGGCAACCATGCCCAGGTCGTGCAGCAGCGCGGCGCGGTACAGCGGCGTGAGCTCGGTGTCGCTCAACCCGACGCCCGACCCGAGCTGGGTCGCCCAGTGTGCGACTCGCTCCGCCTGACCGCCGGCTGTGCCGTCGCGGTCGTCGACGGCCCGCGACAGGAGGACGACGAGATCTTCGAGATCGGCGATCTGTCGCTGGAGGCGGCGCAGCTGCAGACGGGCGTCGATCAGCGCCAGCACCATGCCGCGATCGACGGGACTGGAGGCCACGTCGTCGGCGCCGGCCTGACGGGCGCGATCCCGCGCGCCGGCATCATCCGAATCCGTAAGGAGGATTACGGGGATCGACCTCGTCGCCGGAGCGTCCTTGATCGAACGGCAGAGCTCGCTGCCCTCCCCATCCACCAGGCTGGCCGCGATCAGGGCCAGATCGATCGATCGGGCCGCCAGCAGGCGCAGCGCGGCCGCCCCATCGGACGCCGTCAGCACGCTGAGGCGGTCGCTGCGCACCGAGGATTCGATGCGGTCCGCCTCGTCAGGGCTCGCCACCACGAGCACCGTGGCAGGGGAGCTGAAGGCTGGCTCGGATTCGGCGCGGCTCACGGGCCCCGGCGCACGCGCTGCAGCGCGTTGAGCCGGCCGAAGTCTCGCTCCGAGGCCATCTGGAGGAAGGCGAAAGCCCGATCCACCTCGCCGCGGCCCCGAAGGACGTCGCTGTAGACGGTGCAGACATGGGCCAGCTTGGCGAGGGCCTGGCGGGCGCCGAGCAGGCGGAACGCACGCCTGAACAGCCGGTCGGCGGCGGTGTCTTGCCCCTGGGCTGCCAGCGCGCGCCCCTCGTACGCGAGCGCGACCGCCTCTCGAACGTGATCGCCGGCTGCGCGTCCGGCGCTCGCCGCCTCGCGAGCATAGGGGACGGCCGTCTCGAAGTCACCCTCGAGCAGCGCATAGCGGGCCAGTTCGGCGGCCGTGATGGAAATCACCTGGTGGTCGCCCAGTTCCCGCGCCCGCCAGAGACTCTGTGCCTGATGCGTCCGCGCCTCACTCATCCGGCCCGCGGCGAAGTGGACGTCGCCGAGGTTGTTGAGGACCCGGTTGGCAAGCTGGTCCTGCCCGATGCGCCGGTGCAATTCGAGGGCGCGGTTGCAGTGGTCGATGGCGCGCTCGAGCTGCCCTGCCTCGCGGGCAAGGACCCCGAGCGCCATGTGGGCGTTGGCCACGCGCACGAGGCTTTCCGCATCGGTCGCGGCCCGGAGCGCGCTCTCCGCGTACTCCATCGACCGGTCCATCTGGCCGAGGGCGTAGGAGTCCGCGCTGAGGTTGGTGAGAACTCGGGCACGCCAGGCTGGCTCCGCATGCTTGCAGCGGTCGAGCAGGTCGAGCGCCCGGAGATTCGCCTCCACGGCCGCGCCGAACTGTTCCAGGAGCTGCAGGACGGTGCCGATCTCGATCCAGATCGCGGCGTTCAGCTCGAGATCATTGGCCGGGGCCCGCGCGGCAGCCGCCTGATGGCTGACCAGCGCCTCGTCCCAGCGGCCCATCGCGTCGAGCGCGATGCCGCGGATCCGCGCCAGGTTGGCCTGCTCCCACGCGGATGCGGCAATCGGCATCGCTTCGTCCACGAGCTCGATCGATCGCCGGGGCTCGCCCGCCTTGATGGCGAGCTCCGCGCTCTTGGCGAGATAGGAGACCTCCGCCGGCTGGGGGACGCCCACCAGGGCGTCGAGGGTGAGCCCCAGCCGTCCGGCCAGGATTCGCAGCTTGGGGAGAGACGGCGTCGCCCGGTTGCGCTCGACCTGGGAGATGAAGCCCTTGGTCGCCACGCCCCGGGCCAGCTCGGCCTGGGTCATCCGCAGCGCGAGGCGGGCCTCGCGGATGCGCTCGCCGAAGGAATCCATTTTCGTGCTGTCGGTATAGCTTAGCTGAACTCGATTGCGAAAAGTATATTGACACCAGAATACGGCGGGTGATACCGTTTGGCCCGCAAGCGGTCATGGTGTCCTCGCCAAAAGGAGGGAGCCATGTACCGGATCGTCGCTCTGGTCGCCGCCGCGGTCGCTGCCGTTCTGGCCGTCGCCGACTCGTTTCCGACCCCTCACTAGGGTTCCCGGGGGCTTGGTCGAAGCGCCCGCTCCGGCGGGCGCTTCCTCATTTCCGAGGCTGCGTCAGCCGGCTACGGGGATGCGCTGGGAGACGCGCTGGGTGACGCGGAGGCCTGGGGGGAGGGGACCGCCTCCAGCGCCTGGAGCTGAGCCAGGATCTGGCCGACCTGCTGGATCTCATTCGCATAGGCGGCCAGGTTGCCCTGCCGCAGGTCGTTCTGCGCCGCCTGGTAGTGCTGGTTTGCCTGGGCGACCAGGCCCGCGATGGTGCCCGAGGGTGGGGTGGTCGTCCCGCCGGGCGTTCCGCCGGGCGTCGTCGGCGGGGCGGTTCCCAGCAACGAGGCCAGCGCCTGGTCGAGCGTGTTCTCCATGGCGACCTGCTGCCCGCTGGCCACGATCACCTTCTTCAGCTGAGGGATCTGCAGGTTCGACGCCTCCAGGTAGATGGGCTCCACGTAGAGGAGCGAGTTCTCGATCGGCAGCACGAGCAGATTGCCCCGGATGATGCTGGATCCGGATTGGTTGAGCAGGCTAAACTGGGACTTGATCGCGGGTGCCTGGTCGATGTTCGACTCCACCTGCTGGGGCCCGACGATCAGGCTGTCCTTGGGGAAGCGGAAGTCCAGCAGCCGGCCATAGTCGGGCGCGTCGGAGCGGGCGACCAGGTAGGCGATCATGTTGTTGCGGGTGTTCGGCGTGTAGGCGAGGATCGTGAAGAACTGGGCTTGCGACTCGCCGGGAAGCCGCATGATCACGTAATAGGGCCGCATGTTCACGGCCTGCCCGGTCTGCTGCTGGGTCTCGGTGGCGACCGTCCAGAGATCTTCCTTGGTGTAGAAGACGGTGGGGTCCGTCATGTGGTACTGGCTGAACTTGTTGGCCTGGGCGCTGAACAGGTCGCGCGGGTACCGAATGTGCGCTCGCAGCGAGGCCGGCATCGCCGCCAGCGGCTTGAGCAGGCCCGGGAAGATTCGGGAGTAGGTGTTGACGATCGGGTCCGTGGGATCGGCGATGTAGAGGGTGGTCGCCCCCGTGTAGGCGTCGACGACCGCCTTGACGGAGTTCCGCATGTAGTTCTGGCCGCCGAGCTCGGGAAAGCCGGAATCGCTGGGGGCCGCCTCGCTGTACGGATACCGGTCGCTCGTCGTGTAGGCGTCCTGGATCCAGTAGAGGTGGCCGTCCACGACGACGATGTAGGGGTCCTGGTCCAGCTGGAGGAACGGCGCCAGCGTCTGGACGCGGTCCTGGACCGACCGCCGGAAGAGCACCTGGGTCTGCGACGTCAACTGATCGCTGATCAGGAGGTTGAAGTCGCCGAAGCGCACGGCGAAGGCCAGGCTGCGCAGTCCCGACGAGAGGGTCACGCCAGTCGTCCCGGTCCAGTGCGTGTAATGGTTGGTTTCGGCGGGGTAGTCGAATTCCTGGGTTTTCGAGTCTGCCAGCACGTAGTCCTGGGTGTTACGGCCGAAGTAGATGGCCGGCTGGGAGACGGGCGGGACGCCGGTCGGTGGGATGTCCTGCAGGGTGAGCACCGGATTCCCCTGGTCGGTCGCCTGATTCGCGCGCACCGCGGCCACGCCGTAGCCATGCGTGTACTGCAGCTTCAGGTTGACCCAGCTCTGGGCGTTGGCAGGCAACTTGGTGGGATCGAGCTCACGGGCGCCGAGCAGGAGCTGGAGATAGTGGCCGCCGATGGTGTACCGGTCGACGGCGATCGCCGAAAAGTCGTAGTAGTTGCGCAGCCCCTGGAGGTTCTCGAGGGTTTGCGGCAGGGCCAGCTGTGGATCCCACAGGCGGGCATTCTCGACCGTCGCCGGGTTGCTGGCGACGGCGTCCGCGGTGACGTTCTGCTGCGGTGACGAGGGCCGATCGACGATCCCTTCGAGGCCGAAGGCCTGTCGCGTCGCGGCGATCTCGCGGAGGATGTAGGGCGTCTCCTTGTGCAGCTCGTCGGGCGCCACCTGGATTCGCTGCACGAAGCTGGGGTAGATCACGAGCACGATGAAGGCCGCCACCAGCCAGCCCGCGAGGGCCGCGGGCAGGGCGGTAAAGCGCGCCGGCCCCAGGCTCAGCAGCAGGCCGATCGTGATCAGGACCAGGAGCACGGTCATGATCCAGTACCCGGGGATGCGGGCCGCGACGTCCGTGTAGCCAGCGCCGAACACGAAACCGCGACGGCCGAGCAGCAGCTCGTAGAGGTCGAGCCGGTAATTGACGGCGATCAGCGCCGTGAATGCCGCCGCCAGGATCGTCAGGTGTCGCATCGCCCTCGCGCTCAGGGTCAGGCTCTGCATGCCGGTGCGGTACAGGTAGAGGCCGCCCGTGATCAGGGCCATCACGATCACAACGCCCAGCAGCCACCCCCAGAGGAACCGGAGGAAGGGGAGGGTGAAGATGTAGAAGGCGATGTCCTGGTGCCACACGGGGTCCGTCGTGTTGAAGGGCACCTGCTTCAGAAAGGCGAGCACGGTTTGCCACTGACCGGAGGCGATGCGGCCGAAGATGAGCCCGAACAGGAAGACGCCGAGAAGCGAGAGGATCGTGATCGGCGTGGCCAAGAGTCGCTGCCGTATGCCGATGGTGGAGAGGCGGCGTCCGGACCCCAGCGCCACGATGACGTTGGCCGCGCCGACCACCCAGAAGATGGCGGCGAACAGGAAGAACGTGATCAGCTGGGCGCTGAACCGGGTTCCGAAGACATTTCCGTACCCGAGCGCACGGAACCAGAGCCAGTCGGTATAGAAGGTCGCGAAGGGCTGAAGCAGAACGATGAGCAGGATGACGACGGCCGCCACGACGATCCAAAGGACGGCGCCGGGTGGGATGCGAATCGTGGGAAATCCGGGCTCGACCGGCAGCCGGCCGAACGGCGACTCGCCCTCGAAGAAGCCGCGGGGCGGGACGCGCCGGCTCATGTGGTGGGCGCCGGGCTGCGGAAGGCGCGCAGTCCCGGAAAGGTGCTGGCGGCGCCCAACTCGCCCTCGATGCGGAGCAGGCGATTGTACTTGGCGACGCGTTCCGAGCGAGAGGGGGCGCCGGTCTTGATCTGACCGGCCCCGGTCGCCACCGCGAGATCGGCGATGAACGTGTCCTCCGTCTCCCCCGACCGGTGGGAGATCACGGTCCGGTAGCCGGCCCTGCGCGCGACGTCGATGGTCTCCAGCGTCTCGGTGAGGGTTCCGATCTGATTCAGCTTGATCAGGATGCTGTTCGCGACCCCGGTCTCGATCCCACGTCGCAGCCGAACGACGTTGGTCACGAACAGATCATCGCCGACCAGCTGCAGTCCATCGCCGAGCCGCTGAGTCAGGGCCCGCCATCCGTCCCAATCGTCCTCGGCCAGCCCGTCTTCGAGCGAGATCACCGGAAACCGGTGAGACCAGTCCGCCCAGAGGTCGATCAGCTGCGAGCTGGTCAGGGTTCGGCCCTCACCCTTCAGCCGGTACGCCCCATCATGGTAGAGCTCGCTGGCCGCAGGATCCAGGGCGATCGCCACCTCCGACCCAGCCCGGTGGCCGCTTCGCTCGATCGCCTCGAGCAGCAGCGCCATCGCATCCTCGTTGCGGGGCAGCCCGGGAGCGAACCCGCCCTCGTCGCCCTGACCGGCATCGAGCCCGCGCTCGTGGAGGATCGCCCTCAGCGCGTGGAAAACCTCGGCGCCCCAACGGAGCGCCTCGGCATAGGTGGGGGCGCCGACCGGGACGACCATGAACTCCTGGAAGTCGACGTTCGTGTCGGCGTGACGGCCGCCGTTCAGGATGTTCATCATCGGCACGGGCAGGACCAGGTCGCCGGATGTGGCGAGGTGCCGGTAGAGCGGGCGCCGGGTCGCCGCGGCGGCGGCCCGGGCGACGGCCAGCGACGCGCCGAGGATCGCGTTCGCGCCCAACCGGCTCTTGTTCGCGGTGCCGTCCCGGGCGATCAGCGTCTCGTCGACGGCCCGCTGGTCGAGGGCGTCTCGCCCCAGGAGGGCGCCGGCGATCTCGCCGCGCACGTTGGAGATCGCGCGCAACACGCCCTTGCCGCCGTAGCGCCGTGGATCGCCGTCGCGCAGCTCGACCGCCTCGTGCGCCCCGGTCGACGCGCCCGAAGGGACGGCCGCACGGCCACGGCTGCCGTCGTCCAGCTCGACGTCGACCTCCACGGTCGGGTTGCCGCGCGAGTCCAGGATTTCCCGGGCCTCGACCCGCTGGATCCGCGGCATCAGGAAGGCCGCGCCTTCACGGATGCGGCCGTGTCACGCCCCGACGGCTCCGGTCAGATATCGGAATCCTCCTCAAGGCCCCCTCCAAGCTCATTATCCTCTCCCCCCGACTCCATCTCCTCGACCGCCTGGTCGAAGTCATCGCCCATCTCCTCGTCCCCCAGATGGCTGCCCATCGACCGGGCCCAGCGCGCCACGCTCCTGGGGTCGTTCTCGTCGACGCCGGCGAGGTCGGCGGAATCGGCGAGCGCATCCATGCGTGAATCCTCGGAAAGCACCTGGGCGGTCCTGGAGATCAGGCGGCTGAGGCGACGACCGCCGCAGTTGGGACACGCCGGCTGATCTTCGACTGCCGCAAAGCTCCGAAAGAAGATCGATGGCCGCGAGTTGCAGTCCGGACATCGGTATTCGTAGATGGGCACGCTAGAAGGATACGGGAGGCTGGTGTCCGTCGACGCCTTCTGGATACACTGGGGCCGTGGCCACGCCCAGCCCCGGCGAGCCCCCGAGTGACCGGCTTCGGTCGGCCATCCGCGAGGGATTCACGATCGCGCTCGGAGCCGCGTCCTGGGCCTTCGACGAGGCCGACCGGCTGCTCGACCGCTGGATGGCGCAGGGCCAGCTCAGCCGGGAGGAAGGGCGCCGTCGCTTCGACGAGTTCCGCGACCGGACTCGCGCCGGCGTGCGCCAGGCAACCTCCGGAATGCCGATCGCCACCCGGGAACAGGTGCAGAGCCTGGAACGCCGGATCGAGGAGCTGACCCGGCAGGTGGAGGCGCTTCGAGCGCAAAGGTCCGAGGTGGGGCAGCGCGGCGACGTGCCGCCGGGGCGGCCTCGACTCAGCTAATCGCCGCCGCCGCCACCGCCGTGGCCGTGGCCGTCCCCGCCGCCGCCGCGCCCGTGGCCGTCCCCGCCCCCGCCGCCACCACTCCCGCCTCCACCTTCGTCAGCGCCGCCGGCTGCGATCGGAGGCGGCGGCGGTGAATTCGGCACCGTGCCGGGGAGCAGGTAGGCCGTGTACCCGTTGACGCTGATGGTCTGCAACCCGCTGGGCGGCGCGAACCAGTTATCCGGTGTTCCCTGCAGGGCTATGCCGAGGAAGTCATGGAAGATGGGCGCGGCGCCCGTGATCCCGGTCACGTTCTGCATCGCGCTGTGGTCGGCATTGCCGACCCAGACTGCCACGGCGAGGTCGGGCGTGTACCCGACCGTCAGGTTGTCGCGGAAGTCGTTCGTCGTCCCGGTCTTGGCGGCGACGTGGTGGCCCGGGATCACGAGATCGCTGCCGAGGCCGAATTCCATCTCGCGGTTGCGGTCGTCCGACAGCATGCTGCTCATGATGAAGCTGACCTGGGGGGAGAGCGCCGCTTTCGCCGAGGCGGCGGGATTCTCGACGAAGGTCGTCTGGCCGTCGTGCGCCAGGACTTTCAGGATGCCCTGGCTGCGGTGGGCGGTCCCCTCCGCGGCCAGCGTGCCGGCGCTGGCCGCCATGTCGATCAGCGGGATCTCGTAGCCGCCCAGCGTCAGGCTCGGCTGATAGGAGCCGGCCGGCTGATTCAGGCTGGTGACGCCCATCCGGCGCGCGGTGTCGACGACATGGTCGATCCCCGTCCCCATCTCGACCTTGACGGCCGGGATGTTCAGCGAGTTGCCCAGTGCCAGCGGCACCGGCACGAAGCCGTGATAGGCCCCGTCGTAGTTGTGGGGCTCGTAGACGGCGCCGCCCTGGAGCGGCACCTGGATCGGCTCGTCCAGGATCCACGACGCCATGGTGAACTTCCCCGACTCGATGCCGGCCGTGTAGGTGAACATCTTGAAGGCGGAGCCGGGCTGACGGGGCACGAGCGCCATGTTGTATTCGCCGCCTGGAACATCCAGCCCGGCCGAGCCGACCATGGCGAGCACGTTCCCCGTCTTCGGGTCGATGGCCACCAGCGCGCCGTCGGATACGTGGTGGCCGTTGAGCCCCAGCACGTGCTGGCGGACCTGCTGCTCGGCGATCGCCTGGAGCCGGTAATCCAGGGTGGTGATCACCGTGAGCCCACCTTGCTGGACCAGCCGATCGCCGTAGGTCTTCTCGAGCTGGCTCGTGACCCAGCGCACGAAGTGAGGCGCTTTGACGTCCTGCTGCACGGACCTGGGCCGCAGCGAGAGCGGCTGGGCGAAGGCGGCCGCGGCGGCGGCGGCGGTGAGCTGGTGACTGCGTACCATCGCATCGAGCACCACCCGCTGGCGAAGCTTGGCCGCGCCGGGATTCACGTACGGATCGAGGTCCGAGGGCGCGGCGGGGAGCCCGGCCAGTAGAGCGGCCTCGGCGAGCGTGAGACGGCCGGCGGGCTTCCCGAAGTATGTGTGCGCCGCCGCATCCGCGCCGTAGGATTGATTCCCGTAATAGATCCGGTTGAGGTAGGCCTCGAGGATCTGCGCTTTGGAGTACCGCTGCTCGATCTCGATCGCGAGGATGGCCTCGTCGAGCTTGCGCAGGATCGACCGGTCACCCGACAGATAGATGTTCTTGGCGAGTTGCTGGGTGATCGTGCTGCCGCCCTGGGCGATGCGACCGTGGGACAGGTCCGCCACGGCCGCCCTCACGATGCTGGGCAGGTCGATGCCGCCGTGGCGGTAGAAGTCGTGGTCCTCGACCGCGATCGTGGCCCGCTGCATGGCCGGCGCGATCTGCGCCAGCGAGACCGGGTGGCGCCGGTCGCTTCCCTGGTGGATCTCGGCGAGGAGGACCTGCCCCGTCCGGTCGTAGATCCTGGTCGACAGCGGGAGCCGGGCGCTGGACAGGTTCGAGGTGGTCGGCAGCCCGGTGGAGACGTAGAGCCAGCCCGGCACCAGGACCACGACGAGCGCGAGCACGGCGGCCGGGATGACGAACCAGGGACGGCCGAGGCGCACGCCGCATCCGGCGCAGAATCGGGAGCCGGGCAGAAGCGACCGGCCGCAATGGCGGCAGCTTGTTGCGCGAAGCGGATTCCATCCCATGTCTTTGATAACGCGGCGCACCCTTCATTGGCATACGCGGGAGCCGCGGAATGAGGTAGTGCCGCTATCCGCTTATATTATAGACCGCCCGAGATTAGCTCGGCTCCCAGGATGCCCTTGAGGTGCGCAAGGGCGAAGGCCTGGACGCTCTCGCGTGGATGGCCGGGCGCATCGAACGTCTCGACGCCCTCGACCGGAACGACCACGTGGTAGTCCCGGTTGCGGAGATCCGCGACCGTGTGCAGGACGCAGATGTCGGTGCAGACGCCCACCACGGTGACCGTCTTCGGATCGAGCGCATCGAGCTGAGCCTCGAGATCGGTTTCGAAGAATCCGGAGTATCGGCGCTTGCGGATCAACCGGCCGGCGGCAAGCAGATCCGTGAGCTCGCTGACGACCTCGGCTTCGGACGTCCCCCGGACGCAGTGCACGGGAAAGACCTCGAACTCCCGGTCATCGGGATCATGCGTGTCCGCGAGGAAGATCAACGCGTCCCCTGCCGCGTGGCGGGCCTCGACGATCGATCGAATGCGGGGGATGGCCGCGGCGCAGTGAGGCGAAGCCAGGTTGCCTTCCTTGCAGAATCCATTCAGGACGTCGACCACGATGGTGACGTTGGGCATCGGCGCCGGCCTCGCCTAGGTGACGAGCTCGAGGCGGGGGTTCGGGCGGTAGCGCCGCCCCGCCTTCGCGACCGGGCGCCCCTCGACCATGACCACGTCAGCGGTGTAGTCGTAGCTGCCCTGGAAGAAAGCGCTGCCCACGCCGTAGGCGTCGACCGGGACCTGCTCTCGCTCGAAGCGTTCGATCTTGTCGACGTTGAACCCGCCGCTGGCCACGATCTTCACGTGCTCGAAGCCTTCGCGGTCCAGGGCGCGCCGGACGAGCCGGCAGAGCTGGGCGTTGACGCCACGCGGGTCGAAATCGCCCATCACCTCCTGGACGCTCTTGTCGACCATCGTCTCCGACGTGTCGAGGCGAACGCCCCACAGCCGCGGGCCGAGCGCGCGGGCCACCTCGAGCGATGTGCGCACCGAATCGTTGTCGAAATCGACCAGCACGACCAGGTTGACGCTCGGGTCGACGTGCTCTGCGTACTTCTGGGCCGCGAGCACGGTGTCCCCTCCGTAGGCTGCGATCAGCGCGTGGGGCACGGTCCCGACGCCCTTCCCGCCCCACCAGGACGCCTGGGCGTCGGTGGAGACGCCGATCGCTCCGGAGATGTGCGCCGCGTAGCCGTCCCCGGTCTGCACGAGATGGTGATCGTGACGCGCGGGAAAGAAGATGATCTGCTTGCCGTTGGCGGCCTCCACCACGCGGCGCACGTTCGTCGCCACCTTCGTGCGCCGGGCGAGGACGCCGAGATAAACGGTCTCCAGCCGGGCGAACAGCGAATAGTCGCCTTCGATCGTCACCGCGGTCTCCCAGGGCCGGATCTCATCGCCGTCGTAGAGGGCGTGGACCCGCAGCTGCGAGAAGTCTTCGGAGCAGAGCTTGAGGATCGCGATCGCTTCGTCCATGCCTCCCACGACCGCGTGCTTCTTCTGAAAGACCTGCATGATCACGTGCGGGTGCCGCTGGTCGCCGCGAAGCACGTCGACCGTGCGGTTGAAATAGACGTCCGAGTAATAGCCCTCCCGGATCCGCTCCACGGGGAGCCGGAAGACGCCCGGGTCCAGCCGCGGCCGGCGCGGCGGCACGCTTTCGCGCAGCGGCTGGGTCGCCACGTCAGGCGATTCCGATCTTCCGGTAGCGGGCATAGCGCTCGTCGAGCAGCCGATCGATGGGAATCGCCTCGACGGCTTTCAGGTGCTTGCGCAGCGCGGCCCCGGCGGCGTCCGCTGCCGCACCGTAGTCGGTCTGTGCTCCTGCGGGGGGCTCCGGGACGATCTCGTCAACCAGTCCGAGACCCTGGAGGTCACGAGCCGTCAGCTTGAGCGCGTGCGCGGCTTCGACCTTGCGGCTGATGTCTCGCCACAGGATCGAGGCGCAGGTCTCAGGCGGCGCCACACTGTAGATGGAGTGTTCCATCATCAGCAGCCGGTCGCCCACGCCGATGCCGAGCGCGCCCCCGCTGCCTCCCTCGCCCACCACCAGCGTGACGATCGGAATGCGCGCCTGCGCGAAGGCGACCAGGTTGTCGGCGATCGCCCACGCGATGCCCCGCTCCTCCGCGCCGGCCCCCGGGAACGCCGCCGGGGTGTCCACGAGTGCCACGACCGGGAATCCGAACTTTTCTGCCTGGCGCACGAGGCGCAGAGCCTTCCGGTAGCCTTCCGGGTTGGCCATCCCGAAGTTGCGCATGGCGCGTTCCGCGGTGTTCCGGCCTTTCTGCTGGGCGACCAGCATGACCGTCCGATCGTCGAGCGTGGCCGGCCCGCCGATGATCGCATGGTCGTCGCCGAACAGCCGGTCTCCGTGCAGTTCGAAGAAGTCCTGGAAGATCGCGTGGATGTAATCGAGAGCGTAGGGGCGGTCCGGGTGCCGGGCCAGCTCGACCTGCGCCCAGGTCGCCGCATAGGCCGGCGAGGCGTCGCTCATCCCGCGGCGGCAGCCGCCTCGGTCGCCATCCCGGTCCGCGCCGCGAGCGGGAGGACGCCCGCCGGGGCCCGCGTGTAGAGGAGGAGCAGCTGCTTGAGGCAGGCGGGCAGCTCGGCTCGCGGCACGACGAGGTCGATCAGTCCGTGCTTCCAGAGGAACTCGGCGGTCTGGAACCCGTCCGGGAGCGTCTCATAGGTCGCCTGCTGGATCACGCGAGGCCCCGCGAAGCCGATCATCGCGCCGGGCTCGGCCAGGATGACGTCGGCAGTCGACGCGAAGCTCGCCGTGACGCCGCCCATGGTCGGGTCGGTCAGGATCGAGACATAGGGAAGGCCGGCCATCCCGTGCCGGCCGATCGCGGCCGCGGTCTTGGCCATCTGCATGAGCGAGAGCATGCCTTCCTGCATGCGCGCGCCGCCCGATGCGGAAACGATCACGAGGGGGAGGCGCCGGCGGGTGGCCCGTTCGATGCCGTTGGTGATCTTCTCGCCGGTCGCCGCGCCCATGCTCCCGCCCATGAACGCGAAGTCGAGGCAAACGATCACCAGCGGCTTGCCGCCGATCCGGGCCTCGCCCCACACCGCCGCCTCGTTGATGCCCGCGCTGGTGCGGCTCTGTTCGATCCGCTTCGTGTACGGCTGCGAGTCGGAGAACCCGAGCGCGTCGCGGGGCTCGATCTCCCGGTCCTCCTCCACGAACGAGCCGGCATCGGTCAGCATCGCGATCCGCTCCTGGGCGCGGAGCCGGAAGTGGTAGCCGCAGCGGTAGCAGACGCGCAGGGTCGCGTCCAGCCGGGCCGGTTCCAGCGGCGTATCGCATTTCGGACAGGTGAGCCGGTCGATCTCCTCGCCGAGTCCGGAGCGCGGCGACGGGAGGGCGACGTAGCGCGGCTTCGGGCGAAACACGTCAGACCCTCGCGGCGTGAGAGGGGACGCCCTCCCACTGGATGACGCAGGCCCCCCAGGTCAGCCCGGCGCCGAATCCGACCAGGACGATGTAGTCACCGGCGGCGACGCGGCCGGCATCGACCGCCTCCTTCAGCGCGAGCGGGATCGACGCGGTCGAGGTGTTGCCGTACTGCGCGATGTTGTTCGCCATGACCTCGGGGGCGACGCCCAACCGCTTGCCGGCAGCCTCGATGATCCGGGCGTTCGCCTGGTGGGGGACGATCAAACGGACGTCCTCGAGGGCCACCCCGGCTTTCTCCAGCGCCTGGAGGGTGGCCTGGGCCAGGATCTCGGTGGCGAAGCGAAACACCTTGCGCCCGTCCATGCGGATCTCCGGGCGGCCTGGCCCCTCGGGTGTCCGCGCCCCCGGGGCGACGTAGATCAGGTCCCCCCCCTGGCCGTCCGACCCCAGCACGCAGGAACGGATGCCCGCGCCGTTCTGGCCGGGACCCAGGACGACGGCGCCGGCGCCATCGCCGAAGACGACGCAGGTGCCGCGATCCTTGAAGTTGACGATCTTGGTCAGCGTCTCGGTGCCGATCACGAGTGCCTGCCGGGCCTCGCCGGCGGCCACGAACTGGTCGGCCACGCTGAGTCCATAGAGGAAGCCGCTGCAGGCGGCCTGGACGTCGAAGGCGGGGCCGCGCGCCTGCAGCCGAGCCTGGACCCGCGAGGCGCAGGAGGGGAAGGTCGAATCGGGGGTCGACGTGCTCAGCACGATGAGGTCGGTGTCCTCGGGACGGAACCCGCCGGCCTCGAGCGCGTCGAGCGCCGCGGCGACCGCCAGATCCGTGCTCCCTTCGTCCGCGGCCGCGATCCGGCGTTCGAGGATGCCGGTGCGCTCGCGAATCCAGGTATCCGAGGTCTCGACCATCTGTTCGAGATCGGCGTTCGTCAGCACGCCCTCGGGCACGTGCGTGCCGACAGCCTTGATGCTGGTGGGCATGGTCCTCCGCCTGAAGAGTTCGAACAGTATATACCGGCACCTTGGGGCCGGTTACGGTCGCCCGAGCCCTCCGCCGGACCTGACGGATGAGCTTGTTTAGGCCGGCCTGGCGCCTGGGTATATGCGCGACTGGCAACCGTCCCATATTCAGAGGAGGTGTTTTCGATGAGCAGCATGATTCGCTGGTCGCCACTCAGTGATTTGATGTCGCTCCACAGCGCCATGGACCGCCTCTTCTCCGAGTCGTTCGGCGTGCCGGGCCAGAGCCGGTCGGGTGGCGCCGTGGGAGAGGGGTACCTGCCGCTGGACGTCTATCAGACCGACAGGGAGTGGGTGGTGCGCGCTTCGGTTCCGGGCGCCGATCCGAATGCGGTCGAGGTGACGTTCGACAACGGCACGATCACGATCAAGGGCGAGATCAAGGCCGCCGAAGGCAGCCAGCAGGACAACTACTGGGTGCGCGAGATCTACTACGGCAAGTTCAGCCGCCAGATCACCCTGCCCGAGGACGCGCTCGGGGAGCAGGCGAAAGCCGAGTTCCACAATGGCGTGCTCACGCTCCGCGTGCCCAAGGCGCAGCCGGCGAAGCCGAAGTCGGTCAGGATCCCGATCTCGGCCGCACGCAGCCAGAACGGCGAGCCGCGGACCGTCGAAGCGACCGTGTCGTCCCCCCGCAAATAAGGTCCCGCGTCCCGGGAGCCGTCCGGCGCCGGGCGGCTCTCGGGCGCTAGCCGGCTGCGATGGTAACCCGCAGCTGGCGCTCGCGAGGACCGTCGAACTCGGCGAAGTAGATGCCCTGCCAGCGGCCCAGCAAGAGCCGGCCGGCCTGCACCGGGATGGTCTGTGACCCGCCGACCAGGATCGCCTTGATGTGAGCCGCCGCGTTGTCCTCGATGTGCCGGTATCCGTTCGTCCAGGGGACCAGGCGCTCGAGGGTCCGCAGCACGTCGTCGAGGACTCCGGGATCCGCGTTCTCGTTGATCAGCACCCCGGCCGTGGTGTGGGGGACGTAGACGACGCAGATCCCGGACTCGACCCCGCTCGACCGCACCCGCGCCTCGATCGCCTCGGTCACGTCGAGGAGCTCCGCGCGCTCCCGCGAGCGCACCCTCACGACCGCAGACCTGGCCGGATTTCCCACCGGCCCATGGTAGTGGGGAAGCTGGGCTCATCGGGTCAGGACCCGATTCCCTCCCCGGCCAGGTGGACGCCGAACAGACGCGGTTGCTATCCTCTTGCCGTGCGCGGTGTGTTGGAGGTGGTGAAGGCCGACCTCGGCTGCCTGCTGGTGTCGCTCCTCTTCCTGATCATCATGGCCTCGACGATCATCTTCGCCACGGTGCTGACGCCGCCGGCCCACAACCCCTTCGTCTGATGGTTGGCCTGCGCCGGCTGGTCGAAGACAGCCGGGAGATGTCGCGGCGCAGCTTCCTCGCCCTGCTGGGCTGGGGTGCCTTCGTGGTCGCCTCCCTGGCGGCGCTCGTGCAGAGCATCCGGTTCATGCAACCCAACGCCCTTTACGAGGACCCGGCCGCCTTCAAGGCCGGCGCGCCCGCCGACTACCCGGTCGGCTCGACCACGGTCATCACCGACAAGCGGGTCGTGATCAACCGCGATCCGGACGGCTTTTACGCCATCAGCTTGATCTGCACCCACCTCGGCTGCACCCCCCGCTACTTCTCGGACGTCACCAGCGACCTCGTCCAGAAGGGCATTGGCGGACTCACCGATCCCGCAACCGGGCAGAGCGCCACCCAGGCGCACCCGGATCTTCCGGGTTTCAAGTGCCCCTGCCACGGCAGCCGGTATTATCGGGACGCCATCAACTTCTACGGGCCGGCGCCGCGGCCGATGGACCGGATCAGCATCGTTCTGTCGAAGGACGACAAGCTCTTCATCGATCGCTCGATCGTCGTCGACCGCAGCTACCGTCTGAAGGTATAACCGCCCGCCCGCTTTGAGAGAGGAGAGCTCATGAAGGTCATCGGCGCCGCGCTCGACGAGATCGGTTCGGTCATCTCGCAGATGGTGGGGGCGCTCTTCCGCCACGGCCTGCCCCTGACCGACAAGATCGCGGCCCGCACCGCGCTGACGAACTTCGTGCTGCACATCCACCCGGTGCGCGTGCGGCGTTCCTGGATCCGCATGTCCTACACGCTCTGCCTGGGCGGCCTGTCCTTCTTCCTCTTCATCGTGCTGACGGTCACCGGGCTCTACCTCATGTTCTATTACGTGCCGTCGACGACCCATGCCTACCAGGACATGCGGGACCTCCAGTTCGTGGTCACCTTCGGGGGCGTGATTCGCAACATGCACCGGTGGGCGGCACACCTGATGGTCATCACGGTGTGGCTCCACATGGCCCGCGTCTTCCTGACCGGGGCCTACAAGAAGCCGCGCGAGTTCAACTGGGGGATCGGGACCCTGCTGCTGCTGGTCACGCTGCTGCTCAGCTTCACCGGCTACCTGCTGCCCTGGGACCAGCTGTCGATTTGGGCGGTCACGGTGGGCACGAACATGGCCAAGTACGCTCCCCTCGCCGGACCCTATACCCGCTACCTGATGCTGGGTGGGAAGGTGGTCGGCGACAACGCCCTGCTGCGCTTCTACGTGATGCACGTCGTCGGGTTGCCGCTGTTCGCCTTCCTGATGATGGTCATCCACTTCTGGCGCGTCCGGAAAGACGGATTCAGCGGGGGGCTCTGAGGCCCGGCCATGGCGACTGACGCCGCCGACCGGATCCGGGCCCGCGACCGGGTCGAGGCGCGCCGCCGAAGCCTCAGCGACGCACCGCTCGCGGTCCGTGACGACAGCGAGGACGAGATGATCGTCTCCTTCCCCGAGTTCGTCTTCAAGGAGTTCATCGCGGCGGTCGGCATGACGGTCTTCCTGCTGGTCGTCTCGATCGTCCTGCAGGCGCCGCTGCTCGGCAAGGCGAACGCGGGTATGACGCCCAACCCGTCCAAGGCGCCCTGGTACTTCCTCGGGCTCCAGGAGCTGCTCGCCCGGTTCCCGCCCCTGATGGCGGGGGTCGCCTTTCCCACCTTCGTGATCGTGCTCATGATCCTGGTGCCGTTCCTGGACCGCAATCCGAGCCGGCGCCCGGCCGAGCGCAAGCTGGCCATCATCCTCTTCGCCCTCTACGCCGTGATCACGGTGGGCCTGGTCCTGACCGGGACGTTCTTCCGCGGCCACGAGTTCAACTTCGATTGGGGATGGGTGCTGGGCAATGAGAGCTGACGGGGTCGCCGCCTGATGCTCGGCCGGGCCTTCCTGGTGGTCAGCGTGCTCTTCGTGGGGCTGCTCGCCTTCGCCTTCTACCAGGACTTCAACCGGCCGTACGGGCCGATCCAGCAGCAGTACGCCGCCAAATATGGCGCCGACTTCCAGGTCGGCAACATCCAGCAGCTGTTTCCCAAGGTCCAGGTCAACGGGAACTTCCAGGTCGAGCGCTGCATCACCTGCCACGTCCCCGACATCGCGAAGATCGGACCGCAGGAGGCCGCCTCGCGGCTGGGTCCGAATCACCCGGCGGTGATCAACGACGCCGTCTTCGCGAAGTACGGACAGGACACCCTGATCTGCCGTCCCGCCACCGCGGGGGCGACCACCACGGTGACCGCCAGCCCGTCGCCCGCGGGCGCCGGGGCGAGCCCGACCCCGAAGGCGTCCGGGTCCCCGACGCCCGGCGGCCCGGCCAGCCCCTCGCCCGCCTCCAGCGGCGGGGTCGCCGCCAACCCGAGTCCCGCCCCGAGCACGTCCCTCAAGTGCCAGAACCCGAACGCCACCCCCTATTACGTCCTCGACGTGAACGGCAAGCAGGTGCTCGACCCGACCACCGGCAAGCCCCAGATCGCGCAGCTGACCGGGTTCATCCCGAGCCAGTACAAGGGGCTCGGCATCGATGAGACGGGCTGCGTCATCTGCCACAACGGCAACCGCCAGGCGACGACCCAGGATGGCGCGCACCAGAACCTCGTGCCAAATCCGTTTGCCGTGTACGACCAGGCCCCGCAGCTGTACGAGAACTCCTGCGCCCAGTGTCACGGGGCCGTCGGGGAAGGATTGAAGGGGCCGCCGCTCAACGACCAGGACCGGCTCGGGTTCTTCAACGACGACTACTACCACCGCTGCATCTTTGCCGGCAACCTGGGTTCGGAGCACCTGGGCTCGATCATGCCGCCCTGGGGCATCAAGCATCTCCTCTCGAGCTCGCAGATCGACCTGCTCGTCCACTGGATCCGCCTCTGGCAGCAGTACACGAGCCTGCCATGAGACGCCAGGCCCTCAAGGATCTGATGGGGACGCTTATCGCCTTCGCCGTGCTCGCCTTCCTCACCTTCGTGGTTATCTTCGGCGAGTACGCCCTCGATCTCTTCAAGGCCCACAAGGCCGGGTGATGTCGTGCTGACCCTCTATGCCTATCTGTTCAACTTCAGCCGGGATCCCGGGCTCGGGGACTTCGTCTTCGTCTTCATCTGGGCCGCGGCGACCCTGCTGCTGGTCGCCTACTACTGCTATCGGATGACCCAGCGCTAAGGGCTGACGAGGTGGTTCAAGCGGAGCGGCCCCCCACACTGCCGGCCCGCCGGACGGCGAGCCCCGCGCTCGCGTGCTGGCTGAGCATCGTGCCCGGGCTCGGGCAGCTCTACAATCGGCAGCCGCGCAAGGCCGCCGTCTTCCCGCTGGGCGTGATCGCGCTCTTCTTCCTCAGCCTCAACGTCCCCGCCGTCACCGACGCCCTGCTCGCCTGGTGGCGACCGCGCGGCGGCCCGGCGGTCGCGCTCTCGCTCGCCCTCCAGATGGCCTCCCTGCTCGTCTTCGTCGGCCTCTTCCTGGGCGCGCTCGCGTTCTGGTACGCAGCCATGCACGACGCGCGGATCGTGGCGCTGATTCGCAACGGCGAGCGGCGCTCCAGCGGTCGATGGTGGTTCTTCCATCGCTGAGCTGCACCCGTCTTCATCGGGCGGCGACCCGATACGATCGGGAAAGGCCGACCCTGGCTTGACCCTTAGCATCACACCCCACTACACTTCCGGTCGCATGCTCGGGAACCGCGTGCTTCGCTTGCGTCTGCCGATCACCGTGGCGGGCGCCGCGCTGACGGCGCTCCTCCCGCGTGCGGCCTTCGCCGCCGTACAACCGGTCTCGGTCAGTCCGCTGGATTGTGCCGGCCCCAATTCCTGCCGCATCGTCTCCGTCTATCAGTTCGTGTTCTGGATGGCGATGTTCGTCCTCGTCGTGGTCGGTGGACTGATTCTGTTCGCCGCGATCCGCTTCCGGCGGCGCGATGAGTCAGAGCCCAGCCAGGTGCATGGCAACACGCGGCTCGAGATCGCCTGGACGCTGGTGCCGCTCGTCATGCTGCTCTTCATCTTCGGCCTCACCTTCAGCAGCATGGACTTCGTGCGCAACGGTCCGCACGAGGATATGACCGTCAGGGTGACGGCCCAGCAGTTCGCCTTCCAGTTCATCTATCCGAACGGGGCGCGCCGCGCCGACCTCACCATCCCGACCGGAAAGGTGGTGCGCCTGGAGGTGACCAGCAAGGACGTCCTGCACGCCTTCTGGGTCCCGCGGCTGGGGGGCCAGATCTACGCCATCCCGGGCCAGATGAACCACGGATGGATCGAGGCGACCAACCCGGGCACCTATCTGGGTCAGTGCAACGAGCTGTGCGGGCGGGGGCACGCATTCATGCAGATCTCCGTCACGGCCATGTCCCCGGCACAGTACGACAGCTGGTACGCGGCACTGAAGTAGGATGCAAGAGCCCATGAGGAGTTCCAACTGATGGCAGCGATCGCCCTCCCCCGCGCAGAACCACGCCGGCAGATCGGCGCCGGAATCGTCGAATGGCTGACGACCACTGATCACAAGAAGATCGGCGCCATGTACCTCTACGCGACCTTCCTGTTCTTCCTGGCCGGTGGCTTGTTCGCGCTGCTCATGCGCACGCAGCTCGCGGCCCCGAACAACACCTTTCTGACGCCGCAAACCTACAACGAGCTGATGACGCTGCACGGGACGACGATGATCTTCCTCTGGATCATCCCCGTCTTCAGCGGGCTGGGCAACTACTTCGTCCCGCTCATGATCGGCGCCCGGGACATGGCGTTCCCGCGGATCAACGCATTCTCCTTCTGGCTGATCCCGCTCGGCGGCCTGATCATGTACGGGGGCCTGCTCACGCAGACCGGCGCGGCCGCCGCGGGGTGGACCGGATACGTGCCCCTGACCGAGAAGGCGTTCTCGCCGGGTCTCGGGCAGGACCTGTGGATCGTCGGCCTGCACATCCTGGGGATCTCCTCGATCATGGGCGCGATCAACTTCCTGGTCACGATCCACAACATGCGGGCGCCGGGCATGAGCTGGTTCCGCCTGCCCCTCTTCGTCTGGTCGGTCGAGGTCACCGCGGGCCTCGTCCTCCTGGCCAGCCCCTTCCTGGCCGGTGCGCTGGCCATGGTGCTGATGGACCGGCAGCTGGGCACGACGTTCTTCACGCACGGATCCGATCCCCTCCTCTACCAGTTCGTCTTCTGGTTCTACTCGCACCCGGCCGTTTACATCATGATCCTGCCCGCCTTCGGGGTCGTCTCCGAGATCATCCCCGTCTTCTCGCGGAAGCCGATCTTCGGCTACCGGGCGATGGCCTTCTCGATGGCCGCCATCGGGGTGTTGGGCTTCATGGTGTTCGCCCACCACATGTTCACGACCGGTCTGCCGCTCGCCCTCCAGGAGTTCTTCATGTTCACGACCATGATGATCGCGGTGCCGTCGGGCGTGAAGGTGCTGAACTGGCTGGCGACGCTGTGGGGCGGATCGATCAAGTACACGACCGCCATGCTGTTCGCGGTCGCCTTCGTCCTGCAGTTCCTGGTGGGCGGCGTCGACGGGGTCTTCATGGCCTCGGTCGCGGTCGACTACGAGATCCACGCCACCTACTGGGTCGTCTCGCACATCCACTACGTCCTCTTCGGCGGCTCGGTCTTCGGCTTTTTCGCCGGCATGTACTACTGGTTCCCCAAGATGACCGGCCGCTACCTCAGTGAGGCGCTCGGCAAGCTGCAGTTCTGGGTCCTGCTGGTCGGCTTCAACGCGACCTTCATGCCGATGCACTTCCTCGGGCTGCTGGGCATGCCGCGCCGGATCGCCACCTATCACTCGAACCGGATCGGGTGGGCGGACTGGAACTGGGTGGTGACCATCGGCGCCTTCATCATCGCGGCCGGGGTGCTGCTCTTCATCATCAACGTGGCGATGAGCCTGTACAGCGGGCGCCGGGCGCCGGCCGACCCGTGGCTGGGCAACACGCTGGAGTGGGCGACCAGCTCGCCGCCACCCGCCCACAACTTCGACGCCATCCCTGCCGTCCGCAGCGGCCGTCCCATGCGCGAGTTGAGGCGCGCGGCCGCCGAACGCGCCTGACCTGACCCCCACCAGCATGCGCGCGCTTCGAATCCTGGCGGTCGCCGCGGCGGTCGTCACCTACGGACTCGTCGTCCTGGGAGGCGTGGTCCGGGTATCGGGTTCGGGGCTGGGCTGCCCCGACTGGCCGCTCTGCCACGGGCACCTGCTGCCGCCGCTCAACGTGCACGCCATCATCGAGTACTCGCACCGCACCACGGCGACACTCGCCAGCACGCTCCTCGTCCTCACGGCCGCGGCGGCCTGGCTGTTCGCGCGGCGGCGCCCGGACATCCGCTGGCCGGCGTTGATCGCCGTGCTCCTGCTCGTCCTGCAGGTGGCACTCGGCGCCATCACCGTTCTGCTCGAGCTGCCGCCGATCATCGTGCTGGCCCACCTGGCGACCGCCCAGGCCCTGCTCGGAGCCGCCTGCATCACCGCGGCCGCCGCCGTGCTGCCCTGGGATGGCACGCGCTCGCAGGACCGCCCGAGCTTCCGCGCCGCCCGGCTGGCCGCCGGCGCGACCTACCTGCTGATCGTGAGCGGTTCCCTGGTCGTCGGCACCGGGGCGAGCTCGGCGTGCACCGGATGGCCGCTGTGCGGAGGCGGGCTCAGCCTGTCGTTCGACCGCCTGCCGCTCGTCCAGCTGCTCCATCGCGGGGTGGCCGCCGCGCTCGGCATCGTCATCCTCGGCGCGCTCCTGACGGTGCTGCGGCGCAGCGGGCGGTCTGCCGCCGTGCGGCTCTGGGTGGCGTTCACCGTGACCGCGCTGGCGTTGCAGGTGGCGGTCGGCGCGGCCGTCGTCCTGCTCCATCTGCCCCCCGCGCTCCGGGGCCTCCACCTGGCTCTGGCCACGGCCGTCTGGGTCGGGACGGTGACCCTGACCATGATCGCCTCGCGTCTGCCGCAGACACCGGAGCTGGCCTGGAACGGGCAGGCCGGCGGGTCGAAGCGGGTGGCACGCCGGCGGCGGGAGATCGCGCTCGACTACCTGAGTCTGGCCAAGCCCCGCATCATCCCGCTCTTGCTGGTCACGGCGCTGGGCAGCATGATGATCGCGGCGAAAGGCTGGCCGTCGACGCGGCTGGTCCTGCTCACGTTGCTGGGCGGCGCGCTGGCGGCGGCCGGCGCCGGCGCGATCAACTGCTGGATCGATCGCGACATCGACGCCCAGATGCAGCGCACGTCGCGCCGGCCGGTTCCCGCCGGCCGGATCGCACCGGAGCACGCGCTCACCTTCGGCGTCACGCTGGGCACGCTCGCGTTCGTCATCCTGGCCTTCGGGGTCAACGTCCTGGCGGCGACTCTTGCCGTGAGCGCCCTCCTCTTCTACGTGCTCGTCTACACCCTCTGGCTGAAGCGGACGACCGCGCAGAACATCGTGATCGGCGGGGCGGCCGGCGCCATGCCCCCGCTGGTCGGGTGGGCCGCGGTCACCCATTCCCTCGACCTGACCGCCCTCTACCTGTTCGCCATCATCTTCTTCTGGACGCCGCCCCATTTCTGGGCGCTCGCGCTCTGGATCAAGGGCGATTACGCGCGAGCCCGCATCCCGATGCTGCCGGTCGTGGCCACAGACCGGGAGGCGCGGCGCCAGATTTTGCTCTACACCCTGGTCCTCGTAGCCCTGACCATGATGCTGTTCGCCACCCGCGCGCTGGGTGTCCTCTACCTGGCCGGCGCCCTGGTGCTGGGCGGCATCTTCATCGCGATCGCGGTGCTGAACCTGGTTGACCGCCGGAGGCGGTTCGCCCGACCCCTGTTCGATTACTCGCTGGCCTACCTGGCGCTCCTCTTCGGCGTCATGGTCGCCGATCGGATCATCGCGTAGCCCATAATCTGGAGGCGGAGAATGAAACGACACGAAGCGCGCGCCAACATCCGGCTCGGGTCGCTGATGTTCGTGGTGGCGCTCCTGATGCTGGCCGCGTCGATCATCTGGGCCGTGGTCTACGCCGGGTTCACGAAGTGAGCGTCCGGCATCCCGAGGAGCCCGAAGGGGCGCACGACGAGATTCATCTGCCCGGTCCGAGCTGGTGGCCGCTGACGCTCGCGCTCGGGATCGCCTTCCTGCTCAGCGGGCTGATCCTGAGCCCGCTGCTGATCGCGCTCGGGGCGCTGATCAGCCTGGCGTCCTTCGGGCTCTGGGTGCGCGATGCCCGCCGGGAGTATCGCGCCCTGCACGATTGACGCGGCCGGTCGGCGGCCGGATCAGGCTGTGACCTGATTTCGCCCGGTTCGAGCGGTCCCGCGTTGACCGCCAACCTGGGCGATCCGTAGACTCAGCACGCAGACTCGGGAAGCGAAAGGAGGCAAACGTGAGCGCGTGGAAGATGATCCTGGTCGTGGCGGGCAGCGCCCTGGCGCTGGCGGCCTGCGGCGGGAGCGCGGATAACAGCGGTGGGGGCGGCGGGGGCGGCGGATGCAACGCCAGCACCACCGTATCGGGGACGGCGGCCCAGGTCGTGAAGATCGTGCCCGATCCGAACACGATCGGCGCCTACGACCCGAAGACCGTCAGCGTCAAGGTCGGCCAGGCGGTCGAGTGGGACTGGACGGACGCCTCCAGCCAGCACACCGTGACCGCCGATGATGGCAGCTTCGACTCCGGGCTGTGCAGCCAGGGCACGAAGTTCGCCTACACGTTCACGAAGGCGGGCACCTTCACCTACAAGTGCACGATTCACTCGGGCATGATGGGGACGGTCACGGTCAGCTGATCGGCGGATCCGCAGAAACAAAGGAGGCGGCATCGCGTGCCGCCTCCTTTTTCGTTCAATGGGAGGGGTGAGGACCGCGCGGCTGTGCGGATGGGCATCGCTCATCGTCGGCCTGTGCGCGGCGTGCGGCGGCGCCGCCGGCCCGGACGACAGCGCGATCCTGGCGGACTTCCACAACCATCGATCGCAGGTCGAGGTCACCGCCGACGGGAGCGTGCAGCGGATCCTGACCGACCAGCTCGGGCCGTCCGGGCCGCACGAACGCTTCATCATCCGGCTGACGTCGTCCGGCCTGACCCTGCTCATCGACCACAACCTGGCCATCGCGCCCCGCGTGCCCGTGCGGATCGGCGACCAGGTGATCGTGCACGGGGAGTATGTCTGGAACGCGCAGGGCGGCCTGATCCATTTCACTCACCACGATCCCCAGGGGACGCACGAGGGCGGGTACATCCAGGACCACGGCCAGACCTACGCATAACGCCTGGCCGCCTCACGCTCGCGGGTCGCGGACCTGCCTTACCCGGCCCGCCACCAGCTGCGCCAGGCCGCCGTCCGGGAGCTCCACGAGCAGCCGGCCGTCTTCGAGGACGTCCCGCGCGATCGCGATCCGGTCGGCGCCGTCCATGACGTAGGCAATCCGCTTCCCCAGCATCGACGTCCGCCGGCGATAGGCGTCGAGGATCGGGGTGGGGCCCTCGCGCGCCGTCTCGAGGTAGGCGTCGAGCGCGGCCAGGATCGCGGCCAGCACCGGTTCCCGATCCACCGGCCGGTGCAGCGCTTCCGCGATCGCCGTGGCGGGGGCCGCGACCTCCGCGCTCCCGGGGTGCGCGGACACGTTGATCCCGATGCCGACGATCACCGCGTCGCCCGGTGGGTGCCGGACCAGGATGCCGGCGAGTTTGCGATCCGCAACCATGACGTCGTTCGGCCACTCGAGCTCGGCCTGCAGGCCGCACGCCGCTCGGATCCCGTCCACCACGGCGACGCCGCTGAGCAGCGGGGTCAGCGGCAG
>DASQGL010000075.1:0-39687 GCA_035632635.1 Candidatus Limnocylindrales bacterium
GCTAGCGGCTCTCGGCGGCGACGGTCGCCTCCTGCTTCGGCTTCGCCTCGGCCTCGTCCTTCGCCGGGGTCGCCTCGACCTCCAGCTCGATCTTCACCTCGTCGCCCAGCAACCAGCCACCGGCTTCCAGCGGGGCGTTCCAGGTGAGCCCGAAGTCCTTGCGGTTGAGCGTGGTCTCCGCCGAGAAGCTGACCCGCGGGTTGCCCCAGGCGTCCTTGCCCTGGCCGCCGAACGTCGCCTCGAGGACGACCGGCCGGGTGATGCCGCGGATGGTCAGGTCACCGTAGACCTTGAAGCGCTCGGGGGACTTCCCCTCCACCCGGGTGCTCTTGAAGGTGATCTCCGGGAAGTTCGCCACGTCGAAGTGCCCGTCGGCGCTGCGCAGATGGTTGTCGCGCGCCTCGACCCCGGTGTGGATGCTCGCCGCGTCGAGGACGACGAAGACCTTCGCCGTGGTGTGATCGTTTTCGGCCTCGATCCACCCTTCCTTGATCTTCATCTGGCCCCGGACTTTGGCCATCATGTGCCGAATCGAGAAGTACGCCATGCTATGCGCCGGATCGATGGACCACTTCATGCGACTTACGCCTCCTGCTCATTGGTTTGAGCTACACTAGTTGTTGGAACGATAATACCCGTGGCAATCATTCGCCAAACAACTTTACCGGGTGCGGCGCGAGGGGCGCAAGCGTGAACTCGAATACGCCCTCCGCCGCGCTCGACGGCGAGCAGACCCGGGCCTGGCATGCCTTCATCGACGCCCAGGCGTCGCTGCTGCGACGGCTGGAGGCGGACCTGGTCGCGGAGGCGCAGCTGACGCTCGCCGAGTACGACGTCCTGGTCCAGCTCAACGCGGCGCCCGACGGCCGGCTGCGGATGACCGAGCTGTCCGACCGGGTGCGGATCAGCCGGAGCGGGCTGACCCGGCTCATCGACCGGCTGGTCGATGCCGGACTGGTGGAGCGGCAGCGCTGTCCCTCGGACCGGCGCGGCGCCTTCGCCGCCCTGACCGATCCGGGGACGCAGCGGATCGCGAGCGCCCGCCCGATCCATCATCGCGGCATCCGCGAGTATTTCGCGGCGCATCTGACCGCCGCCCAGCTGGCCGCGATCGCGACCGCGCTCGAGCCGCTGGGCGCCAGCATGCCGAAGCCCGATCGCGACCCCGTGGCGTAAGCTCAGCTTCAGGCATGAGCCTCACACGAACGCTGGTCCGGTTCGCGTTCCTCGCGGCGATCGCGCATCAGATCACCTACACGCTGGTCGAGGGATCGATCTTCGAGGATGCGCGTCAACGGGTCTCCGGCCTGCATCCGAAGCTGGCCGAGTTCGTGCGCTGTCACCTCTGCATGGGCACCTGGGTCGGCCTCCTGCTGGCCGCCGCCTATCAGCCCCACCTGCTGCGAGACGTGCAGCCGCAGCGGCCGTCCCTGGTGCGTCGCGCGCTGGACCTGGCCGCGGACGCGTTTCTGCTGGCACTCGGCGCCCGGATCTGGAACGAGGGCCTGGGCCTGCTCCGGCGCGAGGTGCAGGTGAAGCAGACCGAGATCGATCGACGCGCCTACCCGGGCATCTCCGTCCGCTGACGATGCTGCGCCACGTTGCGCTCTTCCGGTGGAAGCCGGAGGTGACCGCCGAGGACGTCTCCAGGATCGAGGAGGGACTGCGCAGCCTGCCGGCCGCGATCCCCTGCATCCGCAGCTACCGGTTCGGGCGGGACCTCGGCCTGCAGGAGGGCAACGCGGATTTCGGGGTGGTGGCCGACTTCGTCGACGAAGAGGGGCTGCGGACTTATGCCGAACACCCCGCGCATCTCGCCGTGCTCACCGAACGGATCCGGCCGCACATCGCCCGGCGCGAGGCGATCCAGTACGTGATCGGGGACAGCGACTAACCCGCCGGCTACCCGAGGTGGGGGTTGTCGCGCTTGGTGCGCTCCGCCTCCGAGGTGACCCGGCCGGCGTCGATGCCCAGACGGGCGAGCAGGGCGGCCGCGCGAGTATCGGGTTCCGTCACCAGGGCCGTGAGCAGGTGAAGGGTGCCTACGGACCGGTCCCCCTCCCGCCTGGCTTCCTTGAAGGCCGCCTCGACGATGCGCTTCATATTCGACGTCGGGATGCCGAGGGTGCTGAGCAGGCCAGATCCCAGGCCGGGCGGTTCCGACTGCACCGCGGCCCGCAGCCTCTCGAGGTCGAGGCCGGCCGCGAGCAGCGCCCGGTTCGACGAACTGTTCGGATCGGCGGCGAGCGCGAGCAGGAGATGGTCGTCGCCGATGTACTCCTGGCCGGCGCGCACCGCCTCCTCCTGGGCCAAGACGAACGCGTGCTTGGCGCGTTCGGTGAAGCGGTCAAAGGGATAGGTGCCCCGCCGCCACCCGGGGAGCTTCCATGGCCTCGGCATGGGGGCCAGCGGGCTGGGGATCGACCCGGCGACCAGGCCGGCAGGCCCCGACGGCAGCGGCTGATGCGCATCCAGCCACTCGAGGCAGGCGACCACCACGATCGAATTGATCGGCAGCCCGGTCACCTCTCCCGCCTCCTCGAGGCGTTCGTAGATCGGCGTGGCGAACCGGATGGTCGTTGCTTTGCCTTCGGCCATAGCAGTCTGACGCCATTCTGCTATCGAAGTGATGGCTTGTCAAGGCGTCTAGACTTGGCATGTGGCGCTGGGCACGGTCTACCGGACCACGGTGCGGGACAGCTGGCGGTGGATGTGGTGGGACATCCCGGGGCGGCTGCTGCCGCTGACGCTGGCCCCGATCGCCGTCCTCTGGCTGACCCACACGAGCCCCTCCGCCATGGGGTTCAGCGAGCAGCATCTCGCGCGCGACCTGCTGCTCGCGGTCCCCTGCGGGCTCGCCGGGTTCGCGATTGCGGCGGCCTTCGCCGAGTACCTCGCGCGGCGAGCGGGTCGATGGTTCGTGCCGGATCGCGGCGACCTCGCGCTGCAAACCTTCTATTACGTGGGCCTGAACGCGTTCCCGGAAGAGTGGTTCTTCCGCGGATTCCTGCAGGGGACCCTGATCCGATGGTGGGGCGTCGCGTGGCTCGGGCTGGCCGTCGCCACGGCCGTCTTCGGCGCCTATCACCTGCTGGGCCGCTGGGGATGGCGCCCCGTGGGGGGCGCCACCGTCGCCGGGCTCGCGCTGGGGCTCGTCTACCTGTGGCAGCCGCACCCCCCTTCCCTGCTGCTGCCCGTGATCGTGCACGCGTGCATCACCGCGGGGTTCCTGAGCGTGGGGCCCTACGTGATCTTCGCCTGGCGCCGATCTCGGGGCAGGATCCGCCCGCAGGTTGAGCTGCCGGGGGCCGTTTCCTAACCATTGCGGGTACTGGCCCCGGCAAACGCTGAACACCTCCGTGAGAGAATGAGCTCCAGATGCTAGAAGCCCCGCCCGCCCCCGATCCGCAGCCGGTGCCCGCCCTAAACCCGCAGCCGCCACGGGCGAGCGACACCATCAGCCAGGGCTTTAGCGCCCTGACTCCGCTGCTCGCCATCGTCTGGGTCATCTCGGGCTTCGTCGCCCTCGTCTTCCTGACCATCCGCGGCTACGCGCCGATCACCGCCATCGGACTGGCCGTCGCGACCATGCTCTACGTCCGCGGTCTCTACACCGTCTTCCGCCGCTGGCTGATCAACCGCGAGGTGGTTCGCGAACAGTCCCGCCTGGACGCGCGCATCCTCGACATCAGCCGCGCCGGCAGCTGGCGGCGCATCCTGTGGGTGACCGTTCTCACGCTGGCCTACTTCGGGGCCGCGCTCGTGTTCCTCCAGCTGGACCCGCAGACTGCCGCCCTGGCGCTGCCCGGGCTGGCCATCACCGGGCTGCAGCAGGCCCTCTACCTGGTCTTCCTGATGCTGGCCAACTTCTCCCTCTTCTTCGGGCCGTTCCTCCTCTACGCGCGCATCGGGCTTGGCGCGACCGACCCGGGCGACGCGTCGTGGCAGGTGAAGCTGTCCGACGTTCGCGGCCAGAAGGCGGCGGTCGAGGAGATGAAGAAGATCCTCCACCTCATCGAGCAGGGGAACAAGTACGTGCAGGCCGGCGGCCTGCGCGAACGCGGCATCCTGATGGTCGGACCGCCCGGCACGGGCAAGACCATGCTGGCCAAAGGCATCGCCTCCAGCCTTCAGCTTCCGATCCTGACCACCTCCGGCGCATCCTTCGCCGGAATGTTCCTCGGCATGGACATTCTCAAGGTCCTGATGATGAGCCGGATGGCGAAGAAACGGGCTCGCAAGTGGGGCGGTTGCGCCGTCTTCATCGATGAGTTCGATGCCCTCGGATCCCGGCGGGGGGGCATGGGCGGGATGGGCGGCATGGGCGGGATGGGCGGCATGTTCGGGGGCGGCATGATGGCCCTCAACATGCTCCTGGTCGTCATGGACGGCCTGGACAATCCGGGCATGGTCCGCCGGTTCTTCCGCAAGCTGATCAACGGCTTCCTTGATCTCCTCTTCTTCATCCCGGGCCGCATCAAGCTGGGCAAGCGGGAGATCCCGCTGCGGGTCCCCCCGCTCAAGCCACCCCGATACAACATCTTCTTCATGGGCGCGACCAACCGGCCGCAGGTGCTGGACGAGGCGGTCACCCGGCCCGGCCGCTTCGGTCGCCAGATCATCTTCAAGATGCCGGACCTCGAGGACCGCAAGGACATCGCGGACCTGTACTTCACGCGGGTCCGGCACGACAAGCGGCTCGACGATCCCCAGGTCCGCGAAGAGTTTGCCCGGATCACCAAGGGGTACTCACCGGCGATGATCCAGCAAGCGCTCTCGGTCGCCCTGATGTACGCGTTCGAGCACGGCCGGGAAGGCTTCGTCTGGGACGACCTGCGCGAGGCCATGGCCAACATCGAGGCCGGACTCGCCGAGCCGGTCACCTACGGGGAAAGCGAAACGCTGGCCGTGGCCCGGCACGAGATGGGGCACGCGGTTGCCAACCGCTTCTTCCTCCCCGACATGAAATCGGTCCGGCTCTCGATCCGCAAGCGCGGAGGGGCGCTGGGGCACCACCAGGCGGTCGAGGCGACGGAAAGCTTCGTCAAGTTCCGTTCGCGCATGGCGGGCGAAGTCCGTTGGGGCCTCGGCAGCATTGCGGTCGAGCGCGTCTTCTACGGCGAGAACACGAGCGGCGTGTCCGGTGACCTCGCCAGCGCGACGCGCGATGCCGCCCTGATGGTCGGCGTATTCGGCATGGGTCCCGACATGCGCAACGACGAGGACAGCCTCCGCGCCCAAATGATCGGCCATCGGCTGATCTCGCAAGCCGCCTATCAATCGGGACCGATGGGCGAGACGGACGTGGTGGGCCAGGTCATGCGGGATCGCGACAAGGCCCGTGACGTGGCCCAGATCCTGGGCATCGCCTACGTCGACTGCTGGCGCCTGATGCTGAAGAACAAGGAGGCCATCGACCGGCTGGCCCGGGTCCTGGTCGAGAAGAAGGAGCTGGTCGGACGCGAGATCGACGAGCTGCTCGACACGGTGACCCTCGTCGGTCCCGAGGCGGCGGACGCCTGGCCCGATTTCCTCTTCTCGGTCAACGGCGGCCAGCACCTCTGCCCGCGCTGCCACCGGCTGCTGCCGGACGGCGCCCGCTACTGCCTCAACTGCGGCGAGTCCATCGCCTCGCCCTTCAACCCGGCGCAGACCGAGACGATCGTCAAGAGCTAGCGGTCGCCGGCTAGCCCTCGGGCTGGCCCAACCACTCGCGCTGCTTGTAGCCCCAGTGGTGGCGCGCGTAGATCCGGCGCATGGTCCCGGACCGGCTGCGGGTGACCAGCGATTCCGTGTCGGCCCAGTTCATGTGATAGCCGACGCCCTTGAGCACCTCGCCGTCGGTGATGCCGGTGGCCGCGAAGAAGACGTCGTCGCTGCGGACCAGGTCGTCGATCCCCAGGACCTGGTCGAAGCGGGCGCCCTGCGCCTCGGCTTTCTCGCGCTCCTCCGGCGTGCGGGCGTAGAGCTTGCACTGGATCTCCCCACCCAGGCACTTCAGCGCGCAGGCGGCCAGCACCGCCTCGGTGGCGCCGCCGATCCCCATCAGCACGTCCAGCCCCGATCCCTCGATCGCGGTCATCAGGGCGCCGGCCACGTCGCCGTCGGAGATCAGCTTGATGCGAGCGCCCGTCTCACGGACCTCCTTGATCAGGCCCTCGTGGCGGGGCCGGTCCAGGATGACAACGGTCAGGCTGGTGACCCGCACCCGCATCGCCCGGGCGATGTGGTGGAGGTTCACCGAGACCGGGTCCTCGATGCTGAAGGAGCCGACCGCCTCCGGGCCGACCGCGATCTTGTGCATGTAGGCGACGTGCTTCGCGTCGTACAGCGCGCCCCATCCGCCCGCCATGGCGACCACCGAGATCGCGTTCGGCAGCCCCTTGGAGAGCAGCGTCGTCCCGTCGATCGGATCGACCGCGACCTCGACCTGGGGCGGCTCACCGGTGCCGATCTTCTCCCCGATATAGAGCATGGGCGCCTCGTCCTTCTCGCCCTCGCCAATCACCACCACGCCGTCCATGTCGATCGAGTTCAGCGCCCGGCGCATGGCGTCGACCGCCGCGCCATCGGCGGAGTTCTTGTCGCCCCGTCCCATCCAGCGGGCGCTGGCCAGCGCCCCGGCCTCGGTGACCCGGACCAGCTCGAGGCCCAGGTTGCGGTTGATCTCCGTCTGCACGGATTCGCTCGTCTGCACTGCCTTCGCCATCTGTCTGCTTCCCGCCCGGCTGGGCCGAATGATCGCCCGTGCGATACGCTGGCTTCGACGTGATCCTTACTTTAGCGGCTCGCTGCGCCAGGAGATGACCGAGCCTGTGGAGCCGCCGGTCGAGGCGCCCGGATGGACGCGCTCCGGGCCGATCCGCGGCACGCGCGTCCTGGTCCAGGCCGGCCTCGTCTTCCCGGTCTTCAACCTGCTGTTCGGCATGGAGATCCGGCACCGGGAACGGCTGCAGCACCTGCACGGCGCCGCGATCTTCGTCTCCAACCACAGCAGCGCGCTCGACGCGGTCGCCATGATCCGGGCGATGCCCGGGCGGTTCCGCAACCGGTCCTACGTGGTGGCCGCGGCCGACTCCATCTTCAAGCGGAGGTGGGAGGCGCTCATCGCCGAGATGACGGTCAACGCCTATCCCATCCCGCGCGGCGGGGGCGCCCGGCCGGCGCTGGAGCAGCTCAAGCACCACATCCGGCACGGCTGGTCGGTGGTGATCTTCCCCGAAGGCACGCTCTCGCGCACCGGACGCATCGGGACCTTTCGCAAGGGCGCCGCCATCCTGGCCATCGACACCGGCGTCCCGATCGTACCCGCCTACATCGAGGGCACGTTCGAGCTGCTGCCGCGCTTCCGCCGCCTGCCCCATCCGGCGCAGGGAAGCCTGACCTGGGGCGATCCGCTCTACCCGCAGGCAGGCGAGGACTACGACGCCTTCATCGGGCGGACGGAACAGGCGGTCCGGACGCTGGCCGGGCCCAGGGGAATGGAGCGCGACGAACCCGCGCCGACCGGGGCGGCGTCCGCCGAAGGCAGCAACTACTGGTATTAGGCCGCGGGGCGCGGCGGGGATAGACTGGCTGCGATGGCGACCATCGCGACCAGGCTCACGCGAGGCGCCCGCACCGGGACGTGCGACCGGTGCGGGGCGACCGACCAGGTGCTGGCGGAGATCACGAAGGTCGAGGGCGGCGACCCGGTCTCGCTGTGCGAGCCGTGCATGAAGGGCTTCGAGGCCCGCGACCCGGTCGTGAGGAACTTCGTGTATTCGCATCTCCGCTGAACGCCTCGCCCCCGGCCCTGCTCTTCGACCTCGACGGCACGCTGGTCGACAGCGTGTACCAGCACGTGCTCGCCTGGCGCGAGGTGCTGGCGGAGCTGAACATCGACCTCTCCGTCTGGCGGATCCACCGGCGGATCGGCATGAGCGGCGGCCTGTTCGTCAGCGCCCTGATGCGCGAGACCGGAATCCGGCTCGACGCGGAGCAGATCGCACGGCTGCGATCGCGCCACGTCGAGGCCTACCTGCGACAGGTCGACCAGGTCCGTCCGCTGCCCGGAGCGACCGCGTTACTCGAGCGGTTGACCGCGCTCGAGGTCCCCTGGGCGATCGCGACCAGCGGCACCATGCGAACCGCGAAGCCGTCCATCGATCAGCTGCGGGTCCCACCCTCCACGGTGATCGTGACCCGCGATGACGTCGCCCGGGCCAAGCCCGATCCGGACCTGTTCCTCAAAGCGGCGGAGCGCCTGGGGGTGGCGCCCGCGCACGCGTTCGTGGTCGGCGACAGCGTCTGGGACCTGCTGGCCGCGCAGCGGGCGCAGGCACTGGGGATCGGCGTCCTCTCGGGCGGATACGGCCGCGAGGAGCTGGAGCAGGCGGGCGCCTACCGCGTCTACGAAGACCCCGCGGATCTCCTCCGCCACCTCGACGAGGTCGGCGTGCGCGAGCCGGCCTCCTGACGCGCCTCGCGATCGTCCTCGCCGCGATCCTGCTCGGCGGGGCGGCCTGCGGCCCGGCGGCGACGGCCACCCCCACCCCGTCCCACGCGGCGACCGCGACGCCCTCCCCCACCGCGACGCCCTCCCCATCCCCGACGCCCTCCTGCCTGGAGCGGACCCTGCGCGCCATGACGCCGGCGCAGAAGGTCGGCCAGCTGATCCTCCTCGGTCTCGCCAGCGACCGCCTCGGTCCCGACGAGATCCGGGCGATCCAGGACGAGCACGTTGGCTCGGTCTGGTTCGTGGATCGCACCGACATCGGGGTCGCGGGGGTGAAGGCGGTGGCCGACGCGGTCCAGGCGCAGGTCTCGTCCCCGTCCACCGCGAACGTGCGCTTCGTCATCGCCGCGAACCAGGAGGGTGGGATCACGCAGGCGCTGCACGGCCCCGGCTTCTCGGAGATCCCGAGCGCCGCCGTGCAGGGGACGTTCCCGGTCGCGACCCTGCAGGCGGACGCCGCCACCTGGGGCGCGCAGCTGCGGCAGGCCGGCGTCAACCTGGATTTCGCGCCGGTGATGGACGTGGTGCCACCGGGCGGCGACCCGTCGAATCAACCGATCGGCGTCCTCCACCGCGCCTTCGGGCACGATCCCGCGACGGTGGGGGCGCACGGAACCGCGTTCCTGCAGGGGCTGCAGCAGTCCGGGGTCACGGGCACGCTCAAGCACTTCCCCGGGCTGGGGCGGGTCCAGGGCAACACCGACTTCACGGCCTCGGTCGTCGACCGCGTGACGACCCCATCGGATCCGTACCTCCAGCCGTTCGCGCAGGGCATCGCCGCCGGCGCCGACCTCGTGATGGTCGCGCTGGCCACCTACACGCAGATCGATCCCGACCATCTCGCCGCCTTCTCCCCCACCGTGATGCAGCTCCTGCGCCAGCGGCTCGCCTTCACCGGGGCCATCGTCTCGGACGACCTGGGCGCGACGATCGCGGTGAGCGCGATCCCGCCGGGGACGCGGGCGATCGACTTCCTCCAGGCCGGCGGCGACTGGATCATCGCCAAGACGGCCGGGGCGACCGCCGCCATGGTGGCCGCCATCCTGGCCCGCGCGCAGGGCGACCCCGCCATCGGCGCGCGGGTCGACGACGCCGCGCGCCACGTCCTGCAGGTCAAGGCCGGCGCGGGCCTGCTCCCCTGCTGACGTCAGGAGCCGGGGGCCGCATAGAGCGGATACGGATCGGCGCCGATCCGCCGGTATCCGTCCGCCTCGAGCCAGGCGATCCACGCGCCGGCCGGCGCGTCGGCGAGGACGACGAGCGCGGCCCGGTGGTCGTCGAGCGCGGCCCTGACCTCCGCCGTCCCGTCCGGGATCAGGCGGAAGGCGGAGTTCAGCGCCACGTAGCGCAGGGCGGCCCGGCGGTGCGCCAGCACGTAGATCCAGGCGCGATCGCCCAGCACGAGCAGCGGACCCGACTGCGGGGGAGGCAGCCGGTCGATCACCCCGGCCTCCGCCATCTCGGTCGCAAACGGCCCGGGAAAGCGCCGCACCGAGGGACCCGCCCACAGGCTGTGCGCCCACTGCGCGTAGTAGGCGGGCAGGTCCGCATACGAGAAGTTATGCAGGAAGGGCGGCGGGGCCGTGCGCCCCGTGACCAGGCTCACCTCACGCGCGGGGACGACCAGGACCGCCTCCGCGAGCAGGACCAGCACGGCGAGCCCGCCGGCGAAGGCAAGGACGCGCCGGGCGAGGCGAGCGCCATCGGCGCCCGGGATTCGCCGCCCCGCGCCCACCACGGCGATGGCGAGCGGGGGCACCGCCTCGATCACGTAATGGGTCAGGCCGCGAGGCGTCAGCGACGCGCCCGCGACGCTCAACGGGAGCCAGAGCGCCAGCAGCCGCCAGGAAGAGGTCCGCACCCGGGCGAACCACACGCCGGCCACCCCGCCCGCAAGGGCGAGGCGGAGGAGAAGCGGAGCCAGGCTGCCGCCGTTCGCGGCCAGCAGGTAGGCGTGATCGTCCGGGAGGACCAGGGAGAGATAGGCGGACAGCGAGCCCTCCGCGGCGAGCGCCAGCACGGCGAGCACGAGGACGGCAAGCGCCCCGGCCGCCGCCAGCGCGATCCGGCGCAGCCCCCGCGGCGCCAGCAGGAGCGCCGCCCCGACCGCGATCGCATCGACCCCGTAGGTCGGCCGGATGGTCAGGGCGAGCCCCAGCGAGACCCCGCTCGCCAGCGCCAGCGGGACGCGATCGTGGAGCGCGAACCAGAGCGCCGCGCAAAACAGCGGCAGGGCGGCGATCTCGACATTGAGCAGGTCCCCGTCGAAGACGGGCAGGGACAGCACGATCGCGCACAGCAGCGCGGCCGGCATCGCCGCCCGCCGGTCGATCCTGGTCGCGATCCCAAAGGTGAGCAGGACGGACGCGAGGACCGCGACCAGCAGGGCGCCCTGGATCACGGCGTGGTGCCGATCGCCGCCCAGCGCCAGCAGCCCGCGGTAGATCGCGTAGATGCCGGGCGGGCTGTTGTCGAAGGCGTCCTGGTAGAGGCGGCCGCCCTGCGAGGAGAGCCAGGCGACCGTGGTGAAGGTGCCCTCGTCCGAGTACCAGCGCGGCTCGTCGAGGGTGGGCAGGCGCAGCGCGATCACCGCTGCGACGAGCGCGACAGGGCTCGCCCGTCCTGCCCACCAGGCCGCACGCCTGTGCTCCGCGGTCATCCGCCCTACGGTAGCGGGAGGACCGGGGTCAGCTCGCCTTTCGGCGCGAGCGCGCGGAGTCGGCCGGCCGGGCGGCGCCGGCCGAACGGCCACCCCGGCCGCGCACCCGGATCTCGAAGCGCGTGATCCAGACGACCAGCAAGCCGACCACGAACAGGACGGTGCCGGGCGCGGCGTCCGACAGCCAGCTGTGCACGCCGATGAAGTCGCCGACCCAGCTGCTCGACCCGCTCACGCCGTGAAAGAAGAGGAGGCACCCGCCGACGACGCAGATCAGGCCGAGCGTGAGCCCGGCCAGCGAATAGGCGAGCTGCAGCCGCGCCAGTCGGCTGAAGAACCGCTGCTCTCCAGGATCGGCCGGCAACTCGATCATCGCGATCAGGAGCTGCAGCCACCTCATGTTCACGTGTGCTCGGTCGGGGCGGATCAGTGCACGAGTGCGCGGCGGCGCCGTCCGTGACGCTCGATCGCGACCGGCCGCAGCCCGGCCTCTTTCACGCCTTCCAGCACGCCGTCGAGGTCGACCGGATGCGGGTCCGCCGGGAAATCGATGCCGATCACGGTCATGCCGCTGCCGCAGGACCGGCAGGCGGTCGGCGCCACCTGGCCGGACGGGTCCCAGCGGCTCTGCGCGTAGGCGCCGCAGCGCCGGCAGACGAGGTCGAAGATCATGCGCCCCACCTCCGCAAGGTCTTTCGTAATGTGACGCTATCAGGCCGGTGTGAAACGGCCATGACCGGGCCCCTACGATCCGGTCGCAGCGCGCGGGGGAGCCTGGCTCAGGCGGCCGCGCGGCGCCGCCGCTTCCGCTCCGCCAGCCTGACCCCGGGGGCGTTGCTGAGCAGCGCGAGGAGCTCACGCTCCTCGGCGGAGAGGTCGGGGCCGGCCTTTACGGCCTCCGATGGGGCGTGGCCGTTGCCGCTGCCGTTGAGGCGTGGCTGGAGCGTTCCGGCCAGATAGGCGGCGATCACCGCCGGGTGGACGTAACACTTCTTGCAGACCGCCGGCGTGTTGCCGAGCTGTTCCGCGACCCGGGCGATCGTCCGGACGATCTCCTTCGTGCCCGGCTGGGTGTCGCCGCAGGGCTCGCACTCGCGGAAGTAGCGGGCAGCCAGGATGGTCCCGGCCCAGGTGCGGAAATCTTTCGCCGTGAAGTCGTCGCCCGCGATCTCGCGCAGGTACTCGTTGACGTCCTCCGACTCGACGGGATGCGGATCCCCCTGCTCGTCGACGTACTGGAAGAGCTCCTGTCCGGGCAGCTCCTGGCAGCGCTTGATGATGCGGGCCAGCCGGCGATCGCTGAGGCGGACCGTGTGCTGCTTGCCGCTCTTGCCCCGGAACTGGAACCGGATCGCCGATCCCTCCACGTCCGCGTGCCGGTGGCGCAGCGTGGTCAGGCCGAAGGAGCCGTTCTCCTTCCGGTATTCCTCGTTGCCGATCCGGATCCGGGTCTCCTCGAGCAGCCGGACGACGGTGGCGAGCACCTTCTCGCGCGGCATGCCCGGGAGCCCGAGGTCGTGCTCGGTCCGCTCGCGGATCCGCGGCAGGGACGCACCGAAGGTCAGCATGCGGTCGTACTTGACCGCGTCGCGCACCTCGCGCCAGCGCGGGTGGTAGCGGTACTGCTTGCGGCCGCGGGCGTCCCGGCCGGTCGCCTGGACGTGCCCCTGCGGATCGCGACAGATCCAGACGTCGGTCCAGGCCGGCGGGATGACCAGGCTGCGGATCCGTCGCAGCAGGTCGTCGTCGTCGACCTCCCGGCCGTCCGGCATGACGTAGGTGACGGCGTCCCCCTCGCGACGGCGGCGGATGCCCGGCTGCGCATCACTGACGTAATGGAGGCGCGCCGCCCGCGCGGATTCCACCGGGTCGTCGCGGTCGACGCGGGCCGGGACGGCGCTCGCCGGCGGGGCCTCGGGCAGGGCGGCAGCCATTCAGAGCACAACCAGCGGCCGGGTTTCCATCTTGCGTGGCACATCATATGATAGAAGCGCTATAACTCTCAAGGCCCGCGATCGAGGCCGGCCGCCTCCCCGCCTCCCGGCCCCGGGCCCGCCCTTTCCTTGAACCGCCCCGGCGCATAGAATCACGGCGAGGAGGGCGCGGGATGGACGACAGTGAGTTCCTGAAGCTCTTGACCCACATCCACGACGAGATGCTCGAGGTGGTCAAGGAGCAGCACCCGGCGCACGAACAGTTCGCCGCCTGGCTGCTGGGGCAGATCGAGGGCCGGCTGCGCATGCGCATCGGGACGGTCAAGACCTGACCGGCGCCCGTCCCATCACCGCGGCGGCGGCCGACGCGCTTGCGGCGCTCGACGAGGCCGGCTGCGTCCGCCTCGCCCAGGAGCTGATCCGGATCCCGTCCCCGACCGGCGACGAGCGCGCGGTCCAGGAGCGGGTCGCCCAGGCGATGGGCGAGGCCGGGCTGGCGGTGGACCGCTTCGAGGCCGACCTGCCTCGGCTCACCGCCCACCCGCGCTTCCCCGGGTGGGAGGCGCCCCGGCAGGAGGCGGTGCTGGTGGCGGGGACGCTGGGCCCGCGCGGGGACCGGTCCCTGATCCTGAACGGCCACGTCGACGTCGTCCCGCCGGGCGACCTGGCGCGCTGGCAGGCCTCCCCCTGGTCCGGCCACATCCTCGGGGGCCGGCTCTTCGGCCGGGGCGCCTGCGACATGAAGGCGGGCGTGGCCGTCATGCTGGCCGCGGCGGCCGCGATCGCGCGCAGCGGCATTCCCCTGCGCGGGCGGCTGTGCCTCCAGAGCGTCCCGTCCGAGGAGGACGGCGGGCTGGGCACCTTCGCCATGATCGACCGCGGCTATCGGGCCGACGCCGCCATCATCCTGGAGCCCACCCGCCTCCACCTGATCGCGGCCCAGGCGGGCGCCCTCTCCTTCCGCCTGCGGATCCAGGGGCGAGCGGCGCACGCGAGCGTCCGGTTGGAGGGGGTCAGCGCGATCGAGAAGTACGTGCTCGTGGCGTCCCGCCTGCGGCAGCTGGAGCGCGAGCTGAACGAGCACCCGCATCCCGCCTTCGCGAGCTACGCGATTCCCTATGCGCTGAGCGTCGGCCGGCTCCGGGCGGGCGCCTGGTCCGCGATGGTTCCCGAGCAGCTGGAGGCCGAGGGCCGGGTCGGGATCCCGGTCGGGATGGCGTCCAGCGCCGTGCGCCGGCAGTTCGAGGCGGCACTGGCGGCGGCCGCCCGCCAGGATGCCTGGCTCTGTGACCACCCGCCCACCGTGGACTGGGTGGGCGGCCAGTTCGACGCGGCCGAAGCCGATCCCGGCCACCCCGCGTTCCAGGCCCTGCGCGCCGCGCACGCGGCCCAGGTCGGGGTCGACCCGCCCTCAACCGGCGCGCCCTACGGGTCGGACCTGCGGCTCTTCGTGCACGAGGCCGAGATGCCGGCCGTGCTCTACGGGCCGGGCGACATCCGCCAGGCGCACGCGGCCGACGAGTCGGTGGCGGTGGAGGAGATCGTGCAGGCGGCGCGGGTGCTCACGCTCGCCGTCGCCTCCTACCTGGGAGCGCTTTCGCCGGCCTGAAAAGTTCGGCCGGGAACGGCCGTTACACCGTCCGTAATGTCCAGGGTGGCGCGCCTGCCGTGGTCCACCGACGGCGTCACGGTCGAGGCGATGCCCGCCATCCGGCGGCTGGCGCTCGGGTTCGGGCTCGTCTACCTGGGCGCGACCGTGCTGGGGATCCTGCCACCGATCGGCGGCACGCTCGGGACGCAGACCTCCTGGGTCCTGCACGTCGCGCCCGTGAACCTGTCGAGCAACGTCCTGCATGCGGCGATCGCGTTCCTCGGCATCCTGGCCAGCGGACGCAATGGCACCAGCCGCGCCTACGCCCGGGTCATGGGACTGTTCCTGTGCGGCATCGGGGTGCTCGGCCTGGTCCACGACAACCCGTGGGGCCTGATCCCGCTCGGCGGGGTGATGTTCGTGCTCCACCTGCTCACCGGCGGCCTGGCCCTCTACTACGGCTTCGCGCCAGAAGACTAGCCGCAGTCAGTCGTGAATGCACCCAGCATCTCAGGCCACCTCCCACTTGAACAACCGGGTCGCCGCAAAGGCGCAGATCGCCAGCCAGATCACGATCCCGAGGAGATCCGTGCGCACTGCCCAGAGCGTCGCGCCATCCACGCTGATGCTCCGCAGCGCGTCCGAGACGTAGGTCAGGGGTGAATACTGCGTGATGGTCTGCAGCCACCCCGGCATCGCCGCGCGCGGGAAGAAGACGCCGGACAGGAACATCAGGGGCAGCGAGATGATGTTCGCCAGCGGCGCCGCGGTCTCCTCGCTCTTCGCGTAGCCGGAGATGGCGAGGCCCATGGCGATGAAGATGGCGGCGCCGATGACGCCGACGAACAGCATGGCCACCAGGTTGCCCTGGAAATGGAAATGGAAGGCGAACAGCCCGACCGCGAGCAGGACGATCAGCTGGAGCAGCGCGACCACGACCCGGGTGGTGATCTGGGAGAAGAAGAAATGGTTCACGCGCATCGGCGTGGCCATCAGCCGGCGCAGCACGCCGCGCTGCTTGAGCTGGACGAAGACGAAGACCACGCTGAACAGGCCCGTCTGCATGATCGAGAGCGCGATGATGCCGGGAACCAGGAAGTCGACGTAGGTCAGGTTGCGGCTCTGCACCGGCTGGGTGTCGAGGGTGAAGCTGGGCTGGACGTGGGCGAAGGCGAAGGAGGCCCGGTCGACGTACTGGCTCATGATCCCGATCGCGGCCTGGGAGTTCTGCGGCTGCCCGACGTTATAGTAGGCGGTCAGCGCGGCGGGGCCCGCGCCGAGCCCGGGCGGCAGCACGACCACGAGCGCCCGATCGCCCTTGATGAGCGCCGCCCGCTCCTCGCCGAGTGAGCCGGTGTGCAGCTTGACCGCCTTCACCGTCCGCAGGTTCTGCAGGACGAACTGGCTGACCTGGTTGTGGGCATCGTCGACCACTCCGACGTCGACCGCGAGCGCGCTGCCGCCGAAGTTGAGCAGGCCGAAGATCGCCATGATCAGGATCGGCACCAGCAGGCTGAAGAACAAGGCCTGCCAGCTGCGCAGGTAGGCCTTCAGCGCCGACCAGGTCAGCATGACGAGCGGGTTCGCCTTCAGCCGGACGGGCACGTCAGTCCTCCCTGAGCGCTCGCCCGGTCAGGTCGAGGAAGACGTCCTCGAGACTGGCTTCCCGCTCCACCTTCTGACTCTTGAAACCCTTCGCAAGGAGTCGCTGGATCAGGTTGTCGGGCGTGTCCAGGCTCAGGATCGTGCCGTGATCCATGATGGCGACCCGGTCGCAGAGGACCTGGGCCTCATCCATGTAGTGGGTCGTCAGCACGATCGTCCGGCCTTCCTGGCGGATGCCCTGGGCGAGCTCCCAGAGGTTGCGGCGGGCCTGCGGGTCGAGCCCGGTGGTCGGCTCGTCCAGGAAGAGGATGCGGGGCTCGTTGACGAGCGCGGTCGCGATGCTGAAGCGCTGCTTCTGACCGCCGGAGAGCTGCGCGACCGTGCTGCGCGCCTTCTCCTCCAGGTCGACCTTGGCCAGCAGGCCGCGGGCATCGACCGTGCGCCGATAGAGGGAGGCGAACAGGTCGATCAGCTCGAGCAGGTTCAAGCCGTCGAAGAACGCGGAGGATTGCAGCTGGACGCCGATCAGGCCCTTGACCTGTTGCGGATGGCGGCGCACGTCCACCCCGGCGACGACGGCGGAGCCGGCGTCCGCCGGACGCAGGCCCTCCAGGATCTCGACCGTGGTCGTCTTGCCGGCGCCGTTCGGGCCGAGCAGGCCGAAGATCTCCCGGTCCTGGACGCGAAAGGCGATGCCGTCGACCGCGATCAGCGCGCCATAGGCCTTGCGCAGGCCGTCGACCTCGATGGCGTAACCAGGGGTCATCATCTCAGGCCACGTCGCGCTGGACCAGCGCCGGGAGCTCGGGCTTGGGCGCGCCCGTCAACCAGACCTCGATGCCGAGCATGGCGAGGGAAACGGCCAGCAGCGCGGGCAGGTGGCTGAAGATCCCGAGCAGCACGCCCGCGAGCAGCGCGTAGCCATGCAGCGCCAGCCGCGGAAGCAGCGGCGCGCTGGAGGACGCGGCGAGGCGGGCGCGGCCGCGGATCAGGGGGCGGGCGCTCAGCGCGGCGAAGAGGATGAGCGTCCCCCCGAAGGTCGGGAAACCGCCGCCGGGATGGGCGAAGAACGCCTTTTCCAGGGCGATGAAGGGGATCATGGCCGCGAGCAGGGTCGCGTAGGCCGGCAGCGGGACGAGCAGCTGGAGCCACCCGGCCGACGGGCGGGTCCGCGTGGAGCGGCGCACCACGCGCGTCCACGCGCTGAAGCCGAGCGCCACGAACAGCCAGGCATAGTAGTTGCCGGCCGGCACGCCGAAAAATCCCTGGTCGAGGTGGATGTTCCAGTGCCAGAGCCCCTGCCGGATCGCGATCGTGTCGAAGGACAGGTCCAGGATGATCGCGAGCAACGCGTCGGCGAGCGGCGCGAGGTGCGCGGGCACGCCGGCCCGGTCCGAGATCCCCATGCAGGACCGGATGATCATCGCCCAGGCCAGCGCGATGGCGATCGGGACCGCGCCGATCTTGAGGAAGAACGCCTGGTTGTAGGCGTAGGAGCCGAAGATCATGATGTCGCCCTGTTCCAGCAGCAGGCCGAAGGGGACCGCGCTGAGCAGCTCGAGCACCGCCGGCCGTCCGCGCCGCCCCGCATCGACGAGCGCGAGCAGGAAGAGCGCGACCATCGCGACCTCGATCAGGGCATAGGGCGCGCGGCTCACCCCCTGATCGTATCGGGCGGCACCCGCGGGCTTCGCAACCGTATCGGGCGACACCCGCTAGCTTCGGATCGGGTCCTCGCGCCGGGCACGGGAACCCGGCGCTCGGGCGGAGCGCGCCGCGAATCAGGCGGAGACGGCGGCCTTCGCGGTGACCTCGGCGAGGCTCGCCTCCAGGACGTCGAGGCCGCGCTCCAGCTCGGCCTCGCCCAGGTTGAGCGGGAACAGCAGGCGGACCACGTTGTCGTAGAGCCCCGCCCGGATCACGATCAGACCGCGGGCGTGGGCGGCATGCAGCAGGTCGGCCGTCAACGCGGAGGCGGGCTCGCGGGTCGACCGGTCGCGCACCAGTTCCATGGCGACCATCGCCCCCAAGCCGCGGACGTCCCCGATGCACGCGAACCGGTCCTGCCAGGCCCGCATGCGCTGGAGCGCCCGCCCACCGAGCTGCGCGCCGCGCTGCGGCAGCTGCTCCTCGAGCAGCACGTCGATCACGGCCAGCGCCGCGGCGCAGGCGACCGGATTGCCGCCGAAGGTTCCCCCCAATCCGCCCGGCGCGGTCGCATCCATCAGGTCGGCGCGCCCGACCACCGCCGCGATCGGCAGCCCTCCACCCATCGATTTCGCCATCGTCATCACATCGGGCTCGATCCCCAGGTGTTCGCTGGCGAACATGCGCCCGGTCCGGCCGAAGCCGGTCTGGACCTCGTCCACGATCAGCGGGACGTTCGCCGCGCGGCAGAGGTCGCGCAGGCGGGGCAGGAAATCCGGCGGCGGCACCACAAAGCCGCCCTCGCCCAGGACCGGCTCGACGAGCACGCCGGCCACCCGTTCCGCGGGGACGGTGGTCCGGAACAGCTCGGCGATCGCCTGCACGCAGGCGCCCCCCAGGCTCTCCGCCGCCATCCCGCTCGGCCGGCGATATTCATACGGATACGGCACCTGATAGACCTCCGGCGCGTAGGGTCCGAAGTTCTGCTTGTAGGGCGCGACCTTGCCGGTGACCGACATCGTCATCAGGGTGCGCCCGTGGAAGGCATGGTGAAAGCTGATGATGGCCGGCCGGCCGGTCGCCTGGCGCACGACCTTGATCGCGTTCTCGACCGCCTCGGCGCCGCTGTTGACCAGCAACGCCTTCTTGGCAAAGGCGCCCGGCGTGATCTCGCACAAGCGTCGCGCCAGGCGGACGTAGCCTTCGGGCATCATGACCGGCGCGCCGGAGTGCACCAGCCGCCTGGCCTGGGCCACGATCGCCTCGGTCACGCGTGGGTGCCCATGGCCCAGGTTCATGACGCTGATCCCGGTGGCGAAGTCCAGGTAGGTCCGGCCATCGACGTCGATCACCGCCGCGCCCGCGGCGCTCTCCGCGAAGCCGGAGACGGTGGAGCCGATGCCCCGCGCGACGAAGCGATCGCGGTCTCGCTGCAGCTCCTTGGTGCGTGACGTCCGATCCAGCGCGGCCATGGGGACGTGACTAGTGTGGCATCCCTGAAGCCGGCTGTGGACACCCCGGAATGGGCCACCGGTTCCTTGACGGTCCGCCTGGCGTCTGCTAGCGTCGGGGCCGACATTCGCGGGGGCACCCTGGAAGGAGGATCAATGGCAACCACCACGCAGATTCCGGCCGCCGAGGTGCTCGGGGCCACCGCCGAGCACACGGAGCTGAGAAAAGGCGCGTTGAAGCTGCTCGACAGCGTCGTCATCGCGGTCTCCAGCACCGCACCGGCCTACAGCATCGCGACCTCGCTCGCCGCGCTGGTGGCGGTGGTCGCGCTCGCCGGCCCGGCGGCGATCTGGGTCGGATTCATCCCGGTCATGGGCGTCGCGATCGCCTACTACTATCTGAACCGCATCGACCCGAACTGCGGCGCGTCGTACAGCTGGGTCGGCAAGGCGTTGAACCCGCAACTCGGCTTCCTCAACGGCTGGGTCCAGATCGTGGCCAGCCTGCTCTTCATGTCGTTCGCCGCGCCCCAGGCCGGCCAGGCCACCCTGCAGCTCCTCAATGCCTTCGGCCTGACCGGGATCGGCCCGCTCAACCTGGACGCGACCAGCACGGCCAGCCAGGGGACCGCGGTGGCCCTCGGCCTCGCCTTGCTCGCCATCGTCACCTACATGGTGGTGGTGGGGATCCAGGTCGCGGCCCGCTTCCAGTACGTGCTGCTCGCGCTGGAGTACTTCATCGTGGTCGGTTTCGCGATCGCGGGCTTCTTCCACGGCGGCGGCACGCCTTTCAGCTGGAGCTGGCTCGACCCGCGGTCCTTCGGCTCGCTGACCGCGCTGGCGGGCGGCGTCGTCGTCTCGGTCTTCTTCTACTGGGGCTGGGACACGGCCGCCAACATCAACGAGGAATCGGCCAACAGCCGGGAGAACCCGGGGCGGGCCGGGATGCTCGGCATGGTCGCCCTCCTCTTCATCTTCCTGCTGGCCGCCGTCTCGATCCAGATGGTGCTGACCCCCAAGGAGATCGCCGCCAACAGCGCGACCACCCTGACCGCGTTCGCCAACAAGATCGTCGGCCAGCCGATCGCCTCGCTGGCCATCCTCGCCTTCCTCTCCTCGACCATCGCCACCGTGCAGACGACCTTGCTGCCCAGCGCACGGACGGCCTTCTCGATGGGCCGCGACGGCGTGATCGGCGGGCTGTGGGCGCGGGTCCATCCCGTCTGGAAGACCCCGGCGGTGGGGACCATCGTGCTGGCCCTGATCGCCGCGATCGCCGCCGTCCTCTCCCTGCCGCTCGGCCAGCTGGGCGCGGTCGTGACCGCGGGCGTGACCTCGATCGGCGTGCTGGTCGCCTTCTACTACGGCATGGCCGCGATCGCCTGCGCCGTCCTCTACCGGCGAGCCCTGACCCGGAGCGTCAAGGGGCTGATCTTCGCGGGCATCGTCCCGGTGCTCAGCGGGCTCATCCTCTTCGTCCTGGCCGGCTACCTGCTGTACCAGAACTGGACGAGCACCGACTCGATCGCGTTCGACGCGACCAACGGGAAATTCCTGGCGCTGGTCCCGGTCGTGATCATCCTGGCCGGCATCCCGGCCCTGATCTGGTCGCAGCTGCGCCAGCGGTCCGGGTACTACCGGATGCCGCGCGTGACCGCCGACCCGGATGCCCTGACGGCGCACACGGCGAGCCGCGCCTCCTGAACGCCGCATCGCCGGTGGTGAGCCCGGGCGCCCTCGGGCTCACCGATCGCGCCCTGCATCCGGGGGCCGAGCGGGGCTACTGGCTGCGCGAGGCGCTGGCGTCGGATCCGGGCGCGCCCTGCCCCCCGCTCGAGGGCGAGCTGGACGTCGACGTCGTCATCCTCGGCGGCGGCTTCACCGGGCTGTGGACGGCGTTCTTCCTGCAGGAGCTGGCGCCGACCTCCCGGATCGCCATCCTCGAACAGGACATCTGCGGCGGCGGGCCCAGCGGGCGCAACGGCGGCTTCGCCACCGGATGGTGGGACGAGCTGACCGGACTCTCCACCCTGTACGGCCGGGAGGGCGCGCTGGCGGCGGCCAGGGCGGTGGGCGCCAGCGTCCGCGCCCTCTCGGACTTCTGCGCGCGGTTCCAGGTCGACGCCTGGTACCGGGGGAACGGCTACATGCTGGTCGCGTCGTCGCCGATGCAGGAGGGCGCCTGGCGACACGACGTGCGCCTGGCGCAGGACCTGGGCGTCGGCGACGAATACCGCGAGCTCTCGCCCGCCGAGGTCCAGGCGCGCTGCCAGTCCCCCGCCTTCGGCGGCGGCGCCTTCATGCGGGACGGCGCCAGCCTGCAACCCGCCCGCCTGGCGCGCGGCCTGCGCCGGGTGGTGCTGCAGCGGGGCGCGCGGATCTTCGAGGGGACGCCGGCCCTGCGCTGGACCGGCTCCCCGCGGGTCGAGGTCGAGACCCCGCGCGGACGCGTCCGGGCCGGCCACGCCGTGGTCGCGCTGAACGCCTGGGCGATGGGCTGGGCGCCGGTGCGCCGCTCGGCGGTCGCCTGGAGCAGCTACATCGCGCTGACCGTCCCGGCCCCCGACCGGCTGGGCGCGATCGGCTGGACCGACGGCCTGTGCATCAGCGACTGCCGGACGTCCCTGCACTACTTCCGCACCACGCCCGACGGGCGGATCGCGATGGGCGGCGGGGGCGGGCGGGCCGACGGCCGGATGCGCGAGGCGATCTTCACCCGCGACCGGCGTGCCGTCGCGGAGGCGGCGGCCGGGTTGCGGCGGCTGTTTCCGAGCTTCCAGGACGTCCCCGTGGAGGACGGCTGGGGCGGCCCGATCGACGTCTCCCCCACCCACCTCCCGTCCTGCTGGACGATGGCGCCGGGCACCCTGCACGCCGCGCTCGGCTACACGGGCAACGGCGTCGCACCCAGCCATCTCGCCGGCCAGATCCTGGCCCGGCTGGCGCTGGGCCGGGAGGACGAGATCACCCGGCTGCCCATCGTCAACCCGCGACGCCGCCAGTTCCCGCCCGAGCCGCTGCGGAGCCTGGGCGCGCGGATCGTCCGCCGGGCGATCGTGCGCAAGGACGACGCCGAAGACGCCGGCCGCCGGGCCGACCCCCTGACCCGGCTGATCGCCGGCTCGCCGCGGCGGCTGGGGTACCTGCTCGGCCCGGAATAGCCGCTCGAATTCGGGTACCGTATGCAGCACAGGACGAAGGAGGGTCAGGGCTGATGGCAACCACCGTGCAGCGGCATCGCATGTTCGTCGGCGGCGACTGGTACGAGGGCCGGGGGACGCAGACGCAGCCGGTCGTCAACCCGGCGACGGGCGACGTGATCGCGGAAGTGCCCAAGGGGACCGAGGCCGACGTCGACCACGCGGTCGCGGTCGCGCGCACGGCGCAGGAGGAGTGGGCACAGACCACGCCGCGCGAGCGCAGCGAGATGCTGCTCAAGCTGGCCGACGCGCTGCTGGCGCACCCGGACGAGTTCGCCGACATCGAATCGCGCAACGTGGGCAAGCCGCGCGCCCTCTTCCTCTCGGAGGAGCTGCCGGTCTGCGCCGACAACCTTCGCTTCTTCGCGGGCGCCGCCCGCCTGCTCGAGGGCCGGGCCGCGGGCGAGTACATGCGCGGCTTCACCAGCATGCTCCGGCGCGAGCCGGTCGGCGTGGTGGCGTCGATCGCGCCCTGGAACTACCCGCTGATGATGGCGGTCTGGAAGATCGGGCCGGCGCTGGCGGCCGGGAACACGGTCATCCTCAAGCCCTCCGAGTGGACGCCGCTCTCGGCGCTGGAGATGGCGAAGCTGGCCGCCGACATCTTCCCGCCGGGCGTGCTCAACGTGATCACCGGCGACGGCGAGCCGGTGGGCGCCGGCCTCGTCCGGCACCCGGGCGTCGCGATGGTCTCCCTGACCGGGGACGTGGCGACCGGCAAGGAGGTGGCGAAGGCCGCCGCGCAGACGCTCAAGCGCGTCCACCTCGAACTGGGCGGCAAGGCGCCCGTGATCGTCTTCGACGACGCGGACCTGGAGGAGGTCAATGCCGGCATCCGGGTGGGCGCCTTCTTCAACTCCGGCCAGGACTGCACCGCCGCGACCCGCATCATCGCGGGGCCGAAGATCTACGAAAACCTGCTGAGCGAGCTGGCCGCGACGGTCAAGGACGTGAAGGTCGGCGATCCCTCGGAAGACGTCGAGATGGGCCCGGTGGTGGCCCGCGAGCAGCACGAGCGGATCAGCGGCTTCGTCGACCGGGCGAAGGCGGCCGGCGCGACGGTGACCGCGGGTACCTCCGGCAACGGACGCGGGTTCTTCTATCCCCCGAGCCTGGTCTCAGACGTCTCCCAGGATGCCGAGATCGTGCAGCGCGAGGTGTTCGGACCGGTGATCACGGTCCAGCGGTTCAAAGACGACGACCAGGCGATCGCCTGGGCCAACGGCGTCACCTACGGGCTGGCCGCGTCGGTCTGGACCAGGGACGTGAAACGGGCGCTGAACGCCGCCCGCAAGCTGCAGTTCGGGACCGTCTGGATCAACACGCACATCCCGCTGGTCAGCGAGATGCCGCACGGCGGGTACAAGCAGTCCGGCTACGGCAAGGACCTGTCGATCTACTCGGTCGAGGAGTACACGCAGATCAAGCACGTGATGGCGGCGCTCTAGCCGTCAGGGGACGATCAGGGCGGGGGAGGCGGCGACTTCGGCTTCGGCCTGCGCCCCGGCCCAGTCTTCTTCGGGGCGGCTGATCAGGCCGCCGCCCTCGCGGGTCAGGCGCTGAGCGAAATAGACGGGGATGAAGCTGGCCAGCACCACGACCATGGCGACCACGTTGACGACCGGGCGCTGATTGGGCAGGCGCAAGTTGTTGAAGATCCACATGGGCAGCGTGATCTCGGCCCCCGCGGTGAAGTTCGTGACCACGATCTCGTCGAAGGAGAGGGCGAAGGCGAGCAGGCCGCCGGCCACCAGCGCGGTCGCGATGTTGGGCAGGACCACGTAGCGGAAGGTCTGGACGCCGTCGGCGCCCAGGTCCTGTGAGGCCTCGACCAGCGACGGGGAGGTCCGGCGCAGCCGCGCGATCACGTTGTTGTACACGACCACGACGCAGAACGTGGCGTGCCCGATGATGATCGTCCACAGGCTGAACGAGATCCCGATCAGCTGGCCTCCGATGTTGATGGCGGAGTTCAGCGCCATCCCGGTCACGATGCCGGGCAGGGCGAGCGGCAGCACCAGGAAGAAGGAGACGGCCTCCCGCCCGAAGAAGCGGAACCGGTGGACCGCGAAGGCGGCGCAGCTGCCCAGGATCAGCGCGATCGCGGTCGCGCCGACGGCCGCCTTGATCGAGGTCAGCAGCGCGGTGCGGACCTCCAGGTTGTCCCAGGTCGCGACGAACCAGCGGGTCGACAGCCCGGTCAGCGGCCAGGACTGCGACCGGAGCGGGTTGAAGGCGTAGATGAAGATGACGAGCAACGGGATGTAGAGGAAGGCGAGCACCAGGACGGTGATGACGCGCAGGGCGACCTGGACGGCGCGGGGCTCGATGGCGCGCGAAGCCGTGCTCAGAGCGCCTCGAACGCCTTCATCTGCCGGGCGATCAGCAGGTAGGCCGCCATGATCAGGGCCGGGACCGTGGCGTAGGCGGCCGCGAACGGCACGTTGTTGGCGATGCCCACGCTCTGATAGATGACGTTGCCGATGAACTCGGTATTGCCCACGAGATCGGGCGCGATGTAATCGCCGAGCGTCAGCGAGAAGGCGAAGATCGACCCGGCGACGATGCCGGGCCAGACCACGGGGAGGACCACGCGCCGCAGCGTCGTGAACCAGCGCGCGCCCAGGTCGGTGGAGGCTTCGATCAGCGAGTTCGGAATCCGCTCGACCGCGGCGTACACGGGCAGCAGCACGTAGGGCAGCCAGAGATAGCAGAAGACGATCCAGAGGCTCCACTTGCTGAACCCCAGGTTGGCCGCCCCCAGGTGGAGCTGGTGCAGGGTCCAGTTGAGCAAGCCATCGCCGGAGAGGATCGTGCGCCAGGCGTAGATGCGCACCAGGTAGCTCGACCACAGGGGGAGGACCATGGAGAGGAGGAGGAGCGTCCGCACCCGCGGCCGCGCGATCCGCGCCGCGTAGTAGGCGATCGGGAAGGCGAGGATCACGTCGGTCACGGTGACCGCGAGCGCGATGCCGATGGTGCGGATCGCGATCGTCCGGTAGACGTCCTCGGCCAGCAGCGCCCGGAAGTTCTGCAGCCCCCAGCTCTGGACGATGGCCGCGGTCAGCGGGTCCTGTCGCCAGAAGGCGGTCAGGAAGAGGAAGGCGAGCGCGCCCAGGTAGATCACCCCGATCCAGATGAGCGGCGGCCCGAGCAGCACGATCAGCCGCGCGCCGGGGACGCGGTAGAGCACCGCGCCGATCCGGCGCGCCAGCGTGCGCCGAGGACCACTCAGGCTGGAGGCCGCCACCTACTTCGTGCCGCGAACCTCCTGCCATTTCTGCGACCACTCGGAGTAGTCGGTGCAGGTGTTGCCGCGGCTGTCACCGCAGGCGGCCAGCGGCGTCTTCCAGAGCGCGATGTTCTTCAGGAACGTGTCGTCCCCGCAGTGGTAGTCGGAATCCGCCGTCGCGCCGATGTGCTGGCGCAGCAGATCGCAGGCTTTGGCGTTGCTGGGGGTCGCGCCGTAGAACTCCGCCACCTGGTCCTGGATGTCCGGGCGCTCCGTCCACTGCATCCACTTGTACATGCAGTTGGGATGTTGCGCGTGCGAGGACATCATCCAGGTGTCCGCCCATCCGGTCGCGCCCTCGGAGGGGACCAGCGCCGCCACCGGCTTGTTCTCGGCCTTGAGGAAGGACACCTGGTAGGGCCAGGCCGTCCCGATCACCATGTCGCCGCTGGCGAACGGGTCGGTCTCGTCCGTGGTGGCTGACCAGTACTTCTTGATCAGCGGGGCCTGCTGCTTGAGCAGGTTGATGGCGGCGGTCAGCTGGGTTTCGGTGAGCTCATAGACATCCGTGATATGCAGGCTCGGCTGATGCGCCTTCAGGTAGAGGGCGGCGTCGGCGATGAAGATCGCGCTGTCGTAGGCGGCCACCTTCCCCTTGTAGGGCGAGTTCGCGTCCCAGGTCGGGGCCCAGCTGGTCGGCGCCGGGGTGACCTTCTGGGTGTTGTACATGAGCACGTTCGGTCCGTACATGTAGGGCACCCCGTAGTGATGGCCGTTGATCGTGTTGTGCTTGGGCGCCTGGAGCGAGGGGATGACGTTCTTGAAGTCGGCGATCAGGTTCACGTTGACCTCGGCCACGTCGCCATGGGCGATCAGCCGGTTGGTCGCGTCGCCGGAGGCCGAGACGCCATCCCAGACGGTCCCCCCGCCCTGGCGCATCAGGGTCACCATCTCGTCCGACGTGTTCCCGTACTTGACGTTGATGATGCACCCGGTCTGCTGCTGGAAGGGCGTCACCCAATCGACCTTCGGATCCGTCTTCCCGCTTTCCACGTAGCCGGTCCAGGCGATCAGGTTGAGCGCGCCCTCACCCGCCCCGACGGATTGGGGAAGGTTCGGGGAGGGCGAGGCGCCGGCCTGCGTCCCCGACCCGCCGCACGCCGCAAGCACGAGGGCGACGCCGATCAGCGGCGCGATTCGGTAGTCCCATCTCATCGATCGATTTCCTCCTCAACCCGTGATGGTGCGGCTGCCGGGGCGAGCAACCGGTTGTGCTGACGATGCCAGATCAGGCGAATGGCTTTGCCCCGCGCCTGGAGGACTTCCATGGACGACATCGCGAGATTCTGCTGGAGCACGACGAGCTCGCCGCCGCGCTCCAGGTCGACCAGGTAGCGGGTGAAGGCGCCGACGTAGATGACCTCCCGGACGGTCCCGGTCGCGGTCCACTCGTCGGGACGGGCCGGCTCGTCCAGCCGCGCCAGCCGGATCTTCTCCGGGCGGACCGTGAAGGCGTCGGCCTGCCCGGTGACCGCCCGGGCCGCGTCGCCCTCGAGCACGTTCGAGGCGCCCACGAAGCCGGCCACGAAGGGCGTGGCCGGACGTTCGTAGACCTCGGCCGGCGAGCCGACCTGCTCGATCCGGCCCTGGTTCATCACGGCCAGCCGGTCGCTCATGGTGAGCGCCTCCTCCTGGTCGTGGGTGACGTAGATGAAGGTCATGCCCAGGCGTTCCTGGATGGCCTTGAGCTCGATCTGCATCTGCTGGCGGAGCTTGAGGTCGAGCGCCCCGAGCGGTTCGTCGAGCAGGAGGACGCGCGGCTGGTTGATGATGGCCCGGGCCAGCGCCACCCGCTGCCGCTGGCCGCCGGACAGCTCGGCGGGCTTGCGCCGCTCGAGCCGCTCCAGCCGCATCATCCGGAGCGCCTCGCGCACCCGCGCCCGGCGGTCCGCGGCCTTCACCCGCTTGACCTTCAGGCCATACTCGACGTTGGCGGCGACCGTCATGTGGGGGAAGAGCGCGTAGTCCTGGAAGACGGTGTTGACGTCGCGCTCGTAGGCCGGCCGCCGCGAGACGTCGTCGCCGAGCAGCAGGATCTTCCCGTCCGTCGGCTCCTCGAAGCCGGCAATCATGCGCAGGCAGGTGGTCTTGCCGCAGCCCGAGGGCCCCAGCAGGGAGAAGAACTCGCCCTGGCGGATCTCGAGGTCGACGCCCGCGACCGCCACGACCTCGCCGAAGACCTTGCGCACCCGCTGCAGGTGGACCGCGGGGACGGCCTTGACCGCCTGGCGCGGGGGCCGGGGCGCGTTGACCGGACGGTCGACGGCGGGTTGCGTCACGCTGACGGCTCCTCCCCTCCCCGTGAGCTCAAACGGTTCAGCTGGCTCTGAGCAAACTACCCGGCCGCTGCGCCTTTGTCAATTCCGCACCCGGCCGGGCGCCACCCTTCGGTCACGACCACGCTGGTGTGCGCCGGCGCCGGCCGGACATTCCCAGGGCGGTAGACTGGTCCCGTGTGCCGGAGCATCAAGACGCTGCGGCGCGCGGACGCGCCGGCCAGCCAGCAGGAGCTTCACGAGGCGGCCCTGCAGTACGTGCGCAAGATCAGCGGCTATCGCGTGCCATCCCGGGCGAACGCCGCCCCCTTCGAGACGGCCGTCGCGGAGATCACGGCCGCCTCGGCGCGACTGCTCACCGGGCTCAATTCCAATTCACTTCCGCGGGCATCTCCCTCACGCTGAGTAGACTCAGGGCATGAGCGCAACCGAACTGACCGTCTACATCGATTTCCTCTGTCCCTGGGCGTACCGCGGCTCGATGTGGCTCGATGACGTGGCCGCGGCCGGCCGGATCCGGCCGGAGTACCGCTTCTTCTCCCTGATGGAGAACCACCGGACCCGCGAGGCGCAAGGCGAAACGCCGGTCTGGTTGCAGGAAGGCCCCGTCAGCGGGCTTGCGGCCTTCCGGGCGGCGATCGCGGCGCGGGCCCAGGGCGTCGAGGCGGGCGACCGCTTCCGGCGCGAGCTGCAGAGAGCGCGGCACGAGGACGGCCACAAAGTGGACGAGGCAGCCGCCCATCAACTGGCCGCCGAGCGCGCCGGGCTCGACCTGGCCCGCTTCCACCATGACCTGCGGGTGGTCGATTTCAGCGACCTGGCGCGGGAGCATGCCGAGGCCGTCCGCAAGGGCGTGTTCGGCGTCCCCACGCTGGTCTGGCCCGAGGGGCGCAGCTACTACGTGAAGATCAGCGACCTGATTCCGGCCGCCCGGGCGGTCCCGCTCTACGACGCGATCGAGACGGTCCACCGGTTCGGAGAGGTCGTCGAGATCAAGACCCCGGAATCCGAGGGCACGCTGGCCGCCTGACCTCGGGTCAGGGGCGAGCGGGGCGGTAGGGCTCGGGAGGCTCCTCGGGCAGCAGCCAGGGGAGCCCTTCGGCCATCGGGCGCACCAGCGTGCGGTAATCGTCGTGGCCGATGCGGTCGCGGGCCACGATCGCCAGCGCCGCGCCCAGCATGGCGTGCTCCGCCTTGTGGCCGGTCTCGCCATGCTCGACCTTCCATGAGACGAGCGAGGTTCGCCCTTCGGTGAGATCGAGGACGGTTGTCCGGACGCGCTCCCACTCGGGGCCGCGATCCGCTTGCTCGATCGCCTTCAGCGCCCGCTTCTCCGCCTCGCGAAAGCGCTCCAGCGCCTTCGGGTCCTCGTGCCGGTCCCAACCCCAGGCGATCCGTTCGATGCCGACCGGGGAGAGCGTGCGCGCGTCGGTCAGCAGGCGCTCGATGCCCCGGTCGGTGTTCTCGTAGCCGTAGCCGTCGCGATCCATCCCGTCTCATTCTGCCATTCGCCTGTCCAAACGCGAGCCCAAAGGCGAGCTGCGTCAGATTTCGCGGCGAGCGCCTCGCGGAGCTGCCGAGGCGCACCGGCGCGGGTAAGGGCTGGGCTGAGAAGCAGTGCGAGCCGAGAGGCGAGCCGCGCTTTCGCGCGAAAAGCGCCGGCGCCGAGGCAGCGAGGCGCAAGGCAAGCGAGCTGCGTCAGATTTCGCGGCGAGCGCCTCGCGGAGCTGCCGAGGCGCACCGGCGCGGATTAGACGAGGATGACGCCGGCGCGGATGCCGCGGGTCACGGCCTCCGTGCGCGAGCGCGCGTCGAGCTTGCCCAGCACCGAGGCCGCGTGGAACTTCACGGTGTGCTCCGAGATCTTGAGGCGGACCGCGATCTGACGGTTGGTCAGCCCGCGGGCCATGCCCTGCAGCACTTCGAGCTCGCGCGGCGTCAGCGTCTCCTTGACCGCCGCGGCGTCGTCGACCGGGTCGTCGTCGGGCAGGATCGCGGAGAGCTCGCCGCGGGGGATGACGACGAGCTGCCGGGACGCCGCCTGGAGGGCCGCCTGGAGCGTCGGCGGATCGACCTCCGCGGGCAGGAGCGCACCCGCGCCCAGGGCGAGCGCGTGCGCGGTGCTCTGCCCCGAGCCGCCCAGCGCCACGACCGGCAGCCCGGCCGGGCCGATCGCCAGACGCGCGATCGCTTCGAGGTCCTCCGGCTCGCCGGCCCCGACGTCCAGGAGCGCCACGTCCGCCAGCAGCTGCGCCGCCAGCGCCGCCGCCTCCTCCACGCCGCTCGACGCGACCGCGGTCACGCCCGGGATCCGACGCAGCAGCTCCTCCATCCCGCCGCGCGCCAGCGCGCTCGGGGAGACGACCAGGACGCGGAGATCAGGCACGGCGAACCAGGGAGGGCAGCTCGGGCACCCAGTCTCGGGTCAGGAACAGCCAGAAGGCCAGGCCCGCGTAGCGGCCGTACCGTTTGAACCGCCGCTCGATCGTCCGGTCCGCGACCGTGCGGCGGTCGAGCAGGCGCGCGTAGGTCGGCCGGGTCCAGGAGTCGAGGATCAACGCCGAGGTTCTACCCAGCATCAGCCCGATATGCGCAGCCGCATACGGCCCGACCCCCGGGAGGGCGCGCAGGCGGGCCATGACGTCGTCGTCGGACAGGGCCGCGGAGGATGGCCCCGACAGGGCCTCCAGGTCGACGGCGCCAGCGGCGACCGCCTGGGCGATCTGGCGCAGGTAGGCCGCGCGGTAGCCGGCGCCCACGACCGTGCGATAGAAATCCGCGGGCGCCTGCGCCATCGCCCGCGGCGTCGGAAAGGCGCGCCCGAGGGGACCCGCGGACGGCGCGCCCGGCGCCCTGACCCCGAGGTGCTCCACCAGCGCACTGACCATCCGGACGGTCCCGGACCAGGCGCAGTTCGTGGTGCAGACGGTCTTGATCACGTCCTCGAAGACGGTCGCCCCGCGGATCATGCGCCCGGCGCCCGCCGTGACCCAGGCCAGGTCGGGATCGGCCCGCGCCATCCGATAGAAGCCGGAGAGATCGACGTCGAGGCTCAGCGTGTGGCGGGTCAGGGCCAGCAGCGCCGCCTCGAGCGGCCGGGAGAGCGGCGGGCCGAGCACCGTGATCGCCATGAACCCGGGACGGCCCGCCTGCACCCGCACGGTGCGTGCGCTGCGCCCGGCCGGGAGGGTGACTTCGAACGTCCACACGGTCTCGTCGACGCGCATCGGCGGCAGCGTGGCGACGCCGTGCGAGGCGAAGAGGCGTCGCAGATCGACCGGCTCGCCGGCCGGGCCGTTGAGCGGGAACTCGTGGGTCAGCGCGCCTTCGTCCACGTGTCCTCCTCCCCCACCGCCACGTAGCCGAGCCGGCGATAGAAGTCGGGGAGCCACCCGCCGCGCAGGCAGAGCAGCGCGAGGCTCTCCGCGCCGCGCTCCCGGGCGACCGTGCGCGCTGCGAGCATGATCGCGGTTCCCAGTCCACGGCGGCGCGCATCGGGGAGGACGTAGAGCGCATGCACGTACGCCAGCCGGCGCTGCTGGTGCAGGCTCACGACCCCGATCGGCTGCGCATGGTGGGTGGCGAGGTAGGGACGGTCGGACACGGCTTCGGCGCGCGCGCGGGTCAGCCGGAGCACCTGCTCGATCACCGCGGACGGCGTCCCGGACCACTGGGCGCGGAGCAGGGCGTCGTGCGCCATCCAGCGCGACGGCGTCACCACCGGCTCCAGCGCGACCTTCCGCGCGCCGAGCGCGGGATCCGAGACCTCGAGCATCGCGACCTTGTGCTCGGGACGATAGCCGGCGCCCTGGAGCAGGGGGCCGAGACGGTCGCGGGTCAGCGGATCACGGATGTGCACGCGATCGGCGGGGACGTGGGGCAGCTCCGCACGCAGGACCGCTTCCAGGTCGGCAAGCGTCCAGTCGGGGGCGTGCAGATCATAGAGGCCGTGGGCGTAGAAGACGTCCGGGTAATCCGGATCGGTGACGACCTCGCCGTAGGGACGCCGGCGGACGACCGACCCGGCGCGGCCGGCCGCCCGCGACGCCTCGAAGACCTCGTCGGCGAGCGCGTCGAGCTGGACGCTCATCGACGCTCCGGTCCTGGCCCTAGGCGCTGATCGCCGGGGACTCGACCCGGTACTGGAGCTCGTACAGGCGGGCGTACACGCCGCGCCGCAGCATCAGCTCGGCGTGGGTCCCCTCCTCGACCAGGCGGCCCTTGTGCAGGACGAGGATCCGGTCGACGTGCCGGATCGTGGAGAGCCGATGGGCGATCACGATCGAGGTCCGCCCCTCCATCAGGGTGAGGAGCGAGGCCTGGATGACCTGCTCCGTCTCCACATCGACGTTCGCGGTCGCCTCGTCGAGCACCATCAAGATCGCGGGATCGAAGGCGAGGGCGCGGGCGAAGGCGAGCAGCTGCTTCTGCCCGGTCGACAGCTCGGATCCGCGCTCGTGCAGCTCCTGGTCGTATCCCTCAGGCAGGCGGCGGATGAACCGGTCCGCGTTCACGGCCCGGGCCGCCTCCTCGACGCGGGAGCGCGGCATCGCGGTGCCCAGCTGGATGTTCTGCGCCACGCTGCCGGTGAAGATGAAGGGGTCCTGCAGGATCACGCCCACCCGGCGGCGCAGGCTGTCCCGCGCAAGCCTCCGGACGTCGAGGCCGTCCACCCGGACCGCGCCGCGCTGGGCCTCGTAGAAGCGCGTCAGCAGGCTGATCAGGGAGGTCTTGCCGGCCCCGGTCGCACCCACGACGGCCACCTTCTCGCCCGGCGCGATCCGGAAGGAGACGTCCTTGAGGACCCAGTCCTCGGACTCATAGGCGAACCAGACGTGGTCGAACTCGATCCCCCCGCGCACCGCGGGCAGGCTGAGGGCCGGCTCCAGGTCGACGTCTTGGGCGGGCTCGTCCAGGATGCCGAAGATGCGCTCGGAGGCGGCCATGGCCGCCTGCAGGATGTTGTATTTCTCGGCCAGGTCGCGGATCGGCTGGTAGAGCCGGTCGGAAAGCTGCAGGAAGAGGACGAGCGTGCCCAGGGAGACGGCGCGCTGGACGACGCGACCGCCGCCGATCCACAGGATCAGCGCGAAGGTGCAGGAGCCGACGAAGCTCATCAGCGGCATGAAGACCGCATACAGGCGCACCGAGCGCAGATTCGCCTGGAGCAGGTCCTGGTTGAGGCGGTCGAAGTCGGCCAGCGCCCGCGCCTCGCGATTGAAGAGCTGGATGGTCAGCATCCCGGACACCATCTCCTGCAGGAAGCCGTTCAGGCGACCGATGCGGGTGCGAATCGCGCGATAGGTCTCGCGCATCTGCGCGCGCATGACCACGGTCACGCCGGCCACGATCGGCATGACCAGGAAGACCACCAGGGCGAGCTGCCAGTTGACGAGCAGCAGGAAGCCGGCGATCACGACCAGGGAGAAGAGATCGCCGATCAGCGAGACCAGCCCGGAGGTCAGCAGCTGGTTGAGCGCATCGACATCGTTCGTCATGCGGGTGACGAGCATGCCGACGGGCGTGTGGTCGAAGAAGCGGAGCGCCATCCGCTGGAGGTGGCCGAAGATCGCGTTGCGCAGGTCGAACATGACCCGCTGGCCGAGCACGTTCATGACATACCCCTGCGCGTAGCGGGCCGCGAAGTTGAGGACCAGGACGAGCGCCCAGAGCGCCGCCAGCCAGCCGTAGCCGCTGAGCCGGCCGGGCCGGATATAGTCGTCGATCGCGTGCTGGGTGAAGCTGGGGCCGGCCAGGTCCGCCAGCGAGCTGAGCAGCAACAGCCCGAGTCCCGACCAGAGCAGGGCCTGGTGCGGTCGCACCCAGGTCCAGAGCCGGCGCATCAAGCGGGCGTCGTAGGCCCGGCCGGTGATCTCGTCGGCCGCCAGGGCGGCCCGCATCCCGCCGCCGCGGGGGCTCACGGCGTCTCCCCTCGCGACGGTGCCGACGGGTCGTCCTCCTCCAGCTCCCGCTGCAGGTGCTGGCGCTGGGAGAGCGCCGCGTACCGGCCGCCCTGCGCGAGCAGCTCGGCGTGCCGGCCCTGCTCCACGATGCGGCCGCCGTCCAGGACGACGATGTGGTCGGCGTCCTTGATGGTCGAGACCCGGTGCGCGATCACGATGCTGGTGCGTCCCTTTCGGAAGGCGCGCAGACCCTCCTGGATCGCCTCCTCCGTCTTCACGTCGACGCTGGAGAGCGCGTCGTCGAGCACGAGGATGGCCGGATCGCGGACCAGGGCGCGCGCGATCGCCGTCCGCTGCTTCTGTCCGCCGCTGAGCGTCACCCCCCGCTCGCCGACCAGCGTCTGGAGCCCCTGCGGGAACTGCTCCAGGTCGGCGCCCAGCTGGGACAGGCGGACCGCCCGGTCGACCGCCTCCGCCGCGGCGTCGGGCGCCCCCAGGGTGACGTTCTCGGCGAGCGTCTCGGAGAAGAGGAAGGCCTCCTGCGGCACGTAGCCGATCTGCCGTCGCAGGAAATCGAGCGGCAGGTCCCGAAGGTCCTGGCCGTCCAGCAGGATGCGGCCCGCCTTTGGATCCCAGACCCGGGCCAGCAGGCGGACCAGCGTGGTCTTCCCCGAGCCGGTGGCGCCCACCACCGCAAGCGTCGAGCCGGCCGGCACGCGGAGCGAGAGGTGCTCGAAGACCGGCTCCCCCTCGTAGGCGAAGGTGACATCCTCGAAGGTCAGGGCGCCAGAAACGGCCGCCGGCTGCAGGGGATGGCGCGGAGAGGCGATCGCCGGCGCCTGGCGCAGGATCTCCTCGACCCGGTTCAGCGACGCGGCGCCCTGCTGGAACAGGTTGGCGACCCACCCCAGCGCGATCATCGGCCAGGACAGGAGGATCAGGTAGGCGTTGAACTGGACGAACTGGCCGATCGTGATCCGGTGCTGGACGACGTGCTGGCCGCCCACGTAGAGGAGGACGACCGCACTGAGCCCCGCGAGCAAGCCGAAGAGCGGCCAGAGCGCGCTGTTGACCCGGGCCCAGGCGACGTTCGCCTCGACGTAGCCCTGGTTGATCGCGGCGAAGGCCCGGCATTCGGCGTCTTCCTGGACGTAGGCCTTCACCACCCGGATGCCGGAGAAGTTCTCCTGGGCCTTCGAGGCCAGCGCGGCGAACTCCTCCTGGACCGCGAGGAATCGCCGGTGGATCTGCGGCCCGAGGAAGACGAAGCCGAAGGACAGGAGCACGAGCAGGGAGACGGAGAGCACGGTCAGCTGCCAGTCGATCAGCAGCATCAGGACGACCGCCGCCACGAAGACGACGATCGTGTTGGTGACGTTGCCCAGCCCCATGCCCAGCAGCTGCTGGATCGCGCTCAGGTCGTTGGTGGCGCGGGCCATCAGGTCGCCGGTGCGGATGCCCTGGAAGAAGCGCTGGTCGAGGCGCTCCAGCTGCCGGAAGAGGTCGCGGCGGAACTCGTTCTCGATCAGCCGGGAGACGCGGTTGATGGTCTGCCGCTGGCCGAAGCGCGACGCGGCGTCGCAGGCGGCGGCGACCACCATCGCCAGCACGATCAGGGGCAGGCGCGAGGGGTCGCCGTGGGTGACGGCGTCGATGCCGCGCCCCAGCAGGTACGGCTGGAGCAGGGCGAAGCCGTTGGCCAGCATGATCGCGAACAGGCCGAAGGCCAGTAAGCGGCGATGCGACCAGAGCGCGGCGCGCAGCCGCCGGGACTTGAGCACCGAACCATGCTAGCGACGCCCCCGCGCCGCCGGGAGCGTGGCGGTCGCGCCGCGTGAGCCTAGCGGGGGACCAACGGCGCTGCGCCGCTCGCCGCGGGCGTGGCCGGCGCGAGCAGCTCCATCGGATCGCCCGGCGCGTTGTCGATCCGCACCTCGAAGTGCGTGTGCGGCCCGGTCGAGTTCCCGGTCGATCCGACCAGTCCGATCAGCTGCCCGCGGGTCACCATGTCGCCGGTCTTGACGATCGACGAGAGCAGATGGCCGTAAAGGGTCTCGAGCCCGGTCGCGTGCTGGATGATGACGTAGTTGCCGTATCCGACCAGGGTGCCGTTCGCATCCTGCATCGCCTGGGCGGCGACGACCACGCCGTCCGCGGCCGCGAACACCGGGGTCCCGAGCGGGACGGCCAGGTCGATGCCGGTGTGGAAATGGGCGAAGCCCGCGTAGGCGGCTTCGAACCTGAAAGGCGTCGGGCCGAATCCCTGGGTGATGGTCGCGTTCGGGATCGGCCACAGCAGGCGTCCCGTCTCCAGCAGGGTCGGGTCGTCGGGCATGAGCTGGGCGAGCTTCAGGAAGGTCGCCTGGGCGCCCACCGCCAGCTCGATCTGCTGCAGGAGGGCGTCCGTCTTCATCTTGACCAGGGTGGCCCGCGCGGCGGCCTCCGCCGGGGTGTCGGTCTGGGAGGCGTCGAGGGCCGCGAGCGCGGCCGCGATCGTCTGCTGCAGCTCGGATTGCAGGCTCTGCTCGGTGTCGAGCTGCCCGCTGAGGGCGAGATGCGTCCGGCTCAGCCGGTCGACGATCGCCTGCTGCTGGAACCGGCCCCGCTGCAACGTGGTGCGGGCGTGCTGGAGGGCGATGGTGTCCGCCTGGACGCGGCGGATGGCGACCTGCTCGCGGTCGACCACCACGCTGCTGTAGCCGATCACCCGCAACAGGCCGCCGAAGCCGCCGGACTCGAGCAGCGCGGCGAAGAAGTTCTGCTGGTGCTTGTAGATCCGGCGCACGACGTCGCGGAGGGTGACCCGGTCCGACTGGAGCCGGAACTGGGCATCCTGCTGCTGCGCCTGCACCTGGACCAGCTGGTGGTCGAGCCGGTCGAGCTGCCGGCGGCCGTCCAGCAGCTGCTGGCCGAGGGCGATCAGGTTCAGCTGCGCCTGCGCGATCGACTTCTCCAGCATCAAGGCGTGCGCCTCGGAGGCGGTCAGCGCCCCGATCAGCTCGCCCTGGGCTTGCTTGTTCTGAAGGGTCTGCGACGGGGAGGCGCTGGGGACGGGCGACGCGGACGCGGATGGCGAGGCCGCGGCCGGCGCCGGCGCCGGGCTCGGCGAGGCGGACGGCGAGGGAGCGGTGTCCGCCAGCGCACTCAGCGGCGGCAGCCCGAGGCCGAGGATGCCGGCCGCGCCCAGCGACAGCAGCGCTCGCTGCAGGGTCGGGCGAACGCGGGGAACGCCAAAGATCGCGATCTTTACAGCCCTTCCTAAGTCTTTACAACCGCTGCCGCCGGCGTCCCGGGCCGGCCGCCTCCTCCGCCTCCTACCTACGCCCTCGGGCAGCCCTCCCGAATCGGCTTTGCCCGCCGCCGGCTCGCCCGCCCCTCCCGGACGGGGTCACCTAGCAGTCTGCCCCATTTTTACATCTTTGTCACTACCCGTCCGCTTCATGGTTCGGCTGCACTCGGAGTGCCCTTTCGGCCGCCCCTTCGCTTGCATTTCAGTGGACAGCCTGTGCTACCATGCCGAAAAACCAACTCGGCCATTCCACAGGGGGAAGCCTTCTGGCTAAGAGCCGGTTTTTCACACACGCGATCGTCCTGATCGTCGCCGCGATCGTACCCCTCTTCACCGCCTTCAACCGGATCCACACCGACACCGCGTACGGCGCCGGCGATCTCGGGCCCACCCTGGGCGACGTCCACCCCATCTCAGCCGCGAACGACGTGGTCGTCAACCAGGCCGGCTACATCGTCAAGATGGACGCCTCGACCGCGGACGTGGCGCCCCGGCGCGATCTCGTTCACTACACGATGAAGGCCGGTGACACGGTGCAGAACGTGGCCGGTCAGTTCGGGCTCACGGTCGACACGGTCCGCTGGGCGAACAACCTGATCGACGTCACCGCCGTCGGTCCCGGCAGCATCCTCCTGATCCCGCCGGTCAACGGCGTCCTGGTCAAGGTGGCGGCGGGCATGCAGCTGCAGGGGCTGGCCACCCAGTACCACGTCGACCCCCAGGCGATCATCGACTTCAACTTCATCCGGGACCCGGGCAAGCTGGCCGCGGGCTCGATGCTGATGCTGCCCGACGGGCTGGGGCCGTCGCTCGACGGGCCGGTGAGCAAGCCGGTGCACTGGAGCCGCCTGCAGAGCGGGCAGAGCACGCAGTCGATCACGTACTACGGGTCGGTGGGCGGCGTCGGCGGCCGGTTCCCCTACGGCTACTGCACCTGGTGGGTGGCCCACAAGCGCAACGTGCCCTGGAACGGCAACGCCTGGCAGTGGTGGTACAACGCGCGCCTCTTCGGCTTTCCCGAAGGGCAGGCGCCCCGGGTCGGCGCGATCATGGTCCAGGGCATCAGCTGGTCCTCGCCGGTCGGCCACGTCGCCTACGTCGAATCGGTCAACCCCGACGGGTCGTTCACGGTGTCCGAGATGAACTACGGGCGCTGGGGCGTGGTCGACTACCGGACGATCAAGGGCACGGCCGGCCAGGACATCCTGGGCTTCATCTACTAACGCCCGGGCGGCAGGCTCCCGAGACGGCACGCGAGATGGCAACGCCGCAGGCGCACCTGGACCAGACCCGCGAGCAGGGACTCCGCGAGCTGGAGGACTTCCTCCGCATCCCGAGCATCTCGAGTCAGCCGGAGCGGGCCCAGGACGTCCGCGCGGCCGCCGAGCACCTGAGGCAGCGCTACGCGGCGATCGGGCTGCAGCACGCCGCCGTCATCGACACGCCCGGCCACCCGGTCGTGTACGCCGACTGGCTGCACGCGCCGGGCAAGCCGACCGTCCTGCTCTACGGGCACTACGACGTGCAGCCCGTGGATCCGCTGGAGCTGTGGACCTCACCCCCCTTCGAACCGATCCGGCAGGACGGCCGACTGCTGGGGCGGGGCGCCTCCGACGACAAGGGGCAGATCGCGCTGCACTGGCAGGCGATCGACGCGATCCTGCGGACCCGGGGCGCCTTGCCGCTCAACCTGAAGGTCATCGCCGAAGGCGAGGAGGAGATCGGCAGCGAGCACTTCGCCGACTTCGTGCGCCGCGAGCGGGTGAGGCTGCGCACCGATTACGTGGTGGTGAGCGACACGGCGATGGCGGGCAAGGGCATGCCCGCGATCACCTACGGGCTGCGCGGGCTCGTCTACTTCGAGCTGCGGGTCGAGGCCTCGAACTCCGACCTCCACTCCGGGTCCTACGGGGGCGTGGCCCCGAACCCGATCCAGGCGCTGGCCGAGATCGTGACCCAGCTCAAGGACGCCTCGGGCCGCGTGCTCATCCCGGGCTTCTACGAGGGGGTCTTGCCGCTCACCGACGAAGAGCGCCGGCAGTTCGCGCGCGTGCCCCTCGACGAAGGCGAGCTCAAACGGACCTACCAGATCGAGGCGCTGGCCGGCGAGCCCGGGTTCTCGCCGCAGGAGCGGCAATGGGCCCGGCCGACGCTGGATCTGAACGGCATCTGGGGCGGATACCAGGGGGCCGGCTCGAAGACGATCATCCCCGCCTTCGCGGCGGCCAAGCTGTCCTGCCGGCTGGTGCCCGACCAGGACCCGGGGCAGGTCGCCAGCGCGCTGGTCGCGCACGTGGAGGCGGTCCGGCCGCGGACCGTGCGGGCCACGGTCACCGAGCTGAC